>DASXIR010000172.1:0-19977 GCA_036497895.1 Vicinamibacterales bacterium | reverse complement strand
CAGGCCTACACACACGGACATTTTGAAGGAGCCATCATGTCGAAAGAGTCGCGAATGTCAGCGGGCATCATCCTGGTCGTGCTGCCATCCGTGATGTATGGAGGTGTGTCCCTGCTCAACTTTCTGGTGGGCAACACGCCGGGGTACGCGGACAATCCGCTGCGTCAGAACCTGTGGCGTGCCGGGCACGCCCACGCTGGCGTCTATCTCGTGCTGTCACTCGTCATGCTGCGTTATGTGGACGAGGCGTCGCTATCGCCGTTCTGGAAATGGATCGCCAGGACCGGCACCCCGACCGCGGCGATTCTCATTCCGGGCGCGTTCTTTCTTTCCGTTGCGTCGCCAACGGCAACGGCACCGAACGGCCTGCTGAATCTCGCCTATCTCGGCGCCGCCTTGATGGCGGCATCGGTGCTGTCCCTCGGGGTCGGACTCATTCGCGCCGCACGGCGCATGGCCTGATGCGGCTGCGAGCTGCTTCCGCACGCGAAGGGCGTCACGTCCTCCTGAATGCGCATCATCGATCGAAGACGATAAACGCGATTCGCTGCCGATACAGAGCCAGCCGGTCGCGCATATCGGCGGCGCCCACCGGATTCTGGGCCCGCTCGGCGAGCCGCACCGCGGCCGTACCCGCAGCGATGGCGGCGTCGAATCGGCCGTCAGCGGCATATGCTGCAGCCAATGCATCCCACGCCTCGGCATTGGCGCGATCGGTCAGCGCCACGGCACGCTCGGCAAGGAGGATCGCCTCCGCTGGCCGTCGAATCGTCGCCTCACGATGCGCGCTCAGGAGCCAGGCAAAGTTGATCAGACACGGAACTGAGTCGGCTTCGACGTTCAGCGCCAACCGATACTCCGCGACTGCGTCCATTGGCCGGTTCGTTTCGATGAGCGCGCGCGCCAGGCTGCAGCGCGCCATCACCATCGTGTTGTCGTTTTTCAGCGCTGCCCGATACTCCGCGATCGCCTCGTCGAGTCGCTGACGGCGGTACCACAGGTTGGCCATCGCGTTGTGCGCGTTCGCGTATGACGGATCGAGGCGAATCGCCTGCGCGTACGCCGCTTCCGCCTGACTCTCTCGGCCGAGCGCTTCAAGCGTCACACCCTCGTTGTAGTGCGCCACGGCCGAATTCGGCTGCAACCGGGTGACGGCGGCGAAGTGCGTCAAGGCGCGGTCAAACAGACCAAGTTCGCGATAGATGAGCGCCGCGTCGTTACGGAGCGCAACGTAATCAGGATCGCGCGCAATCAACACCTCCGATCCGACGGCGTCCTCCTTGGTCATCTTACGCCGGGCGGCCTCGGTGAACAGTCGCCGGTCGGCCTCGTCCCTGGTCAGCACCTGGATCCACACGTCGGCCATTTCGTCCGATGAGCGCCAGCCCCATGACACACGCGAGGGCGGCTGACTCGGATTTCGCGGGTTCCTCGCCGAGTTGTCAAAGACATACGTCATCTGCAGGACGGTCCTGGCCCGCAGCTGAATCGGATTGGCGAGCCGATATTGGTCCTGCCAGCCGAAGTCCCAGTCGCTGATGTGCATCAGCGGAATCCTGGAGCCGTCAGGAGTGGTCGCCCACGCGGCGACTTCGCGCGCCCGGTAATGCGCGTGCGGCTGCACGGTAACGACCTGCGCATCGACGGGCAACTGAAACGTGTCGGTGACTCGATACGCCGGCGCCTCGGCCGGGATATCCAGATTCTGCCGACCGAGCCGCACAATCGCCGGCGTTCGGCGCGGTGGATCGGGCGCGAAGTAGAGTCCGATGAGCGGTGCGATCTGCTCGACGCGGCCGGTCGGCCGCATGTGCATCTGGACGACGAAGTCAGTGCCGCCGGCGAGCGTCCATGCGGCGTCGTTCGAAGGTGGGGCGGCCTGTCCAGGCGTCCATCCGAGAAACTGACCGTCCGGATAGTCCGCCGAGTGCAGGATCATGCCCTCGTACCCGGGCGCCGGATCGGCATCGTCCAGGGCGCGCGATGCCGGCGTGCGATCGACGCGGATGTTCGCGTGGTGGACGCCGCGGTTCGCCGGCCGAAAAATCAACCCTCGCACGTATCGATTGCCATGGCCGGGCACGGGGACCACGAAATTGCGGAAGACGTCGATGCCGTCGGCGCGCAAGGTGTAAGTCGGGAGCGTGAGCACGAGATCGGGCGTGCCCCACAGCCAGCCGCCGGTGGGCGCAGGCGGCGTTGGGAGATCCTCGGGGCGACCCTCAGGTGCGCCGGCCCTGGCCCATCGGTCGATCACACCGATCTCGTCGACGGTCAAACGGCGGGTGCCGACGAACGTCGGAGAATCGCCATCGGGTTTCCACGGCGGCATGATACGTTTCGCCGTCACCTCCGCGATCTGGCGTGAGCGTCGGCGGACCTCGTCGTAGCTGACGAGGCTGAACGGCGCGTCGCCGTCGCGCTGATGACAGGAGGCGCAGCGGGTATAGACGATCGGTGCGATGTCCCTTGTGAACGTCGGCGGGTCACTCGCGGCTGCTCCGCCAAGGCACGAAGCAACGAGCGCCGATCCGCAAACAAGACGGGCCGCGTTACTCATCCGCGATTTTGTATCCGTCGCCCCAGACCGTAAGGATGTAAGTTGGGACCGCTGGATCGGGCTCGATCTTCAGACGCAGCCGGCGCACGAGGGTGTCGATGCTCCGTTCCGTTACGTACGCCTCGCCTTGCCAGATATCCGCGAGCAGGCGCTCGCGAGTGAAGACTTCACCCGGACTTGCGGCCAGCCGGTACAGCAAACGGAACTCGTGCGGCGTCACCGGCACCGCGACCCCGCGAACGGCCACACTTCGGCGCGCCGGGTCGAGTCGCACGGCACGGACCACAAGCGGCGGCGCCGAGGCCAGCGGATCGACGGGCGTCCTCCTGACGCGCCGGGTGAGTGCGCCAACACGCGCGCTCAGTTCCTTCATGCTGAACGGCTTGGTCAGGTAGTCGTCAGCGCCCTGGCCGAACCCCGCGAGCTTATCTGGTTCCTCGCGCCGAGCCGTGAGGAACAGGATCGGGACGTCCCGATTAGGGCTGTGGGTCCTGATCGCACGACAGACGGCAAGTCCGTCCATCCCCGGCAGCATGACGTCGAGGAGGATGACGTCGAACGCCTGGCGATTCGCGATCTTGAGGGCGTCGAGTCCATCGGGAGCGGAGACGCACTCGTAGCCTTCCAATTCGAAATGCGAGCGCAGCAGCTCTCGGATGGTTCGCTCGTCCTCGACGATCAGGAGCTGCAGCGCCATCAGATCAGCGGCCGGAGGGTGTGCAGCGAGTGTTCAAGCTTCCGGACAAGTAGTCAGGCATCGGGGCTGCCACCGGCGTATTTTCGGCCTGGTAACACTCTTTTAACAATTCCTTTCTTGCCTCCCGGCAGGACGACGTTAGTCTACGGTCGCCAAACACGGCCGGACGAAAAAACACGACCAAGGAGGTCGCGATGCGACGAGTTATCGGTCTCTCCTTCGTAGCTCTGCTGTGGTTCGTTGTTTCGCCCGGGGCTGCCTTTGCCCAGACGACCGGTATTGCTGGCGTCGTGAAGGACGCGACCGGAGCCGTATTGCCCGGCGTGACGGTCGAGGCAACGAGTGACGCGCTCATCGAGCGGAGCCGGACCGCGATCACTGACTCAAAGGGGGAGTACAAGATTCTCGACCTGCGCCCAGGGGCCTACACAGTCATGTTCACGTTGACAGGATTCACCTCCTTCAAGCGTGAAGGCATCGAACTGCCGGCGCAGTTCACTGCGACGGTCAACGCGGATCTGAGGGTCGGCACGCTCGAGGAAACGGTCGTTGTCAGCGCCGCGTCACCCGTCGTCGACGTCCAGAACGTGATCAAGCGTCAGGTGATCGGCGCGGACGTGATCGCCGCGATGCCGACTTCGAAGAACTGGTCGACGATCGGCATCATGACCGTCGGCGTATACAGCAATCAGAACGACGTCGGCGGATCGGCGGGCGAGCACCAGAATCAGCTGAAGGCGCACGGCGGATCTTTCAACGACAGGCTCGTGCAGCTCGACGGCCTGATGAACGCGAATATGGCCTGCAACTATTCCTGCACAGGGTTGTCGACCAACGACGCCTCCACGCAGGAGCTCAGCTATGAATTCGGCGCCATCTCATCGGAGGTCGGCGGCGGCGGCGTGCGCGTGAACATCATCCCGAAAGAAGGCGGCAACCGCTTCAGCGGCTCGGCGTTTGGAAATTTCGCGAACAACAACCTGCAGGCAAACAACGTCGACGACACGCTACGTGCGCAGGGCATCACGACCGCGGACAGCATCCGCAAGATTTGGGACTCGAGTTTTGCCATCGGCGGCCCAATCATGAAAGACAAGCTCTGGTTCTGGACGGCGCATCGATATTGGGGCTACGAGCAGGTGCGAACGAACACGTTCTACGAATCCAGCCAGTCAACGTTCGTCTTCACGCCTGATCTCACGCGTCCAGGCACGGAGACCCAGCAGAACGAGAGCAGCGACATCCGCCTGACGTGGCAGATCAGCCCGAGGAACAAAGTGTCGGGGTACGCGAACATCGGCCCGCGCAAGACTGAGCACTGGACGCTCGTGAGCACCGAGCAGCCGGACGCGTCCAATTTGCAGAACCTGCCGAAGAACAACTTCGAGACGCTTCGGTTCACCTCGACAATCTCGTCGAAGCTGCTGTTCGAGGCCGCCGCTGGCGCCATGAACGAGACGTGGACGCGCGAGCCGGTCACGGATTCGGCGACTTCCCTCGGCTATCCGGTCACCGAACAGACGACCGGCGTGAACTTCCGTGCGTATTCGGGAACGTTCTCGCGCAACTACACGTCCCTGCGGTCGTACCGCAGTTCCCTCAACTACGTGACGGGATCGCATGCGCTGAAAGTCGGGATGACCCTGCAGAACGGGCCCGCCGATACCGACATCTGGACGAACAAGGACACGGGGCTCACCGTGCGCAACGGTCAACCTTTCCAGGTCACGGTGCGCACGACGCCGTACACCACACACGAAGTGCTGGTGGCGGACCTGGGGCTGTACGCACAGGATACGTGGACCCTGAAGCGCCTGACGATCAACGCCGGGCTGCGGTTCGACTATCTGAACAACCGCGTGGATCCGCAGAGCGCTCCGGGCGGTACATGGATCGGTCCCCGCACGTATGGCGAGCTCGACAATGTTCCTGACTACAAGGATCTGTCGCCGCGGCTCGGGATGGCGTACGACGTCTTTGGGAACGGAAAGACCGCACTGAAGGCCACGTTGAGCCGCTACGTAGTGACATCCACGGTCGGCACCGCGCGGCTGCTGAATCCGATTAACACGTCGGTCAACACGGCCACCCGATCCTGGGTTGACACCAATGGCGACGGCATCCCACAGGTTTCGGAGCTCGGCCCGCTCAGTAACAGCGCCTTCGGACAGATCAACGCCGCCACCCAGTACGATCCGGCAACGATCTCCGGCTTCGACAAACGACCCAACAATTGGGAAGTCTCCACGACTCTCAGTCACGAAATCGTGTCACGGGTCTCGGCCGAGGTTTCGTACTTCCGTCGCGCGTACGGTCACTTCACGACGACCGACAACCTCGACGTGACCCCGGCCGATTTCTCGCCGTATTGCGTCACTGCGCCGACCGATCCCAGGCTGCCCGGCGGCGGAGGTTACCCGGTGTGCGGACTCTACGATATTTCGGCCGCGAAGTTCGGGCTTGCCACGCATAACCTGGTCACGTTCGTGGACAACTACGGCAAGCAGACTCAGGTCTTCAACGGTGTCGATCTCTCAGTCAACGCCCGGGTGCGCAGCGACTTGTTCATGACTGGCGGATTCTCGACCGGCAACACGCACTTCAACAACTGCGCGGCGTTTGTCGACAATCCCTCTACGCAGTTCGGAATTTCAACGGTGGCGACCTACCCGTCCAATCCCGGCACAGCGACCAACTTCGCCTATTGCAACTACAACACGAGCTGGCTTGCGCAACTGAAGCTGACCGGCGCCTACACGCTTCCGTGGCAGAAGATCCAGATCAGCAGCGTGCTGCAGAACCTGCCGGGGCAGATGGTGCTTGCCCAGTGGAATATCACGCAGGCTGATGTGGCGGCCAATGGATCGCTCGGGCGTGCGTTGTCGGGTGGCGCGAACACGTCGCGGGTTGTGCCGCTCATCCAGCCGGGCACTGAATACACGCCGCGACGAACTCAGGTGGACTTCCGGTTCGCGAAGACCGTCAACGTGGCGGGCTCGAAGAAGCTGCAGGTCATGGCGGACCTGTTCAATGCGTTCAACTCGAACGCGGCGGTCGGCGCGACGTCGAATGCCGGCGAACCACCCGCCGCGATCAACACTACATACGGCTCAGCCTGGCTGAAGCCCCTGAACATCCTGCAAGCGAGGTACGTGAAATTTGGTGCACAGTTTCAGTTCTGAGGTTGCGAATGCCGGCAGTGAGCAGCGCCGCACGATTCGTGTGCTCACGCTCAGCCTGCTCGTCGTCGTTGGCGCGTCGGCGACGGCGTTTCAGAACGCTGCGCCGCCGGCCGCGCATTTCCACCACGTCCACGTCAACTCAACCAACCCGTTGAAGACGCAGCAGTTCTACGAGAGCACGTTCGGCGCCCAGCCTGTCAAGTTCAAGGACACGACGGACGCGCTGTTTGTCAGTCGCGGCTTCATCCTGATCAACAGGGTCAGCGAGACGCCCAAGGATCTCGAGACCACAGCTATCCGCCACATCGGTTGGGCAGGCATCGACGGCCCAAATGAATTCGCACATCTGAAAGAAAAGGGGGCGCAGTTCCACACCCCCCTCACGCCGCTCGGGTCCAACTGGTTTTTCTATGTCTTCGGGCCCGATCGCGAGATCGCCGAGGTCTATACCGGCGATCAGAATCACCTGTTCAACCACGTCCACCTGTCGGTGGACAACATCGCGACGACGGCCGATTGGTACGAGCGGATGGTCGGGATGAAATTTCCCGCGACCGCAAGGAGTCCCCGTCCGACCGATCCGAATGCGCGGTGGGGAACGAGCTCACGACTCGATGGCGTGAGCTTCGTGTTCATCTACAAAGATCACTACTATGCCGACTCGGAGCACCGCCTGCCGGCTGGACGGCAGCTGCAGAACACGCAGGGCAGCGCGGTCGATCACATCGCGTTCTCATACGAGAACATCGCGCCGGAGCTGGCCCGAATGAAGGCGGCTGGCGCAACGATCCTGCAACCGATTGCCGATCGTCCGGATGGTGTGAAGAGCTTCTTCGTCGCTGGACCGGACTCAGTGCTGGTCGAGGTCGTCGAGGCGAAGCCGATTCCCGACGGTCTGTGGCGCTAGGCGGCGCTCTCGCCCACCTTCCTGCTCGAACACGCCGGCGACGCCACGCACATCGTCATGTACATGAATCACCACGACATGATGGCGGTGCTTCGGGAGCGCGGCATCGACGCCGATTGGCCCGGCGCAGCGCCGTGCGTGAACTGCAGTGCTCGACTCGGTGGAGCACGGCCCGCACCGGATCGCGCGTCCTAGCGGCCTTTCGAGGACGGGCGCCGCGAAGCGTTCGCGGTCCGCAGACGCGAAGACGACGTGCCCGTGCCGGCGGCGACGGCCTTGAGCTCGTCAACCGCCGCCTGTACGTGTCGCGAGAGGGGGCGCCGCTCTTTGTCATCGACCCAGCGCTCGAACGCGTTCCTGAAGATCGCGATTCCCAACTCGGCGATCAGGTCGGCAGCAGCGGCGGCCACGGCACGCTGACGCAGGCTGACTGCAATCGCGGACGCCAATGACGCCAGCTTGATCAGCTCGCGTTCCTGAAGATCGGCGTGAGTGGTGATGATGCCGCGCCGCTTGCGTGCGTAGCCGCGGCGTTCCTCGAACGTGGACGCCGTCGCCTGGAGGGCCGCAATGACTGCGTCGAGCGGTGCGGTCGCGGCCGGAACGTTCACGATGGTGTCGACGATCAGCCGCTCGAGATCCTTCGCGCCACCGAACAGGACTTCGCGCTTGTCGGCAAAGTACCGGAAGAAGGTGCGTTCGGTCACGCCCGCGCGCGAGGCAATCTCCTCCACGGTCGTACGGTCGTAGCCGCGCGTCTCGAACAGCGCCATGGCAGCCTGCTCGAGCCGTCCGCGCGCGTTCGGTTCCCAGCGGCCCATCTCATCCATGGTACCCGATCTGATTGTCATAAACTGACATCACATGCTATGGTTGATGTCAGAGTCTGACATCAGGAGATCAACATGCGTGTATTCATCACCGGCGCGTCCGGCCACATCGGTTCCGCCGTCGTTCCCGAACTTCTCGCAGCTGGCCATCAGGTGGTCGGTCTGGCGCGTTCCGACGCCTCGGCGGCCGTGCTCGCCGCTGCCGGCGCCACGGTACGCCGTGGCGACCTCGACGACGTCGCGGGACTCCAGGATGCGGCGGTCGCCGCGGACGGCGTCATCCACCTGGCGTTCAAGCACGACGTGGCGTTCACCGGCGACTTCGCCGGCGCTGCCGCCGCGGACCTTCGCGCCGTCGATGCGATCGGCGCCGCGCTCGAGGGCTCGGGCAAGCCGTTCGTCGGCACGTCGGGAACGCTGCTGCTTACGAGGGCCGCAGTCGGCCGCGTTGGCACCGAACAGGACCATCTCGATGGTGGACCGCGGATCGACTCGGAGAACGCCGTCATCGCAATGGCCGATCGGGGCGTACGATCTTCGGTGATCCGACTCGCACCAACGGTGCACAGCTCGCTCGATCATCACGGCTTCGTGCCAACGCTGATCGCGATGGCACGAAAGAACCGCACCGCCGCCTACGTCGGCGATGGGTCGAGCCGCTGGCCGGCCGTGCACACGCTCGACACTGCGCGTCTGTACCGACTGGCGCTGGAACACGCGCCCGCCGGCTCGCGGCTGCACGGCGTCGCGGACCAGGGCGTCCCGTTTCGCGCGATCGCTGAAGCGATTGGTCGCGGCCTTGGCGTGCCGGCGATCGCCGTCACGGCGGAGGACGCCGCCCGGCATCTGGGCTTTCTCGGTGCGTTCGCCCAGCTCGATAATCCGACGTCCAGCACGCAGACGCAGGCGCTGCTCGGCTGGCGGCCAACGCACCCGGGACTGCTCGCCGACCTCGCCCAGCGTCATTACTTCGAGGTGGCGCCGGACGCGCTATGGGACGCCCGACCGCAAGGAGTCACCTCATGAGCGAAGTGAAGCTCGGTGGCCGGTTCACGTTCCCCGGCACATCGCTGACCGTTCACCGGATCGGATACGGTGCGATGCAGCTGGCCGGCCCCGGCGTGTATGGGCCGCCGAAGAATCCGGACGCCGCCCTCGCCGTGCTCCGCGCGGCCGTTGCCGCCGGCGTGAACCATATCGACACGTCGGACTATTACGGCCCGCACGTGACCAATCAGATCATCCGCCAGGCGCTCCATCCCTATCCGCCGGACCTGGTCATCGTCACCAAGCTTGGTGGCCGCCGGCCGGCGGACGGATCGTGGCAGCCGGCGATCTCGCCGAAAGAACTGACCGCGGCTGTTCACGACAACCTTCGCAATCTCGGGCTGGAGGCGCTCGACATCGCCAACTACCGCAGGATGGGATCAGGCCACGGTCCCTCGGAGGGATCGATCGCCGGAGAGGTGACGGTGCTGGCCGATCTCCAGCGCCAGGGACTGATCCGCCATATTGGCTTGAGCAACGTCACCGTCGCACAGGTGATCGAGGCGCAGACGATCACCAGCATCGTCTGCGTGCAGAACCACTACAACCTGGCCCACCGCGAAGACGATGCTCTGATCGACGAGCTGGCGAGGCAGCACATCCCGTACGTGCCGTTCTTCCCACTGGGCGGTTTCACACCGCTGCAGTCGTCCACGCTGTCGGACGTCGCGGGGCAACTCGGGGCGACGCCGATGCAGGTCGCACTTGCTTGGCTGTTGCAGCGCTCGCCAAACATTCTGCTGATCCCCGGTACCTCGTCGGTCGCGCACCTACGCGAGAACCTGGCGGCTGAGACAGTGTCGCTGTCGCCGAGGACCGTGGCGGAGTTGGATGGAATCGCCGCGGCAGCGGCGGCCGAGAACTAGTCGCACACTTCTTGTCACTGCACGCCCCCGACCGCTCGATAGAGGCCGACGATTCCCGTGAACACGTCGGCCTCCGCCTGTGCGACGCCGTCTTCCGCCTGCAGGGCGGTTCGCTCGGCGTCGAGCAGCTGGAGAAAATCGGCGAGACCCTCTCGAAAGCGCACGCGCGCGATGGCCGCGGCCCGCGCGCTCTCGCGCGCTTCATCGGTGAGCTTCACGAGACGCTCCTGCCGTTGCCGGTAGGCGACGAGCGCCGTCTCGGTCTCTTCGAGCGCCAGCAGCATCGTCTGCTCATATTGAGCGAGGCCCTCCTGCGTCGCGGCTCGCGCGCCGCGAAGCCGCGCACGCGCGCTTCCGAGATCGAAGGCACTCCATTGCAGCGCCGGCGTGACGGCCCACATTCGTGAATCGCTGGTGGCGAAAATGTTGCCGCGTCCCGCGAGCAGCCCGAGCGCGCCTGCCAGGGTGATGCGGGGATAGAGATCGGCCGCTGCGACCCCTTCCCTCGCGGCGATCGCGGCGAGGCGACGCTCTGCCGCTCGAACGTCGGGGCGGCGGTCCAACAGTTTGTCGGGCGGACCGAGCGCAATCGACGTCGCCAGGATCGGGTAGGCACGAGGCGCGAGGTCCACCGTCAGTTGCCCGGGTGCCCGGCCGACCAGAACCGCGAGACGATGCGCTCTCGCTGCAAACGCCGCGCGCAGCGGCGGCAGGTCGGCTTCAATCGCGGCCACGCGAGCGCGTGCGCTGGCGACATCCTGCTCCTCGCCGTAGCCCGCATCGCGACGCACTTCGGTCAGGCGCAGCGTCTCACGCTGGTTCGTCAGGCTGCGATCGAGGACCGACAGCCGCTGCTGGATGCCGCGGAGCTCGAAGTAGGTGAACCCCACGTCAGCGGCGACGCTCACCCGCACGTTCGCCAGCGCGGCCTCGAAGCTCTCCGCGTTGGCGGACGCGGCGGCGATCGCCGCTCGCACGCGGCCGAACAGATCGAGCTCCCACGACGCATCGAAGCCGACCCGGTAGGTGTTCGTCCGAATCGGCTGGTCGGTGAATCCGGGAATCGCCTGTTCGCGGACATCCACGTAGGCGCCAGCCGTCACCGTCGGATAGAGACGGCGCCGATCCTCGTCAAACACCGCCCGGGACTGATCGTATCGCGCAAGTGCGGAACGGACATCACGGTTGGCATCGACGGCGGCGTCCTCGAGCGCTTCGAGGACGGGGTCCTGGAACTGACGCCACCACCGCGGATCGTAGGTCTCGTCAGAGACGAACGACGCATCCCAGGTGCTCAACGGCGTCCGGGGAAGAGTCGAGGCGGGCGGCGCGGTTCGGACGGCGCATCCGGCCACGGTCAGCGCCGTCACGATCATGAAGAACTTGTTACCACGCATGATCAGTGACCCTCCGCTTGAACAGAC
Organism: Vicinamibacterales bacterium; assembly: GCA_036497895.1. GTDB lineage: Bacteria > Acidobacteriota > Vicinamibacteria > Vicinamibacterales > CAVVIG01 > CAVQFC01. Next base: position 8,464 of record DASXIR010000172.1, on the reverse strand, counting down.
ATCTGTGACGCGACCAGGCCGTGCTGCCGCCGGCGCGCCACGCGATCCGCGAGACCCCGAACGGTGACGTAGAAGACAGGCGTGAGGAACACGCCGAATATCGTCACGCCGAGCATGCCCGAGAACACCGCGATCCCCATCGCCCGCCGTACTTCGGCACCGGGCCCCGTCGCCAGCACGAGCGGGACGACGCCCATGATGAAGGCCACCGACGTCATGAGCACCGGGCGCAGCCGGATCCGGCAGGCGTCGAGAATCGCCGGGCGCCGGGCGGCGCCCTCGGCCTCGCGCTGTCGCGCGAACTCCACGATCAGGATCGCGTTCTTGCAGGCGAGGCCGGCGAGGACGAGGAAGCTAATCTGCGTGAAGATGTTGTTGTCGCCGCCGGTGAGCCACACGCCAGCGACCGCCGAGAGCAGCGTCATCGGCACAATCAGAATCACGGTGATCGGCAGTGACCAGCTCTCGTACTGCGCCGCCAGGACGCCGTAGACGAGCAACACGCACAACGGGAAGATCAGGAACATCGTGTTGCCTGAGACCGCATCCTGATACGCGAGCTCGGTCCACTCGAACGCCATGCCATTGGGCAGCGTGCGATGGAGCAGATCGGCAATCGCCGCCTGCGCCTGGCCCGAGCTGTGACCCGGCGCCGGCCCGCCGTTCAGCTCGGCGGCGGGATAGCCGTTGTAGTGCATGACCTGATCCGGCCCGTACGTCCTGCTGACGTGCAGCACCGATCCGAGCGGCACCATCTCGCCTCGCGTGTTTCGCGTCTTCAACCGGGCGATCTGTTCCGGCTGCATGCGGAACGATGACTCCGCCTGCACGTTCACCTGGTAGGTCCGCCCGAAGCGGTTGAAGTCGTTCGCGTAAAGCGAGCCGAGATACACCTGGAGGGTGTCGAAGACGTCGGTCAAGGGAATGCCGTAGGACTTCACGCGCTCGCGATCGACCTGCACATCGATCTGCGGTACGCTCACCTGGAAGCTCGAAAACAATCCTGCCAGCGACGGTACCTTTTGGCCGTCAGCAGCCGTGCGCTGCACTTGTCGATACAACTCCTCGAATCCGAGGCCTGCGCGATCTTCGACGTACAACTTGAACCCACCGACCGTCCCGAGACCTTGGACGGGCGGAGGCGGGAAGATCGCGACAAACGCGTCCTGAATGCCGCCGAACCGCTGGTTCAGATCCCCGACGATGCTGTTGGCGTCCATGCCGCGCATCTTCGTCCGCTCGTCCGACGGCTTGAGCCCGACGAAGGCGATGCCGGTGTTCGGCGCGTTGACGAAGCCGTTGATAGACAGGCCGGGAAAGGCGATCGAGTTGGCCACACCCGGATGCGCGAGCGCCAGCGCCGTCATCTGCCGGACGACGCGTTCCGTGCGATCCAGGGTCGCTCCGTCGGGCAGCTGCGCAAACGCAACCAGGTAGTCCTTATCCTGTGGCGGAATGAAGCCCTGCGGTACTTTCGCAAACCCAACGCCCGTGAGACCGAGGAGTCCGGCGTAGAGCACGAGCGCCACGGCCGACACGCGCAACACCCGCGAGACGCCCCCGGCGTACATCGACGATCCGCTGGTGAACGCCCGGTTGAATCCGCGGAAGAACCAGCCGAAGACGCGATCGATGCCACGTTGCACGACGTCGCGCGGCGCGCCGTGTCCGCGCAGCAGCCGCGAGGCGAGCGCCGGGCTCAGGGTCAGCGAGTTGAACGCCGAGATGAACGTCGAGATCGCAATCGTCAACGCGAATTGACGGTAGAACTGTCCCGTGAGCCCGCTGATGAATGCGGTCGGCACGAACACCGCGCCCAGGACCAGGGCGATCGCGATGATCGGGCCTGACACTTCCTCCATCGCGCGCCGCGTCGCCTCCAGCGGAGGCTGCCCGAGCTCGATATGCCGCTCCACGTTCTCCACCACGACGATCGCATCGTCCACGACGATGCCGATGGCGAGGACCAGGCCGAACAGCGAAAGCGTATTGAGCGAGAAGCCGAGGCCGAGCATCACGGCAAACGTGCCGACCAGGGACACCGGCACCGCGACCAGCGGAATGATCGACGCGCGCCAGGTCTGCAGGAAGATCACCACGACAAGGACGACGAGGAGGATCGCTTCGAACAGCGTGTGAGCGACGGCCCTGATCGACTCGCGGACGAATACGGTGGGGTCGTACACGATCCGGTAGTCCACCCCCGGCGGGAAACTCTGCTTCAAGCGCTCCATCGTCGCGTGCACTTCGTCTGATGCCTGGAGCGCGTTGGTGCCGGGTCGCTGGAAGATGCCCATCGCGACCGCCGGCTTGTTGTTGAGCAGACTCCGCAGCGAGTAGCTGCTCGATCCGAGTTCGAGGCGCGCGACGTCCGACAGCCGCGTGATCTGACCCTCGTCCGTCGCGCGGACGACGATGTTACCGAACTCAGACTCGGTGGTGAGGCGTCCTTGCGTGTTGATCGACAGCTGGAACGTGGCGTCGGAAGGCGCCGGCGGTGCCCCGAGGACGCCGGCTGCCACCTGAATATTCTGCTCGCGGATCGCGCGCACGACGTCGCTCGTCGTCAGGTGCCGAGACGCGAGCCGGTTCGGATCGAGCCAGACGCGCATGCTGTACTCGCCGGCGCCGAACACCTGGACGGCTCCGACGCCGCCGATGCGCGTAATCTCGTCCTTCACTCGCAGATGCGCATAGTTCGACAGGTAGAGCATGTCGTAGCGATCGTCCGGCGAGACGAGGTGCACGACCATGATGAAATCGGGCGAGGCCTTCTCGGTGGTCACGCCGATGCGCTGCACGTCCTGCGGCAGGCGCGGGAGCGTCTGCGCGACGCGGTTCTGCACCTGCACCTGCGCGTTATCGAGGTCGGTGCCGAGCGCGAAGGTGATCGTCAGCGTGAGCGCGCCGTCCGACGTGGCCTGCGAGTACATGTAGAGCAAGCCGTCCACGCCGTTCATCTGCTGTTCCAGCGGAGACGCGACTGTCTCGCCGATCACCTTGGGGTTCGCACCGGGGAATGCTGCGCGCACGACAACGGTCGGCGGCACGACCCCGGGGTACTCGCTGATCGGCAGCCGGAGCAGCGCCAGCAATCCGCCCACGACAATCAGCAGCGAGAGGACGATGGCGAAGATCGGCCGCGTGATGAAGAAGGAGGAGAATTTCATCGGGCTTCACCCATGGAGACGAGGGTCGTATTCGCCTGAGCACCGGGACGCACCCGCTGCAGGCCGTTGACGACAACCAGCTCCCCAGGCTTCAGCCCGTCGCGCACGACGCGCAGCCCATCGATGATCGGGCCGAGCGTGACCGTCCGCGAGGCGATCGTCTTGTCGGCACCGACAACCAGCACGAACCGCCGATTGAGATCGGTGCCGACCGCGCCGTCCTCGACGAGCACGCCCTGGTACGACGCGGTGCCCGGCAGGCGCAGGCGGACGAACAGGCCCGGTGTCAGTCGATGGTCCGGGTTGCGAAAGATCGCACGTCCGTTGATCGTTCCGGTCGAGGGATCGAGCCGATTGTCGAGGAACTGCAGCGAGCCGTGGTGCGGGAAAGTCTGTTCATCGGCCAGCGCCATCTGAATCGGCAGGTCTGGCGACGCGCCGCCGCCGTGCCGCCGCACCCGATCGCCATAGCGCAGGAACGTCTGCTCGTCGGCGTCGAACGACGCGTAGATTGGATCGACCGACACCACGGTCGTGAGCAGCGTCGCTTCTCCCTGTCCGCCGGTCACGAGGTTCCCGCGCGTGACCAGCGCGCGGCTGGCGCGTCCGGCGATCGGCGATGCCACCCGCGTGAACTCGAGATCGAGTTCGGCGGCTCGGAGCGCGGCGGCGACGGCGTCGATGTGCGCCGTCGCCTCGGCTGCTGCGCCGGCGCGGCGCTCGCGCTCCTCGAGCGACATCGCGTTATCGGCGCCGAGCCGATCGGCGCGCTGCCGTTCCGAGCCGGCGCGATCGCCCGCAGCCTTTGCCTGGGCGAGCTCCGCGCGAAGCCGTTCAACCTGAGCGACGTATGGGCGATCGTCGAGCTGAAACAGCAGCTGACCCTGCTGAACGATGCTGCCTTCCTCGAACATCACCTTCGAGATGAGGCCGGAGACGCGAGGCTTGACGCCGACCGACTGGACCGGTTCGAGGCGTCCTGTGAACTCGTCCCATTCGGTCACCGGGCGGACGACCGCCGCCGCGGCAGTCACTTGCGGCAGTGAGGGTGGAGCGGCGGCCGTCTCCACTTTTGTGCAGGCGGCGAAGCCGCCGAGAGCGATGAACAGCGCGAGAGAAAAACGATTCAACATGCCGTCAGCTTGGCGCCTGGCGAGGGGCCGTCACAATCCGGCAGAGGGTTGAGGAGCTGTTGGACTGAACGGCCGCCGGCTCGCTCGGCCAAGCTGGCCACGCAGGGATCGGCCAAAAGGACGAGATTGTTCTCGTCCTGATGCGCCGGTGACTCACCCGTGGAAGTGATTGATAATCGCAGCATGGCCACGTCCCAAAATCCCGGCCCCGTCGCACTTCGTGAGTCGCTTCCCGTCGAGGACGAGATCGCACAGCTCAAAGCCGAGCTGAGCTCGCTGCGCGACGAACGTCAGCGCGCTGAATGCATGGCCACAATCCAGAGCGACGCGGTGCAGCTCGCGCTGGATCTGCTGGTCACCCATCCCGACCTGCGCGGCTTTTTCCGGATGTTCATCAAGCGTCTCGTCGACGAGTCCGAATCACACGCCTGCGGTGTGTGGCTGCTCGACGACGCCACCGGAGCAGCGAACTTGTGGATGGCCAACATCGGCGGCGAAACCCTTGTGCCGGGCAGCCCCGACTGGCGCTCGCTTGACGTTTCGCGCGAGAGCATGAGCCGTCATCTCTCGGAGTCCGAACACACCACTGCTCACGACAGAATCGCCGAGTACGAGGGCGATGACGAGCGTCTGCCCGAAGCAGTCCGCGAGTTTCACCGCGCGGCGGGTGTGCGCTCGTTTCTCATCGCGGGGCTGTGGCTGCCGCCGCGCAAGCTCGGCTGGATCACCCTCTCGAGCGTGCCGGATTCCACCTGCGAGCGTCAGTGGCGCTACGCGCTGCTCGATGCCACGGCCAAGCAGGCGACGCTCGCGGTGTACTACAGCCGGATGGTCGAGAACAGCCTGCTCGAGGCGCGTCGGCAAGCGGTACTCGAGGAGCGGAACCGGATTGCGTGCGACATTCACGACACGCTCGCGCAGGGGTTTGGCGCGATCCTGATGCAACTTCAGGCGGCGCAGCGCGGCGGCGCAGCGAGCCTCGCGCCAGCCGCAGGCCGGAGCCTCGAGACCGCGGTGGACCTCGCCCGCACGCACTTGATTGAGGCGCGCCGGTCGGTTGCGGCGCTGCGGCCGCACTCCACCGAACGCGAAGACGTGCCGACAGGGCTTCGCCGCCTGGTCGATCTCGCGCAGCGCACAAGCGATGTGCCCGTCGAACTGGTGATCGATGACGTGCCTGCGTTTACCGACGGCGTCGAACGGGAAATCATCGGCATCTGCCAGGAAGCGGTCACCAACGCTGTCCGACATGCACGCGCGCGGCGCATCGTCGTCCGCGCCGGCGCGGTTCGCGGTGTTGGATTCCACCTGTCGGTCGCCGACGACGGGCGCGGCATCAGTGGAGACCATGGCCCGGCCGGATTCGGGATGACGATCATGCGGGAACGCGCCGAACGCATCGGCGCGTCGCTCACGTTTGTCACCGCTGCGCGATCCGGAACCGAAGTCGTGCTCGCCTGGCAGCCGGCGGCGTTCTCGATCCCACGAGCGGCGGCCGATGGTGACCGCTGATACGCCGATCGCGGCGGCGCCGCGTCACGCGCGCGTGATGGTGGTTGACGACCACTCGCTGCTGCGAACGGGCGTGGCGAACATCATCAACCTGGAGCCCGATCTCGAAGTCGTTGCCGAAGCGGCGAACGGCCGGGAAGCGATCGACGCGTTCGTGCGGCATCACCCGGACGTCGTCCTGATGGACCTACGCATGCCCGAGATGGAAGGGGTCGAAGCGATCAGGCGGATCCGTGAGATCGATCCCCAGGCTCGCGTCGTCGTGCTCACGACCTACGATGCCGACGAAGACATCGCGCGCGCGCTTCAGGTCGGCGCCAAGGCGTACATCCTCAAGGACATCGACGCAGATGCGCTCGTCGCCTGCATCCGCGCGGTGCTGGACGGGAAAACCTACCTCGCCCCCGCTGCGGCGGCCAAGCTCGCCGAACACGTGACCCAGGTACAACTGACGCCGAGGGAGCTCGCGGCAATCCGGCTGGTGGCGAGCGGACAGAGCAACAAGGAAATCGCCACGGCGCTCGACATCTCCGAGCGGACGGTCAAGAGCCACCTCGCGCATCTCTTCGAGAAACTTCAGGTCACGAGCCGGACTGAGGCAGTCCGCGTCGCGACTCGACGTGGCCTGGTGCGATTCGACTGACAACGACAGAGTCGCGTAACCTCGACGGAGGCGTCCGCTCTAGCCCCCTCCATTCACGCCGCTGAGAAATCCGCCGAGATGGCCCGTCAATCCGACGACCAACACGGCGACGGCTTCGATGGGCAGGCGGTACGTCGGCAGGACTCTCTCCGGATCACTCCGCACGCGCCAGTGGATCCACAACACAAGCCAGATCAGCACACTTGATACAGATCCATGAACGAGGTGCATCAGCAGAATCCCTTTCAGTTTTTGTCCCTCGAGCGCCCACTGCCAGGCGACGAATCCAGTGGCGACGACTGGCACGGTGGAACACGCGGCGATCAGCAGATTGAAAAATGCCGCTGCGGCGAGCGTTCGGTTCCTTGTCCACTGCGCGAGACAGTCGAACGCCACCGCCGTGGGAAGCAGTGCAATCGGTAAATGAATCAGCACGACATGCTGTGCGTGCTTTGCCAGAAGCACGCTGTTGACGCTGTAAGGGTTCACGCGCATCGTCGCCTCATCGCACGACAACCTTGCCGGTCATCTTGGGGTGAATCGAACAGAAGTAGGCATACGTTCCCGGCTTGGCGAACGTGTACGAGAACCGCTCGTCGGTGTCCATTACCCTGGACTTGAATGCGCCCTCGGTGGAGACCACGTTGTGGGGAATATCGTCACGGTTCGTCCACGTCACCGTCGTACCAGCGGCGACGGTCGCAGTCCCAGGGCCGAAGCTGAAGTTGTCGATCTTTACTTCCGCAGCGACCGGCGCCTGCGGTTGAGCGTTCGCGGCGATGCCGGTCGATCTTGCGCCGAGCGCCGTCGCCAACGCTATGACGACCGCCACGCCTGTCAGGTACACACGTTTCTTCATCATCATCCTCAATTCATCCGATGGTTGTGGGTTGGCTTGATTCTTCGAGTGCGACGTCGGTGACGGCGATCGGGTGTCGGACGCTCTGGAACGAGACCTGCGTAATGCCCAGCAGCTTTTTCAGTCGCTCCGGCTCGACCTTCATGGGACCGGGCGAAGGAGCCGCGCCTGGTGCGGGCTGCGGAAATGCGGTGGACATCGCCGTGTGAAATGTGACGTGCCCCTCCACCTTCTGCATCACCTGGTGAATATGCCCGTTCAGCACCGACACCGATCCGAAGCGCTTCAGGTAGGCCAACGCGCGCGCGCTGTCGTCTGTCCCCCAACCCCATTCCGGGTAGACGGACCAGAGTGGAATGTGGGCAAACACGACGATGGGCGTGCTGCTTTTCAGGTGCTTGACGTCGCGCTCGAGCCACTCGAGCTGCTCCGCGCCAAGGGTGCCCAACCCTCCGGCCTTCAAGTTGACTACGTTGACCAGGCCGATGAAATGCACGCCGCTGTGGTCGAAGCTGTGCCATCCCGCGCCCTTCGTGTTCTTGCCGAATCGGTCAAGAAAGCTCCGGCCGTCGTCTTCAAGGACGTCGTGTTCGCCCGGGACGTAGAACACCGGTCGTTTAACCTCCGTCAGGACCTGCTGCAGCGTGTCGAATTCGGCCGGCTTCGAGAGATGGGTCAGGTCGCCGGTGTGCAGCAGGAACGCCGGCGGCTGGCTCGCGCTGTTGATTTTCGCGATCGCGGCGCGAAGCGTCGCTGTCACATCGGAATTCGCCGGCTTATCGAAGCCGATATGGCTGTCGCTGATTTGCACGAATTGCAAACCACCCGACATCCCGCCCTTCGCCGCTCCACCGCGGGCGACGTTTTCGATCGGCGCCCCCTTGAGCACGCCGCCGCTCAGGGTCCACACCGCGGCCGTACCGACCCAGGCCATGCAGTGCAGAAATCTCCGGCGGTCCAGTTCCTTGTCGTCATCGAACATACTCACGCGACCTCCTTCACGACTGTTTCCGTGTCACTCTCATAGACCGAGGACCCGATCGGTTTATTCCGGCGCGGTGTGGTCGCGGACAGACGAGAGATGGCGGGAATAAATCGGCGGGCCGGTCAGTCTTTACCTGTGGCTATGGGCCAACGGAGCTTCGAG
>DASXIR010000171.1:0-14558 GCA_036497895.1 Vicinamibacterales bacterium | reverse complement strand
CGAAGTATCTCCTCGAACAGGGTGCGGATCCCAACGTTCCGGAGAGCAATGGCGTGGCTCCCCTCTACGCCGCGCTCAACGTGCAGTGGGCGGCCAAAGCGCTGTATCCGCAGCCGCGCGCCTACGAACAGCAGCAGCTCTCGTATCTCGAGTACATGAAGGTGCTGCTCGACAAGGGTGCCGATCCCAACGCCCGGTTGACGCGTAAGGTGTGGTACTCGCAGTACGACTTCGACCAGTCAGGCGTTGACGAGGCCGGTGCGACGCCGTTCTGGCGCGCCGCCTACGGCGCCGACGTGGACGCGATGAAGCTGCTCATCGCCTACGGCGCCGATCCGAACATCGCGAGCATGAGGACCCCGGGCCGCGTGCGAACCGGCGACGCGACGCGCGAAATCACGGATGTTGCCCCGACGGCGCCGGTTCCGGTCGGCGGACCCGGCGTGGCGCCGCTGCTCGCGGCATCAGGTGTCGGCTACGGTGAAGGCCTGGCCGCCAACCACCACCGTTATGCTGCTGGTGGAATGCTGCCGGCGGTGAAATACCTGGTCGAGGAACTGCACGTGGACGTCAACGTCCGCGATCACGAAGGCAACACCGCGATTCACAACGCCGCCGCACGCGGTGACAACGAGATGATCAAGTATCTCGTTTCGAAGGGCGCGGACCCGAAGGCCGTCAACCGCGAAGGCAAGACCACGGTGGACGAGGCCAACGGCCCGGTGCAGCGCATCAGCCCGTTCCCGGACACCATCAAGCTGCTCGAGGACATGGGCGCGAAGAACAATCACAAGTGCGTGTCTTGTTAAGTTCTCAATTCCTGAAATCTTGCGTGATGCTCCGCAAAACCTCCGGGAGCGTCCGCAGCACCTCTCGCACTTCCGGGACGTATTTGTACGCGAAGACCACGACCAGGACGCTGAAGCCGACCGACATGATCCCTTCGAGCGCGGCGGCATCGCGGTAGCGGCTGCCGAGCAGGAAGTGCGAACCGCGTCGCATCGCGTGCAGCGGCCAGGAGACCATCTGGTAAGCGAACACCAGGATAAGAATGCCGACCCATAACGGGATGTTCGACGGCAGCGCCTGACCAAACAGCTGACGAGTCGTCGTCAGCGAAATGAGCGCGTAGACCCAAATCCAGAAGAACACCGCGCCCGCGACGGTGACTATCGGCACCATGAGGCCGGCCAGCAGCTGCCGGCCATAGCCGAGCGGCGGCGTCGACGGCGGCCCACCGAACCCTCCGCCGTACCACTGCTGACGCCACTGATCGCGCTGCTGTCGCCACTGTTCTTTCCACTGCCGCTTGCTCGCCCGCCATTCGGCCCTGGTCCTCGCCCTGTCGACGAGCCAGGCGCGGCGGCTGTCATTCTGGTTCTTGAACTCGGCGTAGTGTGCTTTTGCCTGATCGATCACATCCTGGGCGCTGAACGCCTGACCGTGCGCCGCGGCGCGTTGTTCCGAAGTGTCCGCCGACGGAATGACGAACGCGAGCACGAGGTAGACCAGGCCGAAGCCGCCCTTGGTCAGCAGCGTCAACGCGATCACGATGATGCGCAGGATCGTCACGTCGACGTGAAAGTAGGCGGCGAGGCCGGCGCAGACCCCGGCGATCATCGATCCTTCGCGAATCAGATACAGCCGGCGCGGCGTGTCCTTGTCGGACCTGGCACCGCCTGCGGCGCCTGCCGTCGTTGCCGCTGCGGCATTGCCGACGGTCCCACCCGTTCCGGCGTCACCATGAACCGGCCCCATCTCCTTGATAATCTGCTCCACCTCTGACGCGACCACGACGGTCTTGTGCGGGCCGAGAAAGCGGCGGCACTTTTCGGCGATCGCCTGCTCGAGATCAGCGACGATCTCCACCCGATCAGGGTTGTCCTTCAACTGACGTTCGGCGCCATCGAGGTACGCCGCCAGTGCGGCATAGCCGTCCTCGTCGATCTGATACGCGTTGCCGTTCAGGTTGATCGAAATGACTTTCTGCATCTCATCGCCCCAGCTGACTGACCGTCGTGTTGATGTATTTCCAGTACTCGTTCAGCTCCGCGAGCTGGGCTTTTCCCTTAGCCGTGAGCTGGTAGTACTTCCGCGGCGGGCCCGCGTCCGACTCCCGCCACTCGTAGTCGACCAGCCCCTCGCGGCGCATCTTGCTGAGCAGCGGATAGAGCGTCCCCTCCTGCGTGGCAAATTCAGTGGTGCTGAGGCGTTCGAGCATGTCGGCGACGTACACCTTGTCGCTCGCGACAATCCGCAGGATCAGGAACTCGAGCAGTCCCTTGCGAATCGAACTGAATTTGTCGTCGACACTCATGGACGCCGCACTACCTTGTTTAGTAAAGGTAGCAGGTTACGGGAAGGTCAGTCAAACGTGCCACTATGTCACGCAGTCGCCGCGTCGCGCTCCGTAGTGGAGCAGGTGCGCCGCAGCCCGGCAGCCTATTTGCTGAGCCATTGCCTTATGAGACTCATCCGGACCCTCTTCGGCGCGGTGCTGCTCTTTGTGGCGCTGACCGCGCCTGTACTGGCGCAAACGCTTCCACCCGAACAGCTGGAGAAAGCCTCCAAGCGCGGTGACGTCCTGGCGGACGCGCCCGACACCGCCACTCAGGTGGACCAGCTCCAGTACGCGTTGGCACGCCTGCCGATTGCGGCGGGCCTGGCGGGCCTGCTCGCCCTGCGTCCGCGGCGCCGGGGAACCCCGAAGCGGCAGGCGCCGGTCGTCCAGACCCAAATCATCCTCGCCATCGTCGGCGCGCTCGTCATGCTGGTGGTCGGTTCGAGCCTGGCGCGCGCTTTCGGCATCGTCGGCGCTGCCGGGCTGGTGAGGTACCGCGCCAAGATCGAGGATCCGAAAGACGCGGGTGTCATGCTGACCACGCTGGCGGTCGGCCTGGCCTCGGGCGTCGGACTATGGATGCTCGCGGTGTTCGCGACGGCTTTCATCATCGGCGTGCTGTGGATCGTCGAGTCGTTCGAACCGAAGCCGATGCACGCGTTCACGCTGAAAGTGACGGCGAAGGATCCGAACAAGCTCAAGCCGGAAATCGAGAAGCTGCTGGGCGGCGCGAAGTGCAAGTACGAGCTGCGGTTCGCGTCGAAAGAGGAACTGCACTACGACGTGCGGCTGCCGATCGAGACCAAGACCGATCGGCTGTCGGAACTGCTGCTGGCGATTGACCCGGCGAACGAGACGGCGATCGACTGGGAAGAGAAGAAGGAGAAGAAATAGTTAGCGATAATTGCCGAACTGCAGCGCGACACCGAAGTCGTGTCCTCGCAGTGCACCCATCGCGTCCTGAAGTTCGTCCTTCGACGGCGAGCTGACGCGGACCTGATCGGCCTGGATATTGGCCTGGACCTTCTTCAACTTCCGATCCTTGAGAAACTTCACGATCTCTTTCGCGGCTTCGATCGGGATGCCCTGTTGAATCGTGATGACGCGACGGACCGTGCCGCCGGCGGCCGGTTCTGAATCCTCGACCTTGAAGTTTTTCACCGCGACGCCGCGCCGGACCAAACGGGTCTGGATGATTTCCCAGAGCGCGTTCATTTTCATCTCGTCGTCGGTGGTCAGCGTCAGCGTCTTTTCGGCGGTGCTCAGGTCGATGTCCGCCTTCGCACCCTTGAAGTCGTAGCGCTGCACGACCTCCTTTCGCGCCTGGTTCAGTGCGTTGTCCACTTCCTGAAAGTCGACACTCGAGGTGATGTCGAACGACGAGGTTGAAGCCATGCCCCTATTTTACGTGACTCGACTGACGCCGCCCCGGCGCTTCCGCCGGCGATCGGGCAGCGTTACCGTTTCGCGTCCGTACTGAACGAGGGCCACAACCGCGGCCGAAACAATCGTCAGCCAGAAAATTGGCAGCGACCACACCAGCCACAACGGAATCTGATCCCCGTTTGGCAGCTGCCGTCGTGCCTGCAGTAAGTGAAGCGGGAAAAAATCCGGACCCTGACCGAGCCGCTCCGCGTGAAGCCAACCGGGCACGGTCAGCGCCGAAACGAACGGTATGAAATCGGCGCGGTAGCTGTTCCACGGACGTCCAGGCGCCGGTCTGATTCGATCGTAGTAGGTGGTTCGAGCGCCCCCGCCAAGATCTGCGCCGAGCGACTGATCTTCAAGAAACGAAACAGAGACCGCGAGCATCGCGATGACTGCGCCGATGGCGGCGCAGGCGGTGACGGCGCCACGCGACCACCGGCTGTCTCGCCCTGCCGCAGGCAGCAGAAGCAGCGGCACGATCGGCACGAGCTGTCTCGGTCCGTTGGCGTATCCACCTTCCGGGAAAAGGTAGGCCGCAAAAAAGAGCAGTCCGACCGCGGCTGAGACGGCAACGCCGGCCGCTATCGCCGGTTCCATCCGCGCGAATCGTCTGGCACGAACCAGCGACAGGACCAGCGCCGGCGCCCACACGAAGATCGACTTTCCCGGCGACAGCAGCAGCACCTGAAGGCCGTGCGGCAGCTCGGTCAGGAGGAACAATCGCGGCGGCAGCTCGGGAATCGCCTCGGACCAGTTGTATCCAAATTCGAATGCCTGGCCGAAGCGGTGGACGTTCCAGCCAATCTGGATGGCCGCTGCAGCCGCAATTCCTGTGGAAAGCGCTACCGCCACCTGCACCCGCGTTCGCCAGGGCAGCGATCGATCGCACAACGCCGCGATGACGAAGCCGGGTGCGAAGACGAGGCTGGTGACTTTGGTCAGGCCAGCCATTCCAAGCAGCGCTGAGGCGAAGACGACGTAGAGTGCTGCCCGTGATGTTCGCCGTCGAGCATCGAGCAACAGCGCCGCCGCCCAGATGAAAGCCGCGGCCTGCCAGGCCTCCGAGTAGAAAGTCGTCCCGTACGGCCACAGGATGGTCGCGCCGCCGAGCAGCAGAGACAGCGTCAGCGCGGTGCGTGGCGGCGTGCCGATGGCCAGGGCGGCGCAATGAAACCCGGCGACCGCCAGCGCCGAGGCGGTTGCGGACGCGATCATCGTCAGTCCACTGACCAGCAGAACCCACGCGAGCCCGTCCGGCAGCGGCGACCGCTGGACCTTGGTGAGCGAGGTAACGAAGCGCGCGACAAGATGTTGCGGCAACGCGAGGATCGCGGCCAGCGGCCCGTAGGGGGCGTACGGTTTGCCATCCAGCCCAATCCGGCCGAAGAAAATCGGCTGGTCGCCCCTCATTCGGATGCCGAGGGTTTGCGGCACTGAAAGGTCGCCGACATCGACCAGGTGCTCGGCCTGGAAATAGACCTCGAATTCGTCGGGAACCCGAAACGCATTGCCTGAAGACGTCAGTCCATACAACGCCTGGAACAACACGAAGAGAATGAGAGTGGCCCTTCCGCCTGCCTGCATCCGGGCGCTAGCATATCAAGATGATTTCGTTTTCGAAGGTCAGCAAGCAGTACGGCAAACAGATCCTCTTCGTGGATGCCTCGTTCCAGCTCAATCCTGGTGAGAAAGTCGGCCTGGTCGGGCCGAACGGCTCGGGCAAGACCACATTATTCAGGATGATTGTGGGCGAGGAAGTGCCCGACGAAGGCGACGTCTCGGTGCCGAAGAAGATGACCGTCGGCTACTTCCGCCAGGACGTCGAGGAAATGTCGGGCCGCTCGGTCCTCGACGAGGCGATTCTCGGCAGCGGACGGGTCGGCGATCTCCATCACGAGCTCGAGCAACTGCAGAACGCGATGTCGGACCCGGATCAGGCCGACGACCTGGATCGCATCCTGTCGCGTTTCGGCGAGGTCCAGGAGGAGTACGACCACCTCGGCGGCTATGCACTCGAAGCGCGGGCGCGCGAGGTGCTGCACGGACTCGGTTTCGAGGACGAACGCATCGACGGTGACGTCGGCGCGCTTTCCGGCGGATGGAAGATGCGCGTTGCGATGGCCCGCGTGCTGCTCGGACGCCCGGACGTGCTGCTGATGGACGAGCCGACCAATCACCTCGACATCGAGTCGATCATCTGGCTCGAGAGCTTTCTCAAGTCGCTGAACGGTTCGCTGCTGATGACCTCGCACGACCGCGAGTTCATGAACCGCATCGTCTCCAAGGTCGCCGAAATCGACGGCGGCGAAATCACCACCTACTCCGGCAACTACGACTTCTACGAGCGCGAGCGCGGTATCCGGGAGGCCAATCGCGAAGCCGCCTACGCGCGGCAGCAGGCGATGTTCGCAAAAGAGCAGCGCTTCATCGAACGGTTTGCCGCCCACGCCGCCAAGGCGGCGCAGGTGCAGAGCCGGGTCAAGGCGCTCGAGAAAATCGAAAAGATCGAGCTGCCCAAGAAGCGCGCGGTCGTGAAGTTCGAATTCCGCCAGCCGCCGCGGTCCGGCGACCAGGTCGCCGTGATCGAAGGGCTGACCAAGAAGTACGGATCACGCGTGGTCCACGACGGCTTGAACATGATCATCCGGCGCGGCGAGCGCTGGTGCGTCATGGGAAAAAACGGCGCCGGCAAGTCGACACTGTTGAAGATGGTGGCCGGTCAGATCACACCGGACGCCGGCGACGTGAAGCTTGGCGCCAGCCTCCACCTGGGCTACTTCGCGCAGCAGTCGCTCGATGTCCTCGATCCGGATCTCACGATCAAGGAACAACTGGAGAAGGATTTTCCCAAGGAATCGATCGGCGCCCTCCGCAGCCTGGCCGGCGCGTTCCAGTTTTCCGGCGACGACACCGACAAGAAGATTCGTGCGCTGTCAGGCGGCGAGAAGACCCGGCTGGTGCTCGCTCGAATGCTGTTGAATCCGCCGAATTTCCTGGTGCTCGACGAACCAACCAACCACCTGGATCTGGCGACCAAGGAGATGCTGCTCGATTCGCTGAAGGACTTCGACGGCACGATGCTCTTCGTCTCGCACGATCGCGAGTTCCTCCGCGGTCTCAGTAATCGCGTCCTGGAACTCGGTGGCGAGAGCGGCACTGATGCCCAGCCGCACGCCTTTCCTGGATCGTATGTGGAATATGTCGAGCGCACCGGCCACGAAGCGCCCGGCGTGCACACCTGAGCGTCGGCCAGTCTAGATTGCGACTTTTTCGGTCGCGCTCGCGACGGTTGGCAGCGATGCCATCGGCAGCGTCAGCCGGAAATGCGCGCCGCGTTCGCTCGGCACCATCGTCAGCGACCCACGGTGGGCTTCCGCAATACCCAGGCTCAGCGAAAGTCCGAGGCCGGTGCCTTCACCCACCGGTTTGGTCGTGAAGAACGGCTCGAAGATGCGGCTCGCGACCTCGCGCGCGATGCCGGCGCCGTCGTCTCTGATGTCGAGCCGCACCGCGTTGTCGGTGGCGCTGGTGCTGACCCGCAGCGTCCCCGGGGCCCCGGTCGCGCGGATCGCGTGCTCGGCATTGATCACCAGGTTCAGGACGATTTGCTGGATCTCCTCGCGGTTGACGATGATCAAAGGCAGTTCGTCGGCGTAGGTGTCATCGAGCGTCACACGTCCGGAAATCAGCTCGCTCTTTCTCCAGACCAGCGTTGCGCGAACCAGCTCGTTGAGGTCCGCGACCGATCGATCCATCGCCGAGCGCCGGGCAAACGACAGCAGGTTGCGGACGATTTTCGCGGCGCGTTCGCCGTCAGCGCGAATGCCCTCGAGCTCGTCGCGGGTATTGACGCGATTGTCCGCGCGGATCAGCAGTTCGACGCTGCCCATCACGCCCTGAAGCGGGTTGTTCAGTTCGTGGGCGATGCCGGCGACCAGCTCGCCAACCGCGGACAGCCGTTCGCTGTGGATCAACTGCTCGCGCAGACGCCGTTCCTCGGAGATGTCGCGCTCGATCGAGATGAAATGCGTCAGCGTCCCGTCGTCGTCGCGCAGCGCCACCATCGTCGACGAGACCGGGAAGGTCGTTCCGTTCGCCCGAATCCGGAACACCGTGCCACGCCACGTGCTGCCATTGCGGACGACGCTCTGCATGTCCTCGGCGGAAATCGGGTCGTTGGCCATCAGTTCGCGCGGACTCTTGGCCAGGATGTCCTTGCGCGTGCAGTCGAGCGCGCGGCAGAACGCCTCGTTGGCGTGGCGGCAACGGCCGTCGGCCGTCAGCACCAGGATCAGGTCCTGGGTCTGCTCGATGACCTGCGACATCAGCCGCATGGTCGCTCCGGCCTGTTGCAACTCGGCGCGCTCGGCCGCGATTCGGGCGACCAGCAGCGGCATCACCGAGATGATGGCGATTGCGGTGGACAGGTTGCGGAAGCCGACCATCCCATCGTCCGGCGCGATCTGCCGCAAGCCGAAATCGAGGAACGGCAGCAGCGCGACTGCCGTGAAAATCACCCACGGCCTTGGCCGCGCCAGTTCCTCTTCCTCGACCGCCGTATCCGCCGCGGACTCAGAAATCGGCGACTGCATGGCGGCCCACGGAAAGAACGCGAACGGCAGAATCCAGGTGAAGTCGTAGACGAACGCGCTCTGGTACGGTCCCTTGCCGACCTCAATGTTGCTGAGGGTCAGGGTGACGAAGCTGACCGCGGCACCGAGCGTCAGGCGACGATAGGTATCACGCCATGGAGTGTTCCGGGCCGCGAACATCGCGGCGCCCATGCCGGCGAATACCAGTCCCTGCTGGAGCTCCGACACGATGACCAGTGACGATGAGGTCGGCGCCGTCACAAAGAAGGAATAAAGAAATCCGGTGACGACGGCCAGGCCGGCGAGATCCACGGCGGTGGTCGCTGCGAGCGGTTCGCGCGGGCCAAGGTGCGGCTGTGCCAGCAAGGCGAAGAGCGGCGCGACGCTCCCAAACAGTGCGAAGACAGCTGGCCAGGTCAGCCAGGTGCCGCGGCCGAGCATCAGTTCTTCGGCCGCCCACCCAGTGAGTCCGAGCGCCGACATGGTGAGTCCGAGCGCAATCGTGGCCCAGAACAGCCATTGGCATCCCCGCCAGGTGTGGCGGCGCACGACGATGACCGCAGCGCCGACGAGCGGCGGCACCAGCAAGGCTCCAGCCCGAAACCAGCTCAAAAGCTCGGGTTGGTCGCGCAGCAGCCAGCCAACGATGGCGAAGCCGGTTGAATACAGGATTCCGAGGAAAAGCCAACTCATCGCCGTTTAGCTTTTCGGCTGTTACGGGTCGGATAATTAGGGCCGAGCTAGCGGTGGGATGTGGCCGTCGCAGCTGGCGTGCTGGCAAGAGCCCGTCGCATCGCCCGGAGCCGGAAATGCCTGATCCACGCTGCACTTACCGTCGGTCAGGAAGCCAGCGACCTGGTCGGCGCTGAGCTCTGCAGGAGCGCAGTAACAGCCGAGATCGACGTGGCAATTGGCGGTACCGTCGAAGCAGTGCTGGCTGGTGCACAAGAAAATCGCGTCTCCCGGCCGAGCCACCGCCATGCTTTCCGATCGGATAACGAGCGATTCTCCGGATTGCCGGCGCGTCCACGCCCGGTGTTGTTCGCAGAACGCGAAGAAATCGATCGCGCTGGCCGCGAACAGCACGATGCCCGCGAACGCCGCGGCCGCCATCGACCGCGCGATTCCCCGAATCATGGTTGCAGCCAAGCGTCCTGGCGTGCCATCGACAGCGCTCCGAATAGAAGGAGTGCGGCGCCGAAGGCGTAATAGTTGGCGAACGCCTGCGTGCCCACGAGAAACGAGGCGATGACCGCGAGCGCCGACGCCACGAGAAATCCCGCCAGGCCATTTCGCCTGAGCAGCGCGAAGGCGATGGCGCCGCTCGCCAGCTGCGCCACCGCTCCGAGCCACGGCCCGACACGCACGCCGGAGACGAGCGCAGCGACGGCGGTCAGCGAGAGGCTGTCGGTCCTGAATGCGCCGGGCGAACGCATGTTGTTCACGATCGCCATCATCCCTGCCAGCGTCGCGTGCCAGCGCCAGACCAGGAATGGCGCGACGGTGGCCGCCGCCACCGCCATGCCGATGACGACGGCCCGCGGTCGCGGCTTCATCGCCAGGAAGATAAGCACCGGCGCGGCGACGTACTGTTTGAGCGCCGGCAGGAGAAAGAAGGTAATCGCGGAGGCCATGCCGCCCATCTCTCGCGCCGACACCAGGACGAACAGCGCGAGCGCGGCCACCATGATCGGCTCGATATAGCCGGCGGCGACCAGAAACGCACTGTACGGCTGAAGCGCCAGCGCCAGCGTCGCGACATCCAGCGTCTGATTCCCGACCTGCATGCGACGGCCGGCCGCGCGCAGCAGCGCGACGGTCACCGGAAAGGCGACCGCAAGCCCGAAGCGATAATCGCCGAACAACATCACTGACGGAGCGTTGACGATCAGATCGAGCGGCATGTAGGGAAAGACCACGGTCCTGTAGCCGAAGTCGTACGCTCCCTGATACGTATCGGGCGCGGCGATCGCGTACGGATGAATCCCGTGCAGCATGGCCTTCACGCTGGCCTGAGTCAGCGTCCAGACATCAATCGACGGTTGCGGGATGGCGATTGGCGTGACGATGAGCAGCAGGGAAGCGCTCGCCACCGCCATCCACGTCGCGACAGCGCGTGCCTTGACGCCGCCGCCTGCGGCGACGCCGATCAGCAGGATGCCGATCGCGGGATGAACGCCGTACGCCAGGTTGTACCATCGCGGCGCCGGGTAGAGGGGGGCGGCGCTCAATGCGATGGCGGTATTGGCTGACAGCCAGAAGTAGACCCACGAGAAGGAACGGGGAGTAGAAGGCTTGCGCGCGCGCACCGCGGCGAGCCAGGCCATCGCGAATCCAGCCACGACCAGCGGCACCCCGATCAGCGGTCGCATGGGCTGACTGATTCCTGCACCGCCGCCGACGAGTAGAGACGCGACGAGCGCAGCCTGGGCGTCACCGGGTAGCGTCGCGTTCTGCTTCATCAACACCCCGTCCCCGACGCGATTGACCAGGCCCACCCCACGAGGACAGTGTTGCGCGCGACCACCAGCGCCGACGCCCACGGACGAAACGCTTCCACTTGAAACGGTACGACCGTGTAGACCGTCTGCGCGATCACCAGCGTCGCGAGCAGCGCGGCGAGCGGGAGCCGGCGGCGATCGAGCAGCGTGACCAGGACGCCGATTGGCAGCAGCCACGTCAGGTACTGCGGACTGCCGACCTTACCGGTGGCGATAAAAGCGGCGACGACGGCGATGGTCGTCGCGAGCAGCAGGCGATCACGGCCTTCGGCCGTCGAACGCGCGCCGAAGCGTCGCCACGCCGCGGCGTACACCGCGGCGATCGCGCCGACGGCGGCGAGGTTCGTAACGGCCAGGGCCGCGGGAGCAAGCCGTCCGACCACGTTGCCGGATCCGTAAGAGTGACTGGCGGCGACGGCTGACGGATCGATGAAGTGCCACAACCCGAGCAGGCCGGCCGCGGTGCTGCCCACCTCGAGCGGGCGGTCGATGTGGTAGCGCAGCATGTCCACGAAGCCCGACGGCGCGAGGAACAGAATCGGCGCGCTGATCGCAACCGTGACAAGAGCCGCGATCCCGAGTGCCTGCCACAATTCTCCGCGGCGATGTTCACGCCACAGGAACAGACCACACATGCCGGCCACAAGAGCGGGGACGATCTTGACCGCGATGGCCGCACCGGCGGCGACGCCGAGGATGACCGGCCGGCGTGCGAGTGTCGCCCAGCACATGACACACAGGAGGAAAGCCACCACCGCGTCGTAGCGCTGGGTGACGAGTGTGCCAAGCGAGACCGCAGCGACCAGGGTCCAGGCGACCAGACGTTTCTGGGAGATGGGCCATCCCGCGAGAATGGCGATGCGGCAGCAGACCAGCACCGCGGCCCAGAGCAGCAGGAGCATGACCGCGCCGAATACGATCGCGTAGCCGCGGGGTGTCGTCGCCACAAGCGCGGGCGGGACCGCGATCAGGAAAAACCCGGGCGGATACTCGACGAGAAAATCCCGGTACGGGACCAGTGGCCGCGGTGGCGTCAGGGTCGGGCGATCCGCTGGCCGTTGGGCGGTGTCGCCCTCGAAGGTCTGGTGCCATTCCTCGACGCTGCGGACATAAGAACGCTGATAGGGACGTCCGAGCGCCGCGTTGCTGTAGGCGAAATAGCGTTCGAGGTCCGCCGATTCGGTCATGTAGCGGTCGGCCTCGGCGAACGCACCACTGAGATTCGGCTGGGAACAGCCTGATGTCAGCAGCGTCACGGCGAGCACCGAGAGTGAGGCGCAGACGATAGAAGCACGCCTGCGGGCAAACGGCGCGATCATCCCTGACATCGAGGGCACCAGTATGTCAGGCGCGCGTCGATTCCGGTTTTCCGGCTCTGAATCGGCGCGCCGCAGCGGCGGCAGGCCTTCCCGGCGCGGCCATAGACCCAGAGCCTGGCTGCCGGGTTCATGCTGCGCGTCGTCCGTCGCCCGCGCACGATAGTCAGTGCCCTCGATCGGGGGATCACGTTGTCGGCGAGCTGGGTGCGGGAGACGTCGAGAATCCGTTGCAGGTCGGCGTCCGAGAGCTCCATCACCGGCGTAAAAGGTGGAACCCCGGCGACGAACAGAATCTCTGATTTGAACTCGTTGCCGATGCCCGCGACGACGCGCTGATTCAGCAGCACGTCGGCGATCGCGACGGTGTCGTGCGCGCGCATCCGCCGGATGACCTCCGAAGCGTCGAAATCGGCATGGAGCAGGTCGGGCCCGAGAGCGCCGAGTTGTCGATGCCGGGCCAATTCGCGGCCGGACAGAAATTCCGCGATCTGGATTCTGAACGCAACCGCGATGACATCCGATGTGCCGATGAGCACCCGCATGTCGCTGGCGGGCATTCGCCATCGGGCGTCGTGGCGATACAAATGCCAGCTTCCGTTCATCTGCTGGTGCGTGCGCAGGGTCAGGTCGCCGGAAAAGGCCACCAGCAGATGCTTGCCGCGCGCCGCCACCGATTCGATGGTTCTTCCAATGATCGGCCGGTCTTCGGCTACCCGGGTCAGCGACGGGTAGACCGATTCAAAACGCGTGACCACATGGCCGGCCAGGAACCGATGCATGGCCCGGGCGGCGAGAAAGATGGTGTCGCCCTCTGGCACTCGTCAGCTTTTTCTGAAGGTCGCCTGCAGGCCCATCGCGCCGCCGATGAATCCCGCTTCGACGAGAAACGTGTTCAACGGATGCAGCGCGGCTGCCACGCCGTCGATGTCTTCGATCAGCATGCCGCGCGGACTGTCACCACCGGGCGCAGGAGTCCGTGCGCGATCGATCAGGACTTGGGCAACGGCGCGCGCACTTTTCGATCGCTCAGGCTCGGCGTCAGGAACGAACGTCGTCAACTGCCGATCGCCGCGCGCGAGGTAGGCCGCGAGTGCGCCGTTGACGAGCACCACCGTCGCCCCGACCGTTCGCGTGGGGCCGCGTCCACTGGACGTGCCGCGGCTCTCATCCTGTTCGTTGATATGGTCTCGTCGCGCCGATATGGCGCCGGCGGTGGGAGCAGGCCACTTCAACGAGGCGCCGTACGGATTCGCCGGATCGGTTGCGGCGAGCGTCGCGATCTCGATGTCGTCCGGCGGCGTGCGCAGTGACCGCAGGAGATCGAGTGCGCCCGGCAGTGCAAACTGCGTGGCCCCGAGGCCGGCGACGAAGTAGCCGCGCCGGATCCGGCCGTTTTCCTCCAGTCCCTTCAGCACCGGATAAACCAGACCGAAGCCGCCGGTGATGGTTTCCGTAGCGATCGCCTCACGCGTCACGACACCATGGCGCGACAACAGCTGCTGCGTGATTGCCGCGGCCCATTTCGTCGCGTCACCCTTCGAGGCGACACCACGTCCAACTAATGCCCAACGGCCTTCGGCGGACGGCGGCGCGAGCCGTCGCGAGCGGAATGCGGTGACATTGCTGCGCCGTGCTGCGGCCTTGCGACGCGGCGCATACGCCTGCGTAAACGCGCGAAGGGCGTGAAACGTGTCGTTGGTCACCAATCCGAGCCAGACCAGGTTCCACAGGGCATTGACGGTTTCGGCGGGGTAGCCGCCGCCGACCGCCTCGTGCAGTGCACCAAAAAACGACGCGCCTTTGGAGCGCAGGGCGTCGACGATCGCGAGCTCGCGCCCGGACCGCTTGTCGTCGCGAATGGGGCGCGGCATCAGCCGGTGCAAGTGGTCGGCGAGATACAAGGCGACGCGGCCGTCGCGTTCTCCGAGCGGCTCGACGCCGACCCAGACCACTTCGCCGGCTGCGGTCACGGCATCGAGATCGGCCGGGTCGTAACCTTCGATGCGCGTCGCCAGAATTTCAGTCTCGAGGATCGAGGCCGGCAGCGGCGCTCCCTGCAGCTGCTCGATCGCATCCAGCAGCGAATCAGCGCCGTGACGCCGTTTCACCACGCCTTGCCAGGTCGTTGCAAAGCGGCCGAGGACGGATTGATCGACCGGTTCCACCTCGTGTCGAAGCTTGGCGAGGGAGCGGCGCCGCAACATGCGCAGCACGCCGGCGTCGGTCCACTCCCGTCGTGTGCCGCCCGGCCGGAATTCACCTTCGACCAACCGGCCTTCGCCCGAAAGCCGTAACAGCACCGCCTCGCCTGCGGAACCACTCAGACCGTAGCGCCCCGCGAAATCGAGCGCCGTGAAGGGCGCGTGCGTGCGCGCGT
>DASXIR010000170.1:0-22303 GCA_036497895.1 Vicinamibacterales bacterium | reverse complement strand
GGTCAGGCCGGTCGAGACCACGAGGACGGCTTCTTCGAGCGGCGATAGCGGCGCCGGCGCGTTGGTGCTGATATGGCTGATCGGGCCGGAGACGATCGAGGTGCCACGCGCCACTCGCCTGGTCCGACGTTCGGTGATCGCCGACATCAACGGATACGTGAACAGGTCCTGCAGGCCCTTGTGTCCCGTGCCGGAGGTCGCCGGCTTGTCAAGGTTGTCCGCCATGGAGATGCTCCTGTCTGGCTTCTATGCGATGAGGGCGGCGATGCGCTCGGCGAGCGCCGCGATGGTGTGGGATGGATTGCGTCCGGTGGCAGTCGGCACGATGGCGCCATCGGCCACGATCAGGTTCGGATATCCAAACACCTCGCCGCGATGATTGACGACACCGGCGTCTGCCGAACCCCCCATCTGGCAGCCGCCGAGCGGATGCAGCGTCAGCAGATTCTTGAAGAGACTCCAGGTCGGCGGCGTGAACCAGCGTCCCCCGGTTGCCTCGGTTAGATTCCGGTGCATCTGTGAAATGGCGTCCAGAACTCCCTGCGAAGCTGCCGGGTCCCAGTCCAGATCCAGTTCGAACGTCGGCGAGATCAATCCGTGCGGCTTCAAACCGAGGGTGCCGTCGGCCGCGTCCATTCCGGCGCCGAGCCAGACCATCAGGTCGCTCAGGAGATAGTCCTCGCGCAGGTGGTGCTCGAGCGAGTCGAGCAACGCTTTGCCGGTCGATCCCCCGATTTGATTGTCGAGATACGCCTTCAGCGCGTTCAATACCACATTGGGAAAGCCGTCGTCTTCGATGACGAAGCGCTGGCCGTTGACGCTGCCGTCCGTGAAGTCGAGCACGCTCGAAATGGACACGCCCGTGGATTGCTTCACCCGGCCGGCTTCGGATCGATAACTGCCCATCGACAGGAAATTGGCGTTCGCGCTCCAGTTCCTGCCCACCAGGCGGCTGAGCGCCGGAAGCGTTCGGTACTCGTCGCGGCAGCGGAGCAGCAGTTCGGTGCTGCCGAGGCTTCCCGCCGCGATGATCACGCGCGCGGCAATTTCTTCGCCGCGAATCAGCCGACCGTCGTCGATGCGATCGAAGACGACGCGGTAGTTGCCGTCGACCGGCTCGACGTAGCGCACCAGGTGCAGCGGACGCACTTCGGCGCCGTGCTGTTCGGCGCGCGGGATGTAGTTGACGTCGAGCGTGTTCTTGGCGCGTACCTCACAGCCGACGTCGCAGTTGCCGAGATGGATACACGTGCCCTGCTGCTGACCGTGGGCGTTGACGAAGGTTTTTGAATGCTTCGGGTTGAACGGGTCGTCCAGCTCGTAGTTCCAATCCTCTGAGAAGCTGACTGCCAGGTTGGCCTTCGAGAAGCGGTCGTCGTAGCCGAGATTGTGCGCCGCCTCGCGGGCGACCTTGAAACGGTGGGTCAGTTGGCCGTCGGGCACGACCGCCAGGTTCATCTCGCGTGCAACGGTGTCGTAGTACGGCCGGAGTTCGGCGTGGGTGATTTCGGCCGGCCATCCACTCTTGAAGATGTCGGGGTTGGGCTCGAGCGCGACGCTGCTGTAGGTGAGCGATCCGCCGCCGACGCCGGCAGCCTGCGCCACCGTCATGTGCTTGAAGAAACGCATGTCGAGCCAGCCGTTGTGCCGCTCCGGTTCGCGGTGGTTGTAGACCCACGGGTCGCCCGCTTTGCGCGGAAACTGGCTGACCTCCCAGCGCCGGCCGCGTTCGAGGACGAGGACGCGCATGCCCTTTTCCGAGAGTCGCCGCGCGTTTATTGCCCCGCCGAAACCGCTGCCGATGATGATGACGTCGAACTGGCTGCTCATGGCTGGCTTCGGGTCAGCGGACGCGCTGCTCGTTCGCCCGGATTGCCGTCGAGGGCTTGTTCCGGTCGTCGCGCCAGCCTGGATGATGAAAGTGGATGACGTGATCGGCGTTGTAGGACGCCACCGCTTCGGTGAAGCGCATCATGCCGATGCGCTGCCAGTCGGAGACGGTGACGCGGCGGAAGCCGGGGAAGCCGATGTTCTTGCCGTTGTCGGAGACGAAAATGTCGTAGTCCATCGAGCCGGTCGGCGTCGTGTCGCCGGGGCTGAAGATGTGCGAGTAGATTTCGTCCCGGAAATCGAGACCGTCGCCGGCGATCCGGCGCTGGCCCGGAATCATCTTCAACAGCATGTGATTGGGGGCGCGCGTCGGCACGTTCGCCGGCTTGCCCAGTTCGGCGATTTCGTGCAGCTGACGAACGTCAGGTACTTTGTCGAGGCCGAAAAAGTAGAGGCCGGCGCGGAGCATCACCAGCACATAAATGCCGCGCCGATAACTGTGCACGCTCGGCATGTTGCGGAGCTCGGCGTCGTTCACGAAGTCGGTGTGCATGCCGCCGAGATCTTCCTGCGCGATCACGCTGGCGGGAATGAGCGGCGTGGGATGATCCGGGTCGGTGGTCGGATAGATTTTCATCCCGAGGCTGATCGAGCGGCGCTGGCCGCGTCTGGTTTCGTTGCCGTCGGAGGAGATCCGCCCGATCGTCAGTCCTCGGGAACCCTTCTGGAAGTAGCCGGTGTACGGGTTGTCGCTGGTAATGTCCCAGGTGCCCAGCACACAGATGCCGTTCGGCGCCAGGATCCGCCGATAACCCTTGCCGTCGGTGCCCCAGCGCAGATCGGCATGCGTATCGACCGTCCTCGCCGACGCTTCCTTCAGGAACTTGTGCCCGTGCAGCGTTCCTTTCCAGGCGTTGCGGATGGTGGATTGGAACATCGGGAGCGGTCCGGGCTCCTGTCCACTGGCGCCGTCGCGATACGGATTCGCATAAAGCGCCTCTCGTACTTCGGCGTAGCGAGACCCCCGGTAGGCGCGGTCTTCGTCGGTCGTTTCCTGTTGACCGTGAAGCGCCACCAGGTCGAAGTCCCATTGTTTGGCCATGGTCAGCTCCCCGACACTTCCGCTTCCGCGCGTTCTTTGGTGACTTTCATTGCGGCCTTCATGTACCGGTTCCACAGAATCTTGATGATGGGGTACAGGACCAGCGCTCCGAGCGCGGTCTTGCTCTCGGCGGTGTAGGTCCATTTCGCCTGGAGCCCGGACCCGCTGTCGGTGAACCACCATTGTCCGCGCGCCTCTTTGACGAGACGGCTTACTCGTGGACTCGAAAACTCTGTGAGACGGTAGGCGAAATAATCCGGGGCGACGGCGCTGGTGACGGTCTCGCGCACACTGGTCCCGTCGGTCATGTGGACAATCCGGGTCGACCCGGCCTTGTCCCACGGACCGGTGGTGTCCGTCGTCCTGGCGACGCCGGCCATGAAGGCAGCATCACGCAGCACCGTCTCGAGCTCGCGGTAAAACACGCCGGGTATCAGCCACGCGTAAAACGGCGTGCGCGGCGCGCCAATCACAGACACAACGGTAGTGGAGACTGCGGCCATTCCGTTTCTCCCTTCGTGGTCCAGTCGCTGCTGCACGCATATCGCGCAGCAACTCCCAACATGTGCCGCGCGAAACAGTCGAGCTTGAAAGCAGTCGAATGCCGTGGGGCGAGTGGTCTCTTATAGAACATCTGAGCGCGCGCGAACAACTGTGCATTCTCTCGTCACTGAATCGCGATCGCTGTCGTGCGCCGGCCCCGTGGAAGTAGGATGATTGCCGGCTAACACTCGAGCGGCGCGCCGTGCTCCGTCTCGCCAGTCGCAGGTGGTGTGAATGGATCCGGTGAAACGCTACAAGTTCCTGCTCGGACTCAGCATCGCGTTGAACCTGCTGGTCGGCGTGATTATTTTCACGTCTCCCGATTCGTTCACTCGGTTTGCCGGACAGCCCGATGCGTTTCCCAAGGCGTGGCCGCGGCACTGGGGGATGCAGCTGTGGGCGATCGACTTTCTCTACCTGCCGGGTTGGCAGGACCCGCAGCGCAATCGCTGGCCGAACTGGTGCGGCGTCGTGATCCGCCTGACGTTCTCGGCGTTCTTCTTCAGCCAGGGCGATGGCTTCACGCCGATGGGCATCTACGACGGCCTGTCGGGCCTGCTGCTCCTGGCCGCGTATCTTCCGGTCATTCGTTCGAGTGCGACGAAGTCTTAGATTCCTGTTTCGGCTTCCCGTGAAACGCGCGTGCGCGAAACGACCGGGGCGGACCTGACACCAATGTAGGGATGGCACGGGCAATACCGATGGCACGGGCAATACCCGCCAGCCATCGCCGAGTCAGTCGCCGACTACACTGAGCGCGCCGTTCGGCGCGCGGCGGTCGGCAATGCAGAAGTCGATCGGGAGTGATCAGTGAGGAGGCCGGGGCATGGCACTGTACGCGTTCGACGGAACCTGGAACAGCGCGAAGGATGGCGAGGATCCGCAGTACACCAACACCAACGTCGTCCGATTTTTTCAGGCTTACAAGAAACAATCGAAGACCAACGACTTCTACCTGGCCGGAGTCGGGACCCGCTTCGATTTCATCGGCAAGGCGCTCGGCGGCGTGTTCGGGCTCGGCGAACTGGTGCGCATCAACGAGGCGTACGACCAACTGTGCTCGAATTGGGCGGCCGGCGACAAGATCATCGACATCGTCGGCTTCAGCCGCGGCGCCGCGACCACGCTCGACTTCTGCAACTGCATCATGGACCGCGGCATTCGCAAGCCGGGCAGCCAGGATGTCGTCGAGGCTCATCCGCAAATCCGTTTCCTTGGCGTGTGGGACGTCGTCGCAGCCTTCGGTCTCGCCAATCTGGGAAACACCGCGCTCAACATCGGCCACCACCTGTCTTTGCCGAAGTCTGCGCTCGACTATTGCTTCCACGCGCTGGCGCTCGACGAGCGGCGTCTGTCGTTCCTGCCGACACGATTGCCTGGCGCCGACGAAGTCTGGTTCAGGGGCGTGCATTCAGACATCGGCGGCGGCAACTCGAACCGCGGGCTCAATGACATCACACTCAAGTGGATGTTCAGCAAAGCCAAAGGCGCCTCGCTGCCGATCGGCGACGACGACATCGCAGCGCTGAGTCCGGACCCGACGGCGATCCCGAAGCCGGATCAAAAGCTGCCGATCGCGGTCCGCCTGATTGCTGCAGTCGATCGCAAGCACTACACGGTGTCGCCGCTCGACGGCTGGACCAACCCGCCGGACACCTGTCTGGTCGAATCAGTCGCCGACGAACAGACCGCGACCGAGCTGTCGCCCGACGGCTTGCAGGTGTTGCCGGCCGATGCGCAGCGGCGGGTCGCCGCGATGTGGGAGACAGCCGATGCCGTTGCGACCGCAAACGGATTCACCCTGGACCACGTCCGCGATTCGTTGTTGACGCTGTTTCAGGGACGGGTTCCTCTGGTTACCAACGAGGATCAGCT
Organism: Vicinamibacterales bacterium; assembly: GCA_036497895.1. Classification (GTDB taxonomy): domain Bacteria; phylum Acidobacteriota; class Vicinamibacteria; order Vicinamibacterales; family CAVVIG01; genus CAVQFC01. The sequence goes on along the minus strand of DASXIR010000170.1, from coordinate 16,953 downwards.
GGTGGTGGCCCGGGCCGCAGTCACGCGGCTGCTCGAGACGATGATTCAGGGCGCGCACGAGCGAACGTTTCACGTCCTGACCGACTTCTTCTTCACCGAGGCGATGTTCAAGCTGCCTCGAATGTATCCGTTGACCGACTAGCAGTCACAACCGGGAGTTCAGTCGATGTCCATCGTTGACGATCTCATCTCCAACCTCGTCGAGCGGAACGGCATTCGCGTGTCGGGGGCGCTCGCCATCAAGCTGGTCGATGGTGGTGTCAACATCTCCGGTACGCTCAGGTCGACGGTTCGCGACCAGAAAAAGGGGAAGGACATTCTCAATGTCGATGTCCCGGTCATCGCGAAGGTGAACATCGGCGATATCGTCATCCCGCTGCCCAATATTCCGTGAACACGATCGCGGTTGTGCCGTGGTCGCAGCGGTGCATCGGATCGCTGGAAGTCAACCGGTTGGGAGGTAACCGCATTGTCTGACGTGAACACATTCATCGACGCCGTCGGTAAGGACGTCAACGGCGAAGTCGTTCCCCGCATCCAGAAGCTGGCCGATGGAATCGGCGCGAAGGCGTTGTCGGACTATGGTCCCAAGGTGTCCGCCTTCGCCAATCAGCTGGTCAAGGAAATCGTTGACGAGCAGTCGAAGGTCGTGTGCGATTTCGCGGCCTCGTTGATTCAGGATCTGTTCCAGCGATACCGCCCGGAGGTCGCCGGCGATCTGCGAACGAAGGTGGTGGCCGATGGGCTCGAGGTGGTCGGGGACGGGGTCCGGCTCGATCTCAAACACCGGGACACCGGCGCGCTGGTATCGTCACTCGACATTCCGGTCTCGCTGAAGATCAAGATCGACGGGCTGTCGCTGAGCATCACCGATACGACGATCAGCCTGGACGTAATCAGCTAGCCGTCCAACGAACACAACTTTGTCAGGTTGCGAAAGGACGGACCGCGCCGCTGGCCGCGGCGGTAGCCGCATCGGCGGCGATCGCATCGGCCGCCTTCTCGCCAATCATGTAGACCGCGCTGGCGATGAAGAACCCCGGTATTCGCGGGAACACGGAGGCATCGACCACTCGCAGGGACGTGACCCCGTGTACCTTGAAATCGCTCGAGAGGACGCCGCCGTCCTCCTGACGGCCGATGGCGCAGGTGCACGACGCATGGTGCCCCCAGGCGTGCTGCTGCACGAACGCCGGTAATGCCGCATCGGCAACCGAGTCGCCCGGAAGTTCTTCAGAGGCAATCAGGCCTCTGGTTTTCAGGCCGGACACCAGCCGCCGCGCCAGCCGCACTCCGGCCGTAACCGCCTGCAGGTCGCTGCCGCCGCTGTCGTTGCCCTCGTCGAAGTAGCGGAAGTTGATGTCCGGCGGCACTCGCGGATCCGGGGAACGCAGCGTCACCTCTCCCGCGGTGTTGTTCGTGTGCGCCTTGAGGACCACCCACGTCAGGCAGTTCGGGTTCTTTGCCAGCAGCGACGAGTAGCCTGGAAAATAGCCCTGGAAGCGTCCGAGCAGCGAATACAGGAACAGATCCGGAAGCGGCGACGCCGGGCTCGATCGTGCGACCACTGACAGAATCGCGCCGTTGGTCGTGTACACACCGTCGCGCTTGTCGGCCCACTCCTGATACTGCGGGTCCTCGCTGGTGAACGTGGCGCCTGCCAGCGCCTGCCACGCCGGGAAATTCATCCGGTTGACGACTGCCACCTCGTAGCGATCCTGCAGGTTTTGTCCGACGCCTGCCAGGTCGACGAGGACGGGAATCTGCTGCGATTCGAGGCCGGCTTTCGGTCCGATGCCGGACAACATCAGCAACTGTGGCGTGTTGAACGCGCCGCCGGCGAGAATCACTTCGTGCGCCGCGAACACCTGACGCACCGATCCGTCAGCCGCGCTCGGGTGCGCATCGGCGCCGTACAGCCGCTCGCCGCTCTGATACTCCACGCCAATCGCCTGGTTCGCGGCATCGAACAGCACCCGGGTCGCCAGCGCATTCAGTTGAATCTGCAGTTTGTCGGGCCGGCGTTTCGCCACGTCGAGCAGGCGTTCGCGCGCGCCGATCCGCTGGTGGTTGCGGGTCGTCATCGGCGTATAGCGCAGGCCGATCGCCGAGTCGGAGACGACCCGCCAGTCGTTCGGGTCGAGTTCGCTCTCGAGCCGTGCCTGGCGATCCTCGTCGGTCAGTGCGAACTCAGGGCTGTGCAAAACAGTCTGCGCTGACTCGACGATGGTCGATCGAAGATCGTCGTTCAGAATCGCGGCGCTCGGGAGTGCTTTCTCCGTCTGCAGCCAGCCGTTCCATCCATGCCGGCTGGGATTCTGACCGGCGACGTTCAACGCCTTCTCCTCGGGCCGATGCGCGCACAGCTCGATGCGTTCGAAATACTTCCGCATGTTCTCCGCACGCCACGACGCATCGCCCGTCAGATCCGCGATCTGGTTCCAGTCGGCGTTGTGTGGATAGACGAGGATCATCGCGCTGTGCGCCGTGCACCCGCCGAGCACGCCGGCGCGCGGGTAGAGAACGCCGTCCACCGTCCTGCCGTCGGCGCTGTCCCGGTAGTTCGGATCCTGGCGTCCCCTGTCGGCGTCCGCGTAGTGGCGGACGAAAAAATCCCACCGCATCGCGTCGTTCTCGGTCGCGAGCGGATGAAACGCCGGGACGTCGTAGTCGTCCGGCAGGCTGTTGACGCCAGGAGTCTGGGGTGTCGCTCCGATCAGGCTTCTGGGATCGCCGCCAGCTTCGAGCAGCAGGACCTGATAGCCGGCCTCGGCCAGCCGCGCCGCCACCGTTCCGCCGCCGGCGCCGGAGCCGACGACGATGAAGTCGGCGTCGTAGTTGGAGGGAGGCGTGGTCGGCATCACATCGTCTTCAGGAATCCGATGAGATCGCGCTTTTCGGGGTCGGTCAGGCCGGGTTCCTCGGTCAGCAGGCTGGTGCCGAAGTAGTGGCCCTTGTTGATGACGTAATCCGGACACTTGCTGACGGCGAGCATCGATCGCATCACTTCCTGGCTGCTGAACACGTCGTTCTTGCGCTTCAGTTCACGCGTGATCTGTTCGAGCAGCGCCTTCAGCTTCTCGACGTGCTGATGGCGCTCTGCCGATGGCAGATCGGCGCCGAGAATGTCGATGCTGGTCAGCAGGCTGACAGGTGTGTTTTTTGGAATCGGTCCGATCTCGACTTCACCATTCCTGAAGAAAATCGGGAACAGCCGTTCGCCGGTGCTGAGCAACCCACGTAACTCGTCCGGCACGTATCCTTCCGGCACCTTGATGTAACTGTCCGCCGTGGTTCGCTGAATCCAGCCGACGCCGGCGCCGGTGATGTTCAGGCGCGTGAAGAGGTCGTCGGTCTGCCGGCGCTCGGGCCACAGCATCTGCTCGATTGATTCCTGGAACACCGCCATCCGCGCTTCGACCGACGGACTCGGATTGAACCTGACCGGTCCGACGCTGTTGTTCTGCAGGAACGGCGCGGTGGACCACAGGCTGATGAGCGATGCCGGACGGGTGTAGCCGCGTCCGCCCGCAGGCATGGTGTAGTCGTACTCGGCGCCGGTGAGTGGATTCCGCAGCTTGACGGTCCCGACCGACGGCAGATCCTTGTACGATTGAGACGAGAAGTTGTCCCAGATGTTTCCGGCGATGGCGTTGGTCGCCAGCGGGCTGCAGATGTTGGTCTGCATCAGCGTCGACGGCACCCGCAGTTCGGTCGAGAGGTAGTTGTCCTTGAGGAAGTCGTCAGCGGCGACGATCTGCCGCATCGGGGCCTTGAACGCTTCGGTCTTGGTCCACGCCCAGTAGCGGGTCCAGCAGCCGAGATAGTCCTTGCCGTTGCAGTTCTCGAGGTCGAGCCCCGCAGGCAGCGCCGGCGTCTTGCTCGAATGGCATCGCGCGCATCGCTCGGCGAACACGGTCTTGCCGCGGCGCACCGAGTCCGCGTCTTCGGTGGCGTAAGCCGCGCCGCCAGGCGCATCCTTCAAGTAATGCGGATCGGTGCTGGCGAGGAAAAAGCGCGCCATGTTCGCCGTCTGCTGTTCGGTGGCCTGCCAGTAGACGGAGTTCTTGCGCGCGTCAGCAATCCGGATGGGCGAAATCGCCTTGCCGCCGATCAGTGGACGGAAATGGAGCAGCCACTCCTCGCTGAAGAGGCCGATATTCAGATAGACGCGATTGAGTGCGCCGAGCGCGCCGACTGAGTCGGAGCCGTCCTTGAGAACCCGCGGCGTCCAGGTGGTGGAAGGCGGCGCGAAAAATTGCGCCAGCGGATCGGTCGGCGGCACGAACTCGTTGAACTGACGGTTGTCGAGTCCGCCGCCAGCGATCGTTTCCTTGCCCCAGCGCTTGGCCACACCCATCCGCGGCCCAAGGTAATACACCGCGTTCATCGTCCGCGGATTGTTGATGTTGTCAGTCGAGACAAGCGAAGTGTCGAGCGTGCCCGGCAGCGAGGTGTGCAGCGACTGGTAGGCGAAGCTGCCTTGATTGGTCGCGCCCTTCCAGTCGAACACGCGGTCCCACCAGAAGAACTGCGCGCCCACGTTCGAGCTGAGATTCGACCACTGCGGGTTTTCCGGATCGGACGGCGGCTTCACCGGATTCGGTCCGACATGGCAGAAGGCGCACGACATCCCGACTCGATAGGGCTTGACGAGATCGCGCGACTGGTAATAGCTCGGGTCGCGGTAGTACCGCTCCGAATCCCACTTCTTGCGCGCCTCGGCGTCAAACGCCGGATTGGGAAACAGCCGGAGCCCGACGATGCCGGTTGGCTCGCCGTAGTAGGAGCCGACCGCCACGGTCTTGCCTCTCGCGCCGACCTGAACACCCTTGTACTTGTCGCCGTTGGCAAACGGATCAGGTGGACACGCAGGATCGCGGACGTCGAGCCATAGTCCGTAGCGGCTCGGGTCGGGTCCCGTCGCCTTCTTGAAGCACGGCTCGTTGACGAGGCCAAGATAATTCCAGCGTGTGTCGCGAGAGTAAGGCAGCGTCGGATGCGACGACACCGTCTTGAGAAAGTCGAGAGAACCCAGGCTGTCCACCGACAGCACATCCCACAGGCGGTCGTCACCACCGGTCCAGACGAGCCACATGTTGCGGCCCTGGATCTGTTCCCTGGTCAGCGGCAGGCCACCGTCCATGTCGTGGAAGTAGTCCTCGTCGGCGGCTGGAAAACTCGCGGCGGTCCGGGACGCGAGCATCGCCTCGTCGCGAACCGTGCCGGGCTTGGGTTCGTGAGCGCCGCACGCTGCCAGTACGAGCACGGCCGTTAGCGCGAACAACGACGAACTAGTCACCCTGAGGCGGGCGTTCACGTGTGAGTGCATCGGCAGAGCCTCCGTCGCGGATTCGGCAGTCTATCGCAGGTTCGGTGCTGAAACGGATGCACTGCATGAATCACTAGTCACTAATGGATGAGGCCGCAACGCGTAGCAATCCGCTTGGCGAATGCAGGGAGTCGTGCTTGAATGACGCGCACACTCACCCCTGACTCTGCAGAGGAACACACATGCCGGACGTCATCTTCCAACCGCTGAGCTTCCGCAATCTCACCGTCAAAAACCGGATCTTCCGCTCGAATATTTCCGGACGGTTCGACAATTACGACGGTTCCGGAACCCAGACGCGGATCAATTGGGAGGAGAAATTTGCGCGTGGCGGGGTCGGCGCGATCATCTCGTCGTTCGTGCCGGTGCATCCGCGCGGCCGTATCATCCCCAATTACGCCACCATCGTCAGCGACGACCGGATCCCGTTCTGGCGGGCGCTGGGAGTGGCCGTCCACCAGCACGATTGCAAGTTCATCCTGCAGTTGAGTCACGGCGGCCGTCAGCGCGACATTCCGGACCTCGAGCATCCGAAGGGGCAGAGCTCGACGGACAAGAAAGATCCGCTGCACGGCTTCGAGTGCGATCGGATGACCATCGCCGACATCAAGGAAGTGGTCGCGGCGTTCGCGGAAGGGGCGCGCCGTGCCCGCGACGCAGGCCTGGACGGCGTCGAGCTGCACGGCGCCAACGGCTATCTGATCACCCAGTTTCTCAGCTCAGCAATCAACGATCGCACCGACGAATACGGCGGACCGCTCGAGAACCGCGCGCGCTTCGTCATCGACATCGTCAAGGCCATTCGGGCGCGCGTGGGATCCGATTTCCACCTGCAGATGAAGATCAGCGCCGTCGAGCACAACAACGCGCTGCTCGCGGTGCGGCTCGAGGGCCCCGGCAACACGCTGGACGAGTCGGTGCAGGTCTGCAAGTGGCTCGTCGATGCCGGCGTGGACGCCATCCACGTCTCCACCGGCAGTTCGTTTCCGCATCCCCGCAATCCGGCGGGATCGGATCTCGATATTTCGATCTTGTCCCACACTTACGAGCAGTTGGCGTCGAGCGGGGCCAATACGTTCCGCAATCTGTTGCTGTTCCACAACCATCTGACCGGCGACCTGTTCCGCAAACAGTGGTTGGACGCGGGCGTGCCCGCCGATCAGATCGAAGGGCTGACGCTCCCCGACGCCCGCGTCATCAAGCAGGCCGTGAACGTGCCGATCATTTGTACCGGCGGCTTTCAGACCGCGTCGGTGATTCGAAAAGCGATCACCGATGGCGACTGCGACGGCGTGAGCATGGCGCGTCCGCTGGTCGCCAACAACGATTTGGTGCAGCAGTTCGCCGCCGGCAAGGACCGCGCCGACCGGCCCTGCACCTACTGCAACAAGTGCCTTGTGCACGTGGTCGAGCACCCGATCGGGTGCTACGAAGAGAGCCGTTTCCCTAGCGCCGAAGCCATGCTGCACGAGGTGATGTCGGTCTTTCAGCCGCAGCCGTTTCCGTGATCGCGAACGCTCGTCTGCCGCTTCGTGCGCTCCTGATCGTGGTGCTGGTGTTCGCCGCCACGGTGGGTATCTGGGCCGTCGTGTCGCTCGACACCGACGATCCGATGACGTACGACAACATCGAAGAACATTTCAAGTACGGATCGATTGGCAGCGAGCCGGGCATCTCGCTGTTGTCGCCTGTCGGCGGCGCGCTGCCGCCGTACTGGATTCTGTCCGCGTTGCCGTCGATCTGCAGTGACCGGGCCCCGAACGGTTTTGCCGGCTTCGGATTCGTCCTGGAGCCTGGCAAGGACCGGCCGATCGGAATTTCGCGACGCCGGCGCCTGGGCATCGATCACGCCGGGCTCAACTGCGCGGTCTGCCATACGGGCACACTGCGCGAAACACCCGATGGCGCCAGGCGCATCGTCCTCGGCATGCCGGCGCATCAGCTCGATCTGCAGGCGTTCGTGGAGTTCGTCCAGGACTGCACGCTCGACAACCGTCTGACGGCTGATGCGGTGCGCGGCCGCCTGCCGGAAAAAGGCGGACCGTCGCTGTTCGAACGCGTGCTGTTGCGGGTCGGCCTCGTGGACCGCCTCAAAATGCAGACCCTGAATCTGCGCAACCGGATCGCACCGATTCTGGCCGCGGATGTGCCGCGTTGGGGCCGCGGCCGGGTGGATACGTTCAATCCCTACAAGGGAGTTCAGTTCAATTGGGACCTGACCCGACTGCCACACGACGAGCTGATCGGCGCCTCGGACTTTCCGTCACTCTGGAATCAAAAGCCGCGCGACGGCATGCACCTGCACTGGGACGGCGACAACGATTCGGTCGACGAGCGCAACTTGAGCGCTGCGCTTGGCGCCGGGGTCACCCCGGTCACCGTCGATCACGCCAGCCTGAAGCGCGTGCGCGACTGGATCTGGACACTGCCTCCGCCGAAGTACCCCTACCCGGTCGATCAGACACTGGCGGCCCGTGGCGCGCCGATCTATCAGCAGCACTGCCTCGAATGCCACGCCGACAATCGATTCCGTGACGGCGTCAGGGCGGGCTCGCGCGTCGGCCTGGTCGAGCCGATCGCGACCGTCGGCACCGACCGGCACCGCTTCGATTCATACACGTTTATTTTTGCCTCCAACCAGGTGGGACTGTTTCCAGGGTCCGAATATCAGTTCTCGCATTTCCGGAAAACCATCGGCTACGCCAATCACCCGCTCGATGGCATCTGGTTGCGCGGTCCGTACCTGCACAACGGCTCAGTCCCGACGCTGCGCGATTTGCTCGATCCGCCGGAGCAGCGCCCCAGGGTCTTCTATCGCGGCGACGACGTCTTTGACCAACGAAAGGTCGGCTTCGTCTCCGACGTCGCGGAAGCGGGCGGGCAGGTGTTCACGCGCTACAACACGCTGGTCGGCGGCAACGGCAACGGTGGCCATCTCTATGGCACCACCCTGTCCGACGATGACAAGCGCGCGATTGTCGAGTACTTGAAGACGTTCTAGCCATGGCGGCCGTCCCCGGAGTCGTACGAGCATGAACTGGTTCACCACACCGCGCCAGCGGCTGGTCGCGGGCGTTCTGCTGGTTGTCGCAGTGGCCGGCGGCGTGGTCGTCTTCGATCGTTTCTTCCGCGACGAACCGGCACCGTATTTTCAATCCGACGAAGATCACTTCCTCTACGGCTCGGTCGGCACTGAATCCGAAGGCGTTCCCTACTGGATCTGGCTGGTCCTGCCGCGCATTTTCCCCGAGTACCTCGCGCCCGGCGGCTATGCCTCGATCGGCATCCTCTCCCGCGACGGTCACGAGCTGCCGATCGGCCTGTCGAAGGCCGCCATCGGTGTTCCGCGCGTCGGCGTCAACTGCGCGATGTGCCATTCCGCGACCTTCCGGGCGACGCCGGACGATGTGCCGATGATTTATCCCGCGACGGCCGCGCATCAGGCGACCGAACAGGCGTACGTGCGGTTTCTCGTCGCCTGTGCGAACGATCCGCGTTTCACGCCCGACACCATCCTGGGCGAGATCGCCAAGAACACGCGCCTGTCGCTCGCCGCTCGTCTTCAGTATCGATTTGCCGTGATTCCGAACACCCGGCGCGACATCCTGCGTCGCCAGGACGACCGCGCGGCGACGCCGATCCATCCGGCGTTCGGCGACGTCCCGCAGTCCGATTCGATGCCACTGTGGAATCTTCGGCGCCGCGATGGAACGGCGTTCTTCCGGGACGGGTTGAACACGTCGCTTCGCGAAGCGATCCAATGGTCGGCGCTCAGCCAAGGCACGCCCGCGAAGTGGATGGATCGCGATTACGCGTCCTGGGACAGCTCTGTTCCTGCTGCGATGTCGAGCCTGCGCCGCGTGATGAACTACATCGGCGACCTCAAGGCGCCGAAGTATCCGCTGCCAGTCGACGCCGGCCTTGCCGCAGCAGGTGCGGTCACCTTCGACTCGACGTGCGCCAGCTGTCACAAGGCTGGTGGCGCGCGCGCCGGCGCCGTGATTCCGTGGTCCGAAATCGGCACCGATCGATCCAGGCTCGACCTGTGGACATCTGCTGCCGCTGCGGCAGCGAACAAATCCGGCGACGGTCACGCGTGGAAGTTCTCGGGTTTCAAGAAGACTGACGGCTACCTCGCGGCGTCGCTCGATGGGATCTGGTTGACCGCGCCTTATCTGCACAACGGGTCGGTGCCCACGCTCGCCGATCTCCTCGAGCCGGTGGCGGCGCGGCCGAAGCTGTTCTGGCGTGGATACGACGTCTTCGATTCGACGCGCGTCGGATTCATCACCGCTGGCGCGGCGGCCGAGCGGGCTGGCGCACTGTTCGACGTCGCGCGCCCGGGACAGGGCAACGCCGGACACACGTTTGGCACCCAGCTCGCGCCCGACCAGAAACGGGCACTGCTCGAATATCTCAAGACGCTCTGACCATGAGCAAGAACATCGTCATTTGCTGTGACGGGACCGGCAACGGCTTCGACAACCCCTCCGAAGAGTCGAACGTCGTCAAGTTGTACTCGGCCTTGACCCTCGACCATCGCCAGATCGGCTACTACCATCCCGGCGTGGGCACGATGGGCGATCCCCGGGCGCGCTACTGGCTGTCGCGGCAGGTGTCGCGGATCATGGGACTCGCGTTCGGGTCGGGCCTGCTGGACAACGTCGGCGATGCCTACCGCTATCTGATGAACACCTATGCTGACGGTGATCGGATCTTCCTGCTCGGTTTCAGCCGCGGCGCCTACACGGCGCGAGCGATCGCCAGTGTCCTGCACGTCTACGGCCTGTTGTGCGCCGGCAACGATGGACTGATTCCCTACGTGCTGAAAGCCTACGCCGCCGAAACCAAGCGGACCAGCCGCGATCATTCCACCTTCGGCACCGACGACCTGTTCCGGTGGCAGTTTTCACATACACAAACCGTGAAGGTGCGCTTCTGCGGGCTCTGGGACACCGTCAGCTCGTTCGGCTGGGCCTACGACCCGATCAACCTGCCGTTCAGTGGACAGAACCCGATTATCGAGATCGGGCGGCACGCCGTCGCGATTCACGAAAAGCGCTGCTACTACCGCGACAATCTCTGGGGATCTGCCTTGCCCAGGCAGGACATGAAGCAGGCGTGGTTCTCCGGCTCGCACTCCGACGTCGGCGGCAGCTACCCGGAGCAAGAGGCGGGCCTTGCCAAGATCGCGCTCGAGTGGATGTTCGCGGAAGCGGACAAGGCGGGCATGCTGATCGATCCGCAGAAAGCCGCCACCGTCCTCGGCCGCGCCGTCCAGTCGCCGCCCGTCGCCGGCATGCCCCAGTATGTGCAGCCCGACGCGAATGGGCCGCTGCACGATTCGCTGGTTGGCACCTGGTGGATGGCCGAATACCTGCCGCAGCGTTATCAGGACGACAAGGGGCGATGGAGCGTGCCGCGGGGAAGAACGCGCACGATTCCAGCGAATTCGCTGATTCACGAATCGTCGATCAAGGGATCGCATTGCCCACCGACGCTGCCGGCGCACACCGTCGAACCGTGGGTGCGGTATCCGGCGGCGATGACATAGGCAGGCTCGGAACGTACGAGGAAAGGCATGGCCAAGTTCGAATCGTCGATCGGCGGGCTCGCACCAGCCCTCGTGCTCGCTGCCGGGGTGTTCTCGGCGACGCTGCTTCGCCAGGGCGGATCAGGCGAAGCGGTCAAGCCAGCGGCGCCAGCAGTCGTGAAAACGACGCCCCTGCAAACGCCGGATGGATCTGGCTCCGTGCTGGCGGATCTCAAGCCGGTCATGGAGTTGCTGGGAGAATCGCTCGGCGTCTCGCTCGACCAGGGGCCGACGCAGCGGGCGCTGCGGACGCTGAGTCTCGATAGCGCCGCCGGCGCTTCTCAGGTTCGCAGCGCTGGTGACGCCAAGGCGTTGAGCGACCTCGAAGCGTTGCTCGCTGCCGATCGAACGCCGGAGGCGGCAAGCGACTACGCCTGGTGCCAGCCCGAATCGACGACGGGGATGACCGCGGCAAAGTCTGCCACGCTGCTCCAGGCGCTGCTGCAGGCCGGGATCAAACCGGACGCGCCTTTTCAGAAGCTCCGGACCCAGGTCGCCGACAGCTTTCTCGACGACCTCGGCAATCACCAGGCGTTGTGCCGGCTCGTGACGGCGACCCGTTCGGCAACGAATCCTGTGCTCGACGTGCAGTTTCTCCTTGCCACCATTCCTGACTATGTCGATTCGAACAGCGGGTGGGTCGCGGACGAAACGCTCGGCGCGATCCAGTCGGCGATGAGCCATGCCGGCTTTGTGCTCGATCGCTTCAAGCTGATCGACTGGTCGAGGGCGGACAACGCCCGCACCGACGGTGTCGCCAGCGACAGCCGTCTCCACGAGCGTCAACCGGGAGCGCTGATCTTCCGCAAGATTGACGAGCCGGCGAAGAAAATGACCTTCCAGGTCGTCCTGCTGGTGCTCGAGACACCGACCACCGGTGTGCACAGAAAAGCGCTGGCCAATGCGATCGACTTCATCTACCGGTGGGCGGCCACAATGGATCCGCAGCCGCGGCGTGTCCGTGTTCCGGACCCATCGGACCCTGCCGCCTGCGATTCGCTGGCGGTGCTTCGAGTGGTGGCACCGACATTTTCTGGTTCGGTACCGTCGCTGGCGCTCGAACTGAAGCACTGGCGCGGGCCAACGTGCTCGGTGAGCCTCGTGGCTGGATCCGCGATGGCCGACGCGAACCCGACCATCGTCTCGGCGATCGCCCCTGGCGTCAAATACGAATCGGCGGCCCAGCCGACATCGGCCGAGATGATGGCATTGAGCCGGGCGCTCGGCCGGATGAATCCCGCCTGGAGTACCGGCGAACACGTCGCGTTGCTGGTCGAGAGCAACACCTCGTTCGGCCAGAGCGCGGCACCGGCCAACGCCGCTGGGCCGGTGGCGGCCGGCCCGCGTTGTCGGTCCTTTCCCGGAACCGCGATATCGCCCGCCGCCTTTCCGTGCGCGACCGTCTACCGGTTTCCGCTCCACGTGTCTCAGCTTCGAAGCGACGCCACCTTGTCGCAGCCGGGTTCAGTGTCGCTGCTGCCGACACCGATCGTCCCGCTGAGTTTTCGGGATACGACGCCGGCATCCGACCAACTGCCCGCGCTGCGTCCGCAGCTGGCGTCACCGGTCGCCGAGGCGACGGTTGACAACATTCTCGACAACATCCGCCACGAAGACCTCGACGTCGTGGGCATTGTCGCCACCGACGCGCGAGACGCGCTGTTTCTCGCGCGCGAGGTGAGGAAGGCGGCGCCGGACGCGCAGTTGTTTTTCGTGGGCAGTTACCTGCTCTACCTGCAGCCTGAATACCTGCCGTACACCCGCGGCGCGCTGGTGGCGTCGCCATATCCACTCGCGCTCGGCGCCCAGCGCACGAACGGCGGTGGCACTGACCGTGACGCGTTTCCGAGCTTCATCGCCGCCGGGGTCTTCAATGCCACCTCAATCCAGCTTCGTGCAACCAGTCAGCTGGTGGACTACTGTGATCCGGCGGTCAACTTCTCCGGTGCCAAGCCGGGACCGTGCAAGCCGCCTGTCTGGGTGACGGTCATCGGTAACGACGGCTACTGGCCGCTGACCTACGAAACCAGCAACGCTGACTTCGTGCACGAGGTCAAAGATGCCACGCCGCCGACCCATCATCAGACACCACTGACCACCGCATCCGGTCTGACCGCGATCGTCCTTGCGTTATGGGTCGGCAGCGTCGTGTGGGCATCGGTGTACCTCTTTCTCGAGTTGCTGCAGCCAAGTCAGAAACGATGGCGGCTGCCATTCCTCCGTGCGATTGCGCAGCCTGCGACGTACCACGGCGCGATCAGGCTGCACGCCTTCGCGGTATTCCTGTGCACGTTGTTGCTGGCGAGTCTCAGCTCCTGGCTCGCGAAAGTCCTGACGATTCAGTTGATCGGGCAGCGTAGTGGACCGCCGGTTCTCGTCACCCTGGTGGCGTGGACGGTGTTGCTGGTGGTCCTGTCGCCGGGGGTGGCGGTGGTGTGTCAGGCCTACACACGCGGATCGGCGAAGCCGGCGCTGAACGCTCTGCCGCAAGCGCCGCTGCCGTCTTGGAATCGGGCGATGATCGGGGTCTGCTCGGCCCTGATGTTCGGCACGCTCTGGTACTTCGGCCGCTTTCTGGAAGCGACCACCTATCCGGTTCCATCAGATCCGGCGGCGCCCGCCGCTGCTTTCGATGCCAACCGTTTCCTCGCTGGTGGCATCATCTCGCCACTGCCGGCAACCACCTTGCTGTTTGGCGGACTGCTGGTCGGAATGATCGCGGGCGTGCGGCGTCTGTCGCTGGTCGGTCGGGGATACACGGCGCTTGCAGACGGTTCTCCGGCGTTCCGCCTGTTCACGGGCGCACCGCGCGAATTTCCGGGGTCGTCCTTCAGGACCTGCGCCGATCATCAACAGCAGCGCGGCCACGACCTGCGCTACTTCGCGGCGCTGCTCGACATGCCGGTGCAGAATCTGCCGAAGCCGTATCTCGTCGGCGTCTGCACGCTGGTCGTCGCCGTTGTCTGGATCCTCAGGGGTTGGGTCCCGACGATTGACGGCGCGGCATTTTCGCAGTTCATGACGCTGGCGACGCTCTCGATTCTCGTCGCCACCATGCTGCTCGCCGGACAGGCCGCATCCACCTGGAACTCGTTGAAGCCGAAACTGGCGCGTCTGGCACACGCGCGAATCGCAGAGTCGTTGGGCCGGGTTGGCCATGTCGTCCGGTGGGATCTCTCGATCGCTCCTCCGCATCTCAGCGAATTGATGGCGCTGGCGGCTCGCGCGGACACGCTTCGAGACGGCATGATCGCGATCGGCAACCGCGGACTCGGGCTGAAGGTCAAGCAGGACTTTCCCAATCGCCGGACGTTGCAGAGCGTGGATGTTCTGGCGTCGTGGTGTGCGTCCAGCCTCGCGGTCCGGCCTCAGGATCTCACCGGCCTGACCCGCGCACTCTGCGAGCACAACAACAGCGTCGGGCGATTGCGTGACGAGATCGTGATTGAGAAGAGCGCGCCGTTGCTTCAGAGCGAGGCGTGGTTCGGCCTGTGGAGTATTTCAGACAACCTGGTCACGCTGCTCGAGCAAACCCATTGGCAGCGCTGCCCGGCGATCTCGTCGGACGGCGCCGCGGACCGTCACGGTGAAGGAATTGTCCGGGAAAAAGACGCGTCCGCGATTGCGACATGGTTCAGGCAGTGCGAGGAATTCGTCGCCGTCCAGTACGCATTTGTGGTCCGCGACATCCTGGCGCGAATGATGTCGCCGCTGTTCGCCGCGATGTTGTGCCTCGCCTTTCTCTCCGGCGCCCACTTGTTCTACCTGTTCCCCGGACGGTCATCGTTGCTGACGATCGACCTGCTGGCGATGGTGAGTATTGCCGTCGTCGCGATTCCGATCGTGGTCGGGATGGAGCGTGACACCGTCCTCAGCCTGCTGCGCCGCGGCACCCCCGATCGAATCGACTTCAGTTGGGACTTCGCCAAGCGTGTCGCGTTGTACGGCGTGCTGCCGCTGCTTGCCGTGATCGGATCGCTGTTTCCCGAGATCGGCGGCTCGTTTTTCGGGTGGCTCGAGCCCCTGCGCAAACTGGTCGCGTTCTGACCGACGCTGTTGCGTCAGCAGGCTCGCGTCGCGCGATCGCACGACGACCGACCAGGAGGGATAGCGACTGTCGTCACGGATGGCCCGGCATGGTGCGCTTGCCATCCACGACCGGCGGAAAGTCCTTCACCTCGTCGTAGGCCTCGGTGATGAAGCGGTCCTTGCTCTGCTGGGTATCGCCCTGAGTGGTTTTGTCATAGGGCGCGGTCAGATTCGCGGCTAGGACTTCCTTCAGCGACTTGCCTTGATTCCGCAGGCGCGTCACCTTGGCCAGCACATCCACCAGCATCGCGCGATAGGCCAGGAGGTCGCTTTTCTTTACCAGCGTGCCGTGTCCCGGCACCAGCGTCGTCTCAGGCCCTGCGAGCTTCTCGATCAGATCGACGGCGTCGATCATGCCTTTGATCGAACCGCCATTCGCCTGATCGGCGAAGGGATACCCGAAATTCCTATAGAAGTCCTCGATATAGATGACGTCGGCGTTCCGGAATCGGACGATGGTGTCGCCGGCGGTGTGGGAGGGCATCATCGGAATGAAGTCCACCGTCTCGCCGTTCATGTTCAGGGTCACGGCCGGTTCGCCCGAGGTGGCGCGACTGTAGTTGTAGGTGGTGACCGGAATGCCAGTCATGTCCGGCGCGGCGGGCGCGCCGCCGCGCGACGGCGGCCGCACCATCTCACTGCGCAGGTTGTCCTGCGCGAAGATCAGCGCGCCCTGTTTTGCGAAGAACGCGTTCGCGCCGGTGTGATCGGGATGGACGTGGGTGTTGACCAGCACCTTGATCGGAGCTGCGGAGAACGTGCGGATTGCGGCCAGCGTCTTTTCGGCGACCTGCCGGTTCTCCGTGTCGACCAGCAGCACGCCATCCGGACCGAACAGCGCCATGGCCCGGCCGCCGGACGCGTCCGGATGAGCGGGATCGAGTCCTTCCGAGCCGTGCAGCACGAACAGGTTCGGCGACATCTTCGCCGTCACCAGGATCTGAATCTTGTCCCACGGTGTCTGGTAACCCGGTGGAAAGGTGTACGGTCCTGTACCGGGCGGGACCAGCGTCAAGGGGTAGTGCGGAGCCGTCTGCTGCGCCGCGTGTCCCCTCAAGCCGGTCGACACCGCCGCCGCTGCGGCGGCGAGACTTACGAACAACAAGGTTCGCCATTTCATCGAGTCACTCCCTGTTTTAGTGCACCGACGGGACTTTCTTGATCAACTCCAGCACCGGCTCGACCAGGAGCTTGACGACATCAGCGCCGACCTGTCCCTTGTGGATCGATAGCTTTCCGCTCGTGAAGTTCAGCTCCGAACTCGCCATGAACATCGTCAAGTTCACCAGCACGCCGATCGCGATCGCGGTTTCGATGAACAGCGAATCGTCCTGCTTGACGTGATCGATCACTTCGGTGACGAGCGGCGCCAGTCCCGGATCGCCGGCCGCGGCGGTCAGCACCTGACGACTCAACTTGACCGATGCTGCCGAATCGAGCTGGGTCGCGGCCGCGTCCTTCGACACCGTCTTCAGGCCAGTAGCAGTGGTTGCCGCTTTGACCGCGTCAAACGACAGGTCTGAAAACACGCGACGATTCAACTGTCGCACTGCCGCGACCACTTGAACATCGGTGAGGCCCTTGATTTCTGTCGCCGCATCTGTCATCGAAACCCCCTCGTCTCCCGACTGCTTCACCGCCAATCGCCGATCAAACTGAACGCCGCCCATGCGTGTGCGGCATCCTCCCCGGCCGACCCGCGGATGTCAGCGATCGCCATCGAGTGCGCTGCCGCCCTGGACATGCCGTCGACCAGCCAATGCTGGTAGAAGCGTTCAAAGAAATCGGCCGCCAGCCGGGCACTGATGTACCAGTGACTGGCCAGGAGGCTGGTGGCACCGGCCTGAATCAACGCCCATTCCAGGCCGAGCGCATCGCCGCCGCGGCCCTCGCGCGACAGGCCACTGACGCACGACATCAACGATACGTGACTTCCGCG
>DASXIR010000169.1:0-11158 GCA_036497895.1 Vicinamibacterales bacterium | reverse complement strand
TGCAGATCGTCGATCGGCTCGTGTCCGATGTGAAGGTCAACCCGAACATCGATCAAGCGCTGTTTCTGCGTCCCGCTTCTTGAGCCTCCGCCTCCTGCTCTCGTGCGGCGAAGCCTCCGGCGACTTGTACGCCGGGGCGCTGACGCGCGCACTGCGCGCGATTGAACCGTCCGTCCAGGTTGCCGGTCTCGGTGGTCCGCAGTTCGCCGCTGCCGGTGGCCGCCTCATCGACGATTACAGGAGCATCGCCGTCTCCGGCTTCATCGAGTGGATTCCCAAACTGCCGCGTCTGCTCGAAGCGCGCCGGCGTCTGGTCGCGGCGGCCCGGGCGGAGCGGCCCGATGCGCTCGTCCTGATCGACTTCTCCGGCTTCAACCTGCGTCTGGCGCCGGCCATCAAGGAACTCGGCGTCCCGGTGATCTATTACATCAGCCCGCAGGTCTGGGCGTCGCGCGCGGGCCGGATCGCCACGATTCGGCGCATCGCCGATCGGATGCTGGTGATCTTTCCATTCGAGCAGGAGCTCTACGAGCAGGCTGGCGTGCCGGTCGAATTCGTCGGCCATCCGCTGGTCGATTTGGTTGCACCAACCTCGGCCCGCGAGCCGTTTCTCGCGAGCCTGGGTCTGTCACCGTCCGCACCCACGGTTGCCCTGCTTCCTGGCAGCCGTCCCGGCGAGGTGTCCCGGATCCTGACCGATCTCGTCGAGGCGGTCGTGCGGATCCAGCGCGAGGTACCGGCTATACAGTGCGTGATCGCGCGCGCGCCTCAACTCTCCGATGATCTATTCGAGGTGGTCGAGAGAGCGCAGGCGTCGGCGCCGTTCCGCCTGGTTGAAGGCAATACCGACAACATCCTCGCGGCCTCCGACGTTGCGCTGATGGCATCGGGGACCGCGACGGTACAAGGTGCGCTGCACGACACACCAATGGTGATCGTCTATCGGCTGTCGGCGCTGACCTATCGTCTGGCCCGCCAGCTGGTCAAGCTCGACACCATCGGCATGGTGAACCTCATCGCCGGCGAGAAGATCGCGCCCGAACTGGTGCAGGACGCGTTTACGCCCGAGGCGGTTGCGCACGAAGCGATCTCGATCCTGATCGACCCTCAGCGATCCGCCCACATTCGTCAGGCACTGGCCCGAGTGCGTGAGCGACTCGGCGGATCCGGAGCCAGCAGGCGCGCCGCGGAAGCGGTTCTGCGCGTCGCCACGGCGCGCAACCAGCGGGCCTAGCCGCACTGGTTGTCGGCAGGGCGCCGCGACAGTCGATCGGACTCGTGTCAAACTGACAGGATGCGAACCCTGCTGATCTGTTGCCTGCTGACGGCGTCAGTGATTCACGCTGGAGCAACCGTCCTCGTCCCGACCGATTTGACTGGTCTCTCTCACGATGCCCTGGCCATCGTCCGTGGCCGGGTGGCGTCGGTTGATGCGAGATGGACCGCGGATCATCGGACCATAGAGACAATCGTGACGCTCGAGGCCGAGAGCTACCTGAAGGGCGCTCTCGGCGAAACCGTCCAGTTCCGGGTGCCCGGCGGCGTGCTCGGCCGTTATCGGAGCATCGTTGTCGGCGCACCTGCGTTCGCCGTCGATCAGCATGTCGTGGTGTTTCTTGGCGCCCGCGGTCCGAGCGTGCCGTTTGTCGTCGGCTTCAGCCAGGGCGTGTTCCGTATGGTTCGCTCGACCGACAGCGCTCGTTGGCTGGTGACGCCGCCAACGGACTTGCGTCCGGCCACCGGCACCGTTCCGATTATTCGTGGCGACCCGTCGCGACGGCCGCTGACGCTCGACGACTTCGAGCAGCGCGTGCGCTCGCTCGTGGGGAGTCAGCGATGAACAGACGGGCGATCGTATCCGTGCTGGTTTTGCTGATCTGCGCGCCGCCGCAGCCGGCGCAGGCGTATCTGAAGTTCGGCGTCACCGTCGGCGACCAGCGGGTGACCCTGAAGTGGAAACCGGGACCGGTCCGGTACTTCATCTTCGATTCCAGTGTTCCTGGCGTGACCTCGCCCGATCTGCAGGCGGCCGTCGCGCGAGCCTTCGCCACCTGGCAGGCCGTGCCGACCTCGTCCATCGCCTATCAGTTCGGCGGACTGACCTCGGCCCAGCCCGGCGACGACGATGGCACGTCGACGATCGGGTTTGAGAATTACCCTGACCTCGACGGTGTCCTCGCTTCCACCTCGTTTGTCGTGGACGATGCCACAGGCGAACTGATCGAGTCGGACATTTTTTTCAACGCGTCCTACCCATGGTCGGTCGCCGCGAACGGCGAACCCGGCAAGTTCGATCTCGAGAGTGTGGCGCTTCACGAAATCGGCCACTTCAGCGGACTGGGCCACTCGGCACTCGGCGAGACCTCGTTGAGCGCAAGCGGCGGCCGCGCGGTGATCGGGGCCGAGGCGGTGATGTTTCCGATTGCCTACGCGCCAGGCAGCATCGTCAGCCGCACTCTGAAAGCCGACGACATCGCCGGCATCTCCGATCTCTATCCGGACGGCGACTACGCGACTGCGGAAGGCAGCCTGTCAGGCCGCGTGTTCAAGAACGGCCACCCGTTCTTCGGTGCGCATGTCGTCGCGTTCGATTTGAGAACCAAAACAATGGTCGCAGGATTCTCGCTGACCGATCAGGGCCAGTTCTCGATCGGCGGGCTCTCGCCCGGTCTTCACGTGATCAGGGTGGAGCCACTGGACGATGCCAACGTAGACAGCTTTTTCGATCAGTCCGTCAATCCCGTGGACGTGGACTTTCAGGTGACGTTCGACGGCGTGCTGGTCGTGGTGCCGCGGGGCGGGGACAGCGGGCAGGTGCTGGTGACGGTTCAGAACAAATGACGGCGGCCCGCAGAGTCGTGTGGGTCGCGGTGGTGATCTGCCTGACCGCCGCGCCAGTGAAAGCACAATCGTCGCAGCCGGCGCCGGGACGCGTCGGGGTTGGCTTCGGCCTGATCTGGACTGGCAGCCAGTCGCTGGGATCGAGTGACGCAACCGAGACCACGGGCAGCGGCGGCGACCTGGTGCTGTTCCACACCTCGAGCGAGTTGACGAGCCGGGTGGGATTCGAAGCGCGCGTCGGCGTCAGGGTCTGGCGTTCGCTCGAAGTAGAGGCGTCCGGGACGTACGCCACGCCGCAGATTCGCACGCAGATCAGCGGCGATTTCGAAGGCGCCGCGCCAATCACCGCCACGGAGAAGGTTCAGCAATTCTCGATTGTCGGCGGCGTGCTCTGGCGGCTGCCATCGATTCGGCAGGGATCGAAATTGACGCCGTTCGTGACCGGCGGCGGCGGCTACCTCCGTCAGCTGCACGAAGGCGACACGTTGGCGGAGTCCGGACAGCTGTATCAACTCGGCGGCGGTGTCGAGTACCTGTTCTCGCGCGGCAGCTCCGGCGTCAAAGGGATCGGCGAGCGCGCGGACGTCCGCGCCGTGTTTCGCACCAAAGGCGTCGCATTCGACGACGGCCACTCGGTGTCCCCGGCGTTTGCAGCATCTCTCTACGCGCGCTTCTGAGGCTGGCCCATGACCGAGGCGGCGATCGAATTTCGAGACGCATCGTTCGCCCGGCCCGGCAGACCGCGCGTGCTGGATCATTTCGATTTGCGCGTGGCCTCGGGCGATGTCCTGGCGCTGGTCGGGCGAAGCGGCGCCGGCAAGACCACACTGGTGAAGCTGGTGAACCGCCTGCTGGAGCCCGATACGGGTGCGGTACTGGTCGAAGGTCGCGACACGCGGCAGTGGGAGCCAATCCGGCTGAGACGCCGCATTGGGTACGTCCTGCAGGACGTCGGGTTGTTCCCGCACATGACCGTGGGGGACAACGTCGGCATCGTCCCGCGCCTCGAGGGATGGAGCGCCGATCGGATCGACGCCCGCGTCACCGAGCTGCTCGACCTGGTCGGGCTTGCCCCCCAGGAGTTTCGCTCGCGTTGGCCGGACGAGTTGTCGGGAGGGCAGCGACAACGCGTCGGCGTCGCGCGCGCCCTCGGAATCGATCCGCCGATTCTGCTGATGGACGAGCCGTTCGGCGCGCTCGACCCGCTGACCCGAGCCGAGCTCCGGCGCCAGTTCCGCCAAATCCAGCAGCGCCTCCGCAAGACCGTCATTGTCGTCACCCACGACATGGGCGAGGCATTTGTGCTCGGTGACCGCGTCGGCGTAATCGACGAGGGACGGCTGGTGGCGCTGGATCGGCCGGAGGTGGTCGCCGCATCGAAGGAACCGTTCGTGCGTCAGCTGCTCGACGCGGTGCCTGCCGTCCCACGACAATGAGCCGGCTGTTCGCGTTCTGGATCGCACACCGCGCTGAACTCGCGACGCTGCTTGGCCAGCATGTCGTTCTGGTCGCGATCTCGACGCTGGTGGCAGTCGCCATCGGGGTTCCGCTTGGCGTGTTTTCGTCGCGCCGGCCCCGGCTGGCCGCGCCGCTGATGGCTCTGGCGAGCATCGTCCAGACCATTCCGAGCCTTGCGATGTTCGGGTTCCTGTTGCCGGTGCCGTTCATCGGTGGCGTTGGCGCGCGCGCCGCGCTGGTCGTGTTGACGTTGTACGGCGTGTTGCCAATCGTTCGGACCACGATCACCGGGCTGCGTGGCATCGACCCCTCGATCCGCGAGGCCGGCGTCGCGATGGGGATGACCCAGGGCGAACTGCTGCGGCAGGTCGAACTGCCGCTTGCGTTGCCGTCGATTGTCGCGGGCGTACGCGTGGCGGCCGTGGTTGGTGTCGGTTCGGCGACGATTGCGGCAGCGATCGGCGCCGGAGGACTCGGCGAGTACATCTACCGCGGACTGTCGATGGTCGACACCACCGTGATCCTCGCCGGAGCGATCCCGGCGGCGCTGCTTGCGCTGGCCGTGGACAATGCCCTGCTGTGGCTCGAGAAACAGCTCTCGACCCGTCGCCGATCGGCGTCGCGTCGTGCCGTGGCAAGCGCGGCGGCTGTCGTCGTCGCGGCACTGCTGCTCTCGAGTGCGATGGCGGCACGGCGAGGCGGCAGTGCGATCGTGATCGGCTCGAAGAATTTCACCGAACAGCTCGTGCTCGGTGAGCTGCTGGCGCAGACGATCGAACGCGACACCGGCCTGCGCGTGGATCGTCGCCTGAACCTTGGTGGCACGCTGATCTGCGATCGTGCCGTGTTGACCGGCGACATCGACGCCTATGTCGAATACACCGGCACCGCGTTGACGGCCGTCTTTCACCAGCCGATCGACACCGACCCGAGCACCGTGTTCGACGAGGTCCGCGCACTCTACGCGAACAGCGGGCGCAGCTTGTTGCGGCCGCTCGGTTTCAACAACACGTTCGCGATTCTGGTGCGGGGCAGCGACGCCCGCGCGAGCCACCTGCGCACCATTGACGATGTGGTGCCGCTGTCGGCGCACTGGCGCGCCGGCTTCGGTTACGAGTTTGCCGAGCGGCCGGACGGCTACGCTGGACTCGCGAAGGCCTACGCGCTGCGGTTCCCCGAAGCCCCCCGGGTTATGGACCTCACGCTCAGTTACCGTGCGCT
This sequence comes from Vicinamibacterales bacterium, assembly GCA_036497895.1. Lineage (GTDB taxonomy): Bacteria > Acidobacteriota > Vicinamibacteria > Vicinamibacterales > CAVVIG01 > CAVQFC01. Next base: position 5,638 of record DASXIR010000169.1, on the reverse strand, counting down.
GGCCGAGCGTCAGGTGGATCTGATCGCCGGCGACGCCACCGCCGGCCTGATCAAGGGCCTCGACCTGTTTCAGCTGGAGGACACCCGCCATTACTTTCCACCGTATGACGCCGCGGTCGTCGCCCGGGCAGCGACGCTGCTGCGCTACCCGCAGCTGCGGGCGGCCCTCGAAGGCCTGTCGGGCAAGGTCTCGGCCGCCGACATGCGCGCCATGAACTACTCGGCGGACGTCGAGCACCGCGACGTTCCGGTGATCGTCCGCGACTTCCTCGCCCGCAGCCGTTGAGCCGGGTCGCCTCTACCTGACACTATTCGGCTTGTCGCTGCCCATCGTTGGTCGATGGGAAATCGCCGGAAAAAACACGCCGAGGCCAGAAACCTGACAACTTGTGGCGCATGACATCCGTCAAAGCTAGGCAACGGAGATTGACGATGGGGCTATTTGCAAAGCTGTGCCTGTTGATCGTGCTGTTTACGCTGCCTGTCCTTGCGTTCTCCAGCCACGACGAGCGCTTCGAGATGCGCCATGAACGCGCCGAATTCCGCCGGGAGGTGCGTGAGGCCAACCGCGAACGGATTCGCGAAGGCTACCGCATGCGCAGCGAGATGCGGCAGGAGCTCCGGCAGGCGAGGGAGTCGCTTCGATGGGCGACGCGGGACCAGGTGCGCCATGCGATGCACGAGGCCGCACGTGAAATGCGCCAGTCGATGCGCGACGCCCGCCGTTATTACCGGGACCGATTTGGTGCTTAGGACTTGGTTCCTGGGACTTGGTCCGTCCCTGGACCATGGTCCATCCTCGGTACTTTAGGCCTTCGTCCGGCGCTTCAGTCAATTGCCCCGTCCGTGATTTGCCTTCCCTCTGTCGTCCTGAGCTATTTGGACTGAAGACGAAGGACCAAGCACGGACCAAGCACCAAGTTCGGACCAGGGACCAGGCCCGGACCAAGCCCCAAGGAACCAAGCAGCAAGAACCAAGCAAGCCCCAAGCACTATTTCCCCACGCCCACCGCCCAGTTCAGTACGACTTGAACGCTGCGCGCAGTGGCGTCCTCGAGCGGAGCGTTCAGCAAAAATTTCTGGCCGTCGCGCGTCACCACAAACGCGTTGCGATCGCGCGTTCCCCGGCCGCCGGCCTGATGTTGGAACAGCTTCACCGGCAGGCCGACTTCGATCGCGTTGCCGGCGGCCTTAATCGCGACCGCGTAGAACGTGTCGTCGGTGGTCTGATAAAACAGCTCCTTGCCGTCGCCTCGCCACATCGGTGCGTTGCCACCGGCGGTCGAAATCTGCCATTTGCCGCCAGAAGGCGGAAATGATTGCACGTAGATCTCGAATCGTCCGGACTCGTTCGACTGATACGCGAACCAGCGGTTGTCGGGCGAGAACCGCCCGTTGATTTCGCGAAGCGGCGCGGGGGTGGTCACCAGCGGCGACGGCGGCGAGTGCCCATCCGCCGCCACCGCCATGATGTCGGCGTTGGTGTTCTCCGCGACGCCGATCAACAGCTGTTTGCCATCCGCGGACCAGTCAGTGGCAAACGGGATCGCGCCTTTGGATTCATAGATCGTCTGTTCGTCGCCGACACCGCTCGCCAGGCGCTGCACCAGCTTCGACAGCGGTCCGGTGGTGCCCCCGGTCGAGTAAGCGACGCGCGTGCTGTCGGACGACCAGAGCGGGAAGCCGCGAAGGCCGTTGCCGAGCGTCAGTCGCGACGCGACGCCACGCCTGATGTCGATCACCCAGATGCTGTCGTTGTTGAGGGCCTTCGGACCGGGATCGCCGATCCCGACTGCCACCCGGGTTTCGTCCGGTGCGAGCGCCAGCTCGCTTCGGTAAAACGCCGGTTCGCCGAGCGTGCCGAGCTCCTTGCCGTTCCGATCGATCCACATCAACCGGCTGCGACGCTCGATCGATTCGGTCGCGTAGGCGAGATCGCCGGTTTGAGAGGCCGAGAAATCGGCCAGCGCGCTGCCTTGCACGTCGATCCGATCGGTCACTGGAAACGCGTCGCCGGCAAACGCCAGTTTGTCCACCGAGAACGGCCGCGCCATCAACGTGCGTTCGTTGACATACAGCATGTAGCCGGCGGCGTATTCGACACGTGACTGAACCGGACCGAGGACGCTGATCTCGGGGCTGTCAATCGAGCCGACCTCGATCGTGCTCGGCCCCTTCGGATCGTTGGAGATGAACAGGAAGTGGCGGCCGTCAGGCAGGAAATTGGGCCAGCCGTTGCCCACCTCCTTGCGGCCCGCGTCCGGCTTGACGGCAACCGTTGGAACGCCTCCCGAGTCGGCCACGCGCCGAATCGGATCGTTCAACTGTCCGTCGAACAGGATCACGCCGCGGCCCCAGGCGCCGTCCGCTCCGCCCGGGCAATCGCAGATCATCTGGGTCGGGCCGCCGTCAGCCGCCACCTTCTTCAGCTGACCGCCGGCAAAGAACGCCAGGTAACGGCTGTCGGGTGACCAGAATGGTCGGCCCACGCCGTCGGTACTCTCGAGGTGAGTCGCATCGAACGACGCCACCGGCCGCACCCAGATCGATCGCTTGCCCTGCAGGTCGACGCCGACGAACGCGATCTTCCGGCCGTCGGGAGAGATTCGCGGCCACTCGAGCGACACATCCTTGGGTGGAGCGAACGAAAAGCGCACCAGATCGGGACGTGCTTCGTGCACGGTGAGCAGGCGGGCACCGAGTGCGAGGGCGATGACGCCCATGACGCCGGCCACGATCCAGGCGCCGCGCTCGCGCGATTTCCTGCGCGCGACGACCGGCACCGGCGCACCGATCTGCGATCCACCATCGGCGATCCATTTCAGTTCCGCGGCCAGATCCTGCGCCGTCTGCCAGCGATCATCGGGATCCTTGGCCAGGCATTTCTGGATCACTCGTTCCAGCGCCGGCGGTGTCATCGGTTGCACCGTCGAAATCGGTGGCGGCGTCCCCGCCATGATCGCGCTGATCAGGCTTGCCTGGCTCTTGCTCTCGAACGCCTTGCGGCCGGTGACGGCTTCGTACAGCAGCGCGCCGAACGCAAAAATGTCCGTGCGGGCATCGGCGTCACGGCCTTCGAGCTGCTCGGGCGACATGTACTGAAATGTGCCGAGTACGGTGCCGGCCTGCGTCAGTGCTTTCTGCTGCTGCGTCGGCAGAAACGACACCGACGAGCCCGTTCCAGTCGGAGCGTCCATCCGCGCCAGGCCGAAGTCGAGCAGCTTCGCACCCGACTTGGTCAACATGACATTGGCCGGTTTCAGATCGCGGTGGATGATGCCCTGACGGTGCGCTTTGCCCAACGCGTCCGCGATCTCGGTGCCGAGCCGGAGTACCTGATCGAGCGGAAGCGGACCCTTGGTCAGCCGGTCTTCGAGCGACTCGCCTTCGACCAGCTCCATGACCAGGAAATCGACGCCGTCCTGGCGGCCGACGTCGTAGAGCGTGCAGATGTTCGGGTGGTTGAGCGCCGACACTGCCCGCGCTTCGCGTTCGAAGCGGTCGCGCCGTTCCGCATCATCGGCGACAGACGACGGCAGCACCTTGATCGCCACGGTCCGATCGAGGCGCGTGTCGCGCGCACGGTAGACCTCGCCCATCCCGCCGACGCCGAGCGCCGACAGCACCTCGTACGGACCAAGTCGCGATCCGGGCGAAAGAGTCATCAGGCCCGGAATTATAGCGTTTGGCCGATGGTCCGCACGGCGTCGATGAGGCGGTCGATGTCCTCGCGCCGGCTGCGGTGGTTGACGATGCAGGCGCGGAGGACGAAGCGGTGGCGGAGTTCGGTGCTCGTCAGGAAGGCTTCGCCTCCCAGCTGGAGGCGCTCCAGCAGCCGCTTGTTCAGCGCGGCAATCGCCGCTTCGTCGGTGAGCGCGGGATCATGGAACCGGAAGCACACCACGCTCAAGCTCGGTGGCGCCATCAATTCCAGGTCGGGCGTACTGCGGACGCGGTCGGCGAGGTAGCGGGCGAGGCCGATATTGTCCTCGATCGCCGCCTTGTAGCCGTCGAGGCCGAATTCCTTCATCGCCATCCAGACTTTCAACGCGCGAAAGCCGCGCGTCTGCTGGAATCCGTACTCGCTGAACCACGGCAGCCCGCCGACGCCGTGCTGATTGCCGTCGGTCCGCAGATAGGGCGCGACCAGGCTGAAGGTCGCGCGCATCGCCTCCGCGTCCCGCACCATGACCAGACCCGCCTCGACCGGCACGAACATCCACTTGTGCGGGTCGAGAGCCACGCTGTCGGCGCGCCCGATCGTTGCGAGTGGCCCGGCATAATGAGCAGAGAGAACCGCCGGGCCGCCGTACGCCGCGTCGACGTGCATCCAGACGTCGTGTCGCCGACAGACGCCGGCGATCGCCTCGAGATCGTCAATCGCTCCGGTGTTGGTGCTGCCGGCGGTGGCGACCACCGCGATCGGCTGCACGCCGCGGGCGACGTCGTCTTTCAGCGCCGTCTCGAGCGCGTCCACGCGCATCCGGTAATCGCTGTCGGCGGGAATGGTGCGGATCGAGGTCTGGCCAAAGCCGAGCAGCTCGATCGCTTTGCGGACGCACGAGTGCGCCTCGGAGGACAGGTAGAACGCGAAGGGACGGGGCGCCTGACGAAGTCCCGCCTGGCGGACATCGACGCCACTCTTCAGGTGTCGCGCCACCGCCAGCCCCGTCATCGTCGCCATCGATCCGCCGCTGACGAGCAGGCCCATGCTCGACGAGGGGAAGCCAAGCAGCTCGCGGAACCAGTGCAGCACCTCGCGTTCGACGTAGATGGCGGCGTGGTTGCCGCCGGCGCAACTTGGATTCATCGCCGCCGCGAGGGCGTCCGCGAAAATCCCCATGACCGACGGCGGCGAATTCACCCAGCCCCAGAAACGCGGATGGCCGTTGCCGAACGGATACGGTTCGATCCGCTCGGAGAATTCCCGGAGAATGTGTTCGGGCGAAGTGGCGTGCGGTGGCGCCGTTTCAGCGAGAAACGCGTTGGCGACTTCGCCCGGAACCGGGCGGAATGCGGGCTGCTCGGGCAGTCCGGACAGGTGCTCGGCGATCAGATCGACGACCAGATAGCCGATGCGGCGAATCTCGTCGGCGGTCCATTCCCTGGACATATTGTGGTCGGTCGCGGCGCCGGCGCGAGCGAACCCGCGTCAGGCCGACCTGGCCAGCAGGACCTGCGCGCCGCCCGGGTCCTGCATGATTTCGCCGTGCTGGCTCATGTCGAGGCCCATGACTTCCTGTTCCTCTGACACCCTCAGGGGGATGATCAGGTCCGTGATCTTGTAGAGCAGATACGAGCCGGCGAACGAGAAGGCCGCCACGAAAATCAACGCGCCGCAGTGGAGGAGGAACGTGTAGGCGTGGCCGGACATCAGGCCGACGTCTTTCGCGAAGAGCCCGGTCATCAACATGCCGACCATTCCACCGACGCCGTGACAGGGGAACACGTCGAGCGTGTCGTCGAGCGTCGAGGCGTTCTTCCAGTGCACCATCATGTTCGAGATCACGGCGGCGCAACTGCCGATGAAGATGCTCTCGCCGACCGTCACGTACCCGGCTGCCGGCGTCACCGCGACCAGGCCGACCACCGCGCCGACGCAGGCGCCGAGCGCCGATGGTTTGTGGCCGCGCATCTG
>DASXIR010000168.1:0-30322 GCA_036497895.1 Vicinamibacterales bacterium | reverse complement strand
CCGCCGGCGAGGCGTGGGGTTCACCCGCCATCGTGGGGGCCGGCGTGGCGGTCACGCTCGCCGGGGAGGCGATCCGCGTCTGGGGCGTGCACCACATCGGCGTCATCTCGCGCACCCGGAGCGACCGTCTCGGGCCGCTGGTGGACACCGGGCCGTTCGGCCTGGTCCGCAACCCGCTCTACATCGGCAACATCCTGTTGTGGATCGGGTTTGCGATGACAGCCCGACTCGTGTGGCTGGCACCAGTCATCCTTGTCCTGCTCGGCGCGGAGTACCACGCCATCGTGCGTTGGGAGGAACAGCTGCTCGAGTCGAGGCGTGGTCAGGAATACAGGGACTATCAGTTACGTGTGCCGCGATGGATCCCGGCCTTTCAACGCCGCGACCGCGGAGATCGCGGAGTCGCGGAGGGAGCATCCGTTGGCGCGACTCTCTTCAGCGAGCGTGGCACCCTGCTGGCGATAGCGGCGGGCTACCTGCTGCTGTGGATGAAGAACTAACTCTTTGCTTTCGGCTTTGAATTCTCCTCGAGTGTCCGCCACAGATACCAGGAAGCGACCGAGCGGTACGGCTTCCAGGCCTCGCCAATCTTGTGGATTCGCTTTGCATCCGGACGTTTTCGCAGGCGATACAGTCGCTGCATCGCATTCATGATTCCGAGGTCGCCGGCGGGCAGCACGTCGGGCCGATGCAGACGGAACATCAGGAACATCTCGGCCGTCCAGCGCCCGAAGCCTTTCACGGCGACGAGACGCTCGATCACGAGATCGTCCGGCAGCGATTCCAGTTCGTCCAGATTGAGCCGACCGTCGGCGATTCGGGCGGATAGATCCCGCAGGTAGCCGACCTTCTGACCGCTCAGACCGACGCCGCGCAGCGCCGTATCGCTTTGTGCCGCGATCGCCCCGGCGCCGGGAATCCTGCTCTCGGGAAACAACGCGACGAAGCGGCCGAAGATGGTCGCCGCTGCCTTGGTGGACAGCTGCTGACTGACAATCGCCCCGATGAGCGCGGTCAGATGATCGGTCCGCTGGCGGTCGGCCATTCGACAGTGGCCAATGCGTTTTATTGCCGCACCGAGAATCGGATCGCGCCGCATCAGGTGGCGGCGCGCCTTCAGGTAACCGTCGGCGGTCAAGCTGACCGCGACCTCCGAAGTGACTGGCTTCGAGCGTTTTTGTCCGGTCGTCATTTCATGGGCGTAAGGGATCGTGACCTCGGCGCGGATCTCGATCGCGTCAGGGCTCGCATACGATCCTGAATCCTATGCTATAGGCGTAGGTGTCGGGTGGCACTTTATGGCGATACGCGCATCGCAGCATCGACACGTCGTGGTTCATCCACGATCCACCGCGGACGATACGGAGGTGGCCGGATTCCGGGCCGGATGGATCGCGGGTCTCGCCGACGGCGTAGTAGTCGGCGCCGTGCCAGTCCGAGACCCATTCCCACGCGTTTCCGCAAATGTCATAAAGCCCGTACGCATTCGGCGGATACATTCCGGTGGGACGGGTCCCGCGCTGACGCTTGACCGCCGCGTCAGTCAGAAAATTGCATCGGGATCCGTCGATCTCGTTGCCCCACGGGTAGCGCTGCCCTTCGATCCCGCCGCGCGCCGCTTTTTCCCATTCCGCCTCGCGCGGCAACCGGACCGCGCGAGCGATCTCGTCTGACAGCCATTGACAATACGCGACGGCGTCTTCGTAGCGAACGAGCACAACGGGATGGGTTCCGCGACCAGCCGGAGGCTGGTTCTGCTCCCAGACGTACGGTGCGGCCAGTTCTCGAAACGTCGTGTCGCGGTCGCCTTCGGCAATCAGCGGAAGATTCTCCGCCGTCGGTGCAGGCCGACCGGTCGCGACGATAAATTTCGCGTAGTCGTCCTGCGTCACCGGAAAGCGGCTGATGAAGAATTCGCTGACGAAAACACGATGGACCGGCCGTTCGTCCTCTTCGGCGTCGGCTGCGCCCATCAGAAAGTCGCCGGCGGGGATACGCGCCAGATTCAGCGCTGTCGGGGAGGTCATCGTACCGTCGTGCACGGTTGTGTTGCCTGCGAATCGGCGGCACGCAGGTCACGAGGCGCCAGTATAGTCCAGGACCACGAGGTCCGATTTCACGCAAAAGCGCAGTACAGTGAGCGCCATGAAGCTCGAACAATTCGCCATGGAACGGATGCAATCCACCTACGAAAATCAGGTGGAGTTCAACCTCTCCGAAAGCGGCGTCCATCCGTTGCGCCTCGGCGAGTTGGTGGACGATGCGGCATCGCGCGACGCGCTGATGATGGAGGGCCTGCGCTACATCCAGTCCAATGGCACGGCGCCATTACGTCAGGCGATCGCAGGGCTGTACGCGGGCGCCTCCACCGACCACATCCAGGTGACCAACGGCGGTTCCGAAGCGAACTACATCACCACGTGGAATCTGGTCGAGCCCGGCGACGAAGTCGTGATGATGGCACCCAACTACATGCAGACGTGGGGTCTGACGCGTGCCTTCGGCGCCACGATTCGCGAATGGCCGCTGGTCGATGCCGGCGACCGCTGGCGGATCGATTGCGACGCCCTGGATCGTCTGGTCACACCGCGCACGAAGCTCATCATCATCTGCAACCCGAACAACCCGACCGGCGCACGCTTCCTCGCTGACGACCTCGATCGGATTGCCGCGATCGCGGCGCGCCACGGCAGCTGGATTCTGTCCGACGAAATCTATCGTGGAGCCGAGCGCGACGGCCAGGAGACGCCGACGATGTGGGGCCGCGGCGAACGGATCATCGTGACGAGCGGATTGTCGAAGGCCTATGGATTGCCAGGACTGCGGGTCGGCTGGGTGGTCGGACCGCCGAGGCTCATCGCCGCGCTCTGGTCGTATCACGACTACACGACGATTTCGCCCGGCGCCCTGAGCGACACCCTGGCGCGACGAGCGCTCGAACCGGCGCGCCGGCAGACGATCCTCACGCGGACGCGGACCATTCTCAACCGTAACTTTCCGATCATCGCAGCGTGGCTCGAAGCGCGAAGCGGCCTGTTCTCGTATGCAGCGCCGGACGCCGGGGCGATCGTCTACGTCCGCTACACGCACCCGATGAACTCGACGGATCTGGTCACAATGCTTCGACGCGACAAGAGCGTGCTGATCGTGCCGGGCGATCATTTCGGAATGGACGGCTACCTGCGGATCGGATTCGGCGACGAGCCGGACTACCTGCGCGAGGGCCTGAACCGGCTGCACGAGATGCTGACCGCGCTCGCGTGACGTGCGGTGACCTTCGATCTCCTGCTCATCGGATACGGCAACGTCGCGAAGCGATTCGTGGCGCTGCTCGACGAGGAGCGCGGTCAACTCGCGCGGCGCTTCGGCATTCGCACGCGCGTGATCGGCATCGCGACGCGCCGAGACGGACCGCGGTTTGTGGTGGCCACTCCCGGGTCGAGCCGATTCGGTCCGGCTAAAGCCGGACACTACCCGTCCGAGACCGAAGCCGGACGCTACCCATCCGGGACCCAAGCCGGACGCTACGGTCCAAGCGTCGACTTCATCCGCGAGGCCTGCCGCGTCGATCGCGCGGCGGCGCGCGAAGGCCGTCTCGTCGTGGTCGAGACGACGACGCTGGACATCGCCCGCGGGCAGCCCGCAATCGCGCACGTCCGTGCCGCGCTCGCCGGCGGTGCCCACGTCGTCACCGCCAACAAGGGTCCCGCGGCGTTCGCGTATCGATCGCTGGCCGCGGCGGCGCGAAAAGCCGGGCGCCGGTTTTTGTTCGAAGGCGCCGTGATGGACGGCATCCCGATCTTCAACCTCGTGCGCGAGACGCTCCCGGCAGTTACAGTCCGCGGATTTCGCGGCGTCGTCAACAGCACGACCAACTACATCCTGACCGCGATGGAACGAGGCGAGCCGTTCGATGCCGCGCTGGCGCGGATGCAGGCCGCGGGCATTGCGGAGGCCGATGCATCGCTGGACGTGGACGGATGGGACGCCGCCGCCAAGACGGCGGCGCTCGCGAACGTTCTGCTCGGCGCCTCGCTCACGCCGCACGCAGTCGATCGGCGAGGGATCTCACAGAGTACCGGCCGGAAGGCGATCGCGGCGAGCGCCAAAGGACGACGGATCAAGCTGGTGGCCGAAGCCTACCGCGAGGGCCGGCGCGTCGTCGCGCGGGTGGGGCCGATCGAGCTGCCCGGCGACGATCTGCTGGCTGGCCTCGAAGGGCAGCAGAACGCGATGATTCTGCAGACCGATCTGCTCCAGGAAATCGCGATCGTACAGCGCGGCGGCAGCCTTACACAGACCGCCTATGCGCTGCTTTCTGATCTGGTGACGATCGCCAGGGATACCGGGCACGGTCGTCGTGGACGATAATCACCTCTTGCCGATGCCACCACTCGACGGAATAACGGTTCTCGATCTGACGCGCGTTCTGTCTGGGCCGTATTGCACGATGCTGCTCGCCGACATGGGCGCCCGCGTCATCAAGGTTGAACAGCCGGGGAAAGGCGACGATACCCGCGCGTGGGGCCCGCCGTTTCTCGAGGGCGAGAGCGCGTACTTTCTCAGCATCAACCGCAACAAGGAAAGTGTCACCCTGGATTTCAAGAATCCGGAGGGGCGCGCCGTCCTCGACCGGCTGATCGCGAGGAGCGACGTTCTGGTCGAAAATTTCCGGCCGGGAACGCTCACCAGAATCGGACTCGACTATCAATCGCTGCGCGCGCGACATCCGCGGCTGATTTACTGCTCGATCTCCGGATTCGGACACACCGGGCCGAGATCGAAGGAACCCGGCTACGATGCCGTGATGCAGGCCGAGGGTGGTCTGATGAGCATCACCGGGGCTGCCGACGGCGCACCGTACCGGCTGGGCGTAGCCATCGCCGACATCGTGTCGGGGATGTTCGCTGCTTACGGCGTCGCGGTCGCGCTGCTGGCCCGCGAACGCACCGGCGAGGGCCAGGAGGTGGACATGGCGATGCTCGACGCGGTCACCGCGCTGCTCACCTATCAGGCGGGCAACTTCTTCGCGAGCGGCAAAGTGCCGGCGCGCCTCGGCAACCGTCATCCGAGCATCGTGCCGTACGAAACCTTTGCGGCTGCCGACGGAGATTTCGTGCTGGCGGTCGGTAACGACGACCAGTGGCGGCGCTTCTGCGCGGCCGCCGAGTTGCGCGAGCAGGAGCGGTTTGCCACCAATCGTCAGCGGGTCAGCGGGTACGAAGAATTCCGTCCCTTCGTCGCGGATCGCCTGCGCACCAAACCACGGCAGCACTGGATCGACCGTCTGACGAGCGCCGGCGTGCCGTGCGGGTCGGTCCGCAACTTCGCCGAGCTGTTCGCCGATCCTCAGCTTGCCGCCCGGGGCATGATCGCGGAGCTCGAGCACTCGACGATCGGTCCGCTGAAAATGCTCGGTCTACCGGTCAAGCTGTCGGGTACTCCGGGGTCGGTCCGGACGCCGCCACCTCTGCTTGGCCAGCACACCGACGCGGTGCTGGGCCAGGATCTTGGCTATAGCGCCGATGCCATCGCCGGCCTGCGCCGGCAGAACGTGATTTAGCGCAATGGAAACCTCTGCGGTCAAGAAGCGACTCACCCAAACCATCGAACACGCGAAGAAAACCGCGGCCGATCGGCGCGCACGGAGCGACGAGGCCGGCAAAGCGTTCGCGACACTGCTCAGTACGGTGGCGATCCCGTTGTTTCGGCAGGTTGGCAACATCCTGAAAGCGGAAGGCTACGCGTTCAGTTTATTCACGCCGTCCGGCAGTGTTCGTTTGATGTCCGATCGCTCGGCTGAGGACTTCATCGAGCTCTCGCTCGACTCCGGCGGCGAGACGCCTGAGGTGATCGGTCACGTCAGCCGGATGCGGGGACGGCGGGTGGTCGAATCGGAACGGGCGATCGGTGCCCCCGAGACGCTGACCGAAGACGCGCTGCTGGATTTTCTGGCGAAGGAACTCGAGGCGTTCGTCGAGCGCTGAGCGCTGTCAGGCGCGGCTGGGCGTCCCGACTTCGTAGATCCGAATCAACTCGACCAGTTTGTAGCCGCGGGTCTGGTACGGCGGAACGATCCGCTCGGATCGCAGGTACTGGAGCATGGTGACGTCGCCATAGTCCGGAGGTCCCAGTTCCGGCGCTGCGCTCAGGTCGGCCTCGAGCCCTGCGAAGGTCATCGCGGGTTCGACCACCAGCCGAGACGCCGGCAGCACACCAAAACGCCGGAACGGTTCGCGCCGCTCGACGGTCGCGAACCGCACGAATATTTCGTTGCTCATGAAGTTGTAGTCCGCATCCGACCGCGTCGCCGGCGCATCCTCGACCTTGAGAAAGCTGATCAGCGGCAGCGCGCGCAAGTAGTCGATCAGGACCTGGGTAAACGCACCCTCGCCCGACCACGCCGAGACGTCAATTTCGGCTGGCATGGTGAATCGTCATCAACCCTCCCAGGACTCGATAACAGCGGACGCGGCAGAAACCGCGTGACTCGAACATCTGTGCGACAGCCTCGGCCCCGGGATACTGACGGATCGAGGCAGGGATATATCGGTAGGTGTCGGGATCTCGATGCAGAACCCACCCGAGCACCGCGCCGACCACCGTCAAATACGCGAGGTAGGCCGCGCGCACAGCGGTGTTCGCCGGGCGGTTGAAATCGAGCGACAGCACCTGTCCGCCGGGGGTCAGCACGCGATCGATTTCGTCGATCGCCGCTGCCAGATTCGGCACGTTGCGCAGTCCGTAGCCGGTCGTCACGATATCGAACGAGTCGGCGGCAAACGGCAGGGCGAGCATGTCGCCGACCAGGAACTCGACCGCCGGCCCGGTGGCGAGCTTGGCTCTTGCCAACTGGATCATCCGGAACGTCAGATCGAGACCGACGACACGGGAGCCGTGTCGGGCGAGAGCGAACGCAATATCTCCGGTACCGGTTGCAAGGTCCAGCACCCGCGACTCCGGAGTCGGCGCCGCCAGCGAAATGAGCTTTCGCTTCCAACGCCGATCCTGGCCGTACGACAGCATCACCGTGATGAAATCGTAGCGATCGGCGATGGTCGAGAACAGCGTCCGTACGTAACGGCGCTTGCCCTCGGGCGTCGCGATGCGGTCGGCCACGGACATACTCGGATATTATCGTGGCATGTTCCCGTCGAGCACCGTCGAGAACTACCTGAAGGCGATTTACCTGGGCCAGTCCGCGCCGGGGCGCGAACAGCGCCTGGTGCCGATGGGCCAGGTCGCCTCCTCGCTGAACGTCACGCCTGGAACGGCGACGACCATGGTGAAGGCGCTCGCCGAATCAGGGTTGGTGGACTACGAGCCGTACAGCGGCGTCCGCCTCAGCGCGTCAGGGGAGAAACTGGCCGGCCTCGTGTTGCGGCGTCACCGGCTGGTCGAACTCTTCCTCGTGCAGGTCATGGGCATGAGCTGGGCTGAAGTGCACGACGAGGCGGAGCAACTCGAGCACGTCGTTTCGGAGCGGCTGATCGAACGCATCGATCAAATGCTTGGACGGCCGACCCACGACCCGCACGGCGATCCGATTCCCGACACCGACGGATCGATTGCCGCGAGGCACCTGGAGAGCCTGATGACCTGCGGTGTCGGCACACCGCTGATCGTCACGCGCATCGCCGATCAGGATCCCGCGTTCCTGCGCTTCATCGAGGACAACGACCTCAAGCCGGGCGCGGCGGTCCAGGTCGAGGCACGCGACGCCGCCGCCGACTCGGTGCTGCTGCGCCGCGCCGATCGATCGCTGACCATCGGCGCGAGAGCGGCGTCCAAACTACTCGTCGAAACTGTTATCGAACTGGCCGAAGAAGTCGAGCGTCGATGATCTGGCGCGCAATCCAGGTGTGCCTCTGCCTGGCGACGCTGGCCGCGACGGCAGCGGCGCAGCCGGTCAACCAGCCGCCGATTCAGCCACCGGCGCCGCCACCGATTCCGCCCACCGAGGGCATCGATCCAGACCGTCCTGACGTCACCAACAGCACGCATATCGTCGATGTTGGCCTGCTGCAGATCGAAGTCGGGGGGCTCTACACAAGACCTGCCGCCGGACAGCATTCGTTCGGGACGCCGTTCACCGCGCGGGTCGGAGTGTTCGAGTGGCTCGAGGCGCGCGTCGGCACCGACGGCCTGCTCCTGCAACAGGACGGGACCGGACTGGTCGAGGGCGTCGGCAACCTGCAGATCGGCGCCAAACTCCGGTTGTGGGCGGACCCTGGCGGCGTACCGGTCCTCGGGATACTCCCGACCATCAACATTCCCACCGCGAGCACCGACAAAGGACTCGGATCGGGCGCGGCGGATTACACGGTGGCGATCCTGACCGGCACCGACATCGGCCGACGCTGGCACGTGGACGTGAACTATGGCGTCGGGGCGATCGGGGTGGCGCCGGGACTGCCCCACTTCTTCCAGCAGCTGGTGTCGATCTCGACCAGCGTCGCCGCAAGCGACAACTGGAACCCGTACGTCGAAACGTTCTGGTTTTCGCGCGATTCGACCGATGTCGGTGCGACGGTGGCACTCGACACCGGTGCGATCTACGAGATCGGCGCGCGGTTCGCACTCGATGGTGGCGTGCAGTTCGGCCTCAACCACAACACGCCGGTCTTCGCGGCATTCGGCGGTCTGACGGTGATCGTCGGCGACATCCTCGGCAACCATGGCGTTCACGCTCGACAACGCAACGAACAACAGCGGGCTGCCGCCCACGCCGGACGTCCGAAATAAGCGAGCAGGTCAGGAAGGGGTTGGCTGGTCCGCGACCAGCTCTGCGTCGACGAGCAGGATGAGGCCCTCGCGCACCATCATTCTCAGTTCGGGCAGCACCGCGCGTATCTTGCTCTCATCGTCAACCACAGTGATGGTGACCGGACGATCGTCGGAAATGCCGAACAATCCCTTGTGATGCAGCACGTGGTGGTGGCCGAATCCGATGATCCCGGTCTGCGCGGTAGCGCCGGCGATGTTCAGCTGACGCAACCGCATGACGATCGCCTGATACAGCGGCGCGTCATTCCAGCGATCGGTTTCGTTGACGAACATCAACAGCATCTTGACTGGTTCGATCATGCTTCGTGATCCTTCCGGTCGCGGCAGGCGACCAGCCAATATAGAGCCGGCAGCGCGAACAGCGTCAGCACCAGCGTCGAGAGCAATCCGCCGACCACGACCGTTGCCAGCGGACGCTGCACGTCCGAACCGATGCCGGTCGCGCGCGCGGCCGGCACCATGCCGAGCATCGCGACCACGATCATCATCAACACTGGCCGCATCTGGGCGAGCGCGCCCTGAATCACCGCGGTTCGCGCGTCGGCGCCGCTCTCTTCCCGGCGACGGTTGATCTCGGACACGACGAGCACGCCGCTCATCACCGCCACGCCGAACAGGGAAATGAAGCCGACGGCGGCCGACACGCTGAGGTTGATGCCGCGCAGGTACAACGCCAGGATTCCGCCAACCAGCGAGAACGGGACATTGAGCAGCACCAGTCCGGCGTAGGTCGCGTTTCCGAAGGTGAAGAACAGTAGCGCGAAGATCACCCCTATTGTCACGGGCAGGATGAACGCCAGCCGCCGCCGCGCCCGGGCGAGATTCTCGAACTGTCCGCCCCAGTCGACGGTGTAACCCTGCGGCAGCTTGACCTCGCGGTCGAACCGCTGCTGCGCATCGGCGACGAAACCGCCCTGATCGCGGCCGCGAATGTTGGTGCGGACCGAGATTTGCCGGCGATTCTCACGGCGGGCGATGATGCTGGCGCCGGACGCCACCTCGATCTCGGCAAGCTGCGACAATGGCACCCGGCCGCCGTCCCGGGTCGTGACCAGGATGGTGCCAATCGCCGACGGATCGGTGCGCGCTTCAGGCACATAGCGCACGGTGATGTCGAAGCGCCGCTCGCCTTCGAAGAACGTGCTGACGGTGCGGCCGCCGATCGCCAGCTCGATCACGTCCTGGACGTCGCGCACGTTCAGGCCGTAGCGCGCCAGCGACTGGCGATCGAGTCGAATTCTCAGCTGCGACTGATCCTCTTCCTGCTCGATCCCGGTGTCGGCTGCGCCGGGCACCTGACGAAGAACCTCGAGGGTCTGGTTGCCGAGACGTCGAAGCTCGGCGAGGTCGGAGCCGGTAATGATCACCGCGAGATCCGCAGGCGATCCGGTCACCGCCTCGGTGACGTTGTCGATGATCGGCTGGGTGAAACTGAAGAACCCTCCGGGGATCGCGTTCTTGAGCTTCCTGGACAATTCGTCGACGAGATCGGCCTTGACTTTGCCGTGGGCCCACTCGTCGTAGGGCTTCAACGAAACGAACAGCTCGTTTCGATTCGGTCCATAAGGATCGGTGCCATCGTCGTTCCGCCCTGTCTGGGAGGCAACCTCGCGCACCTCCGGCGACTCCTTGACCAGACGCCGGATTTCAGCGGCGAGCTCGGCGGACTTGGTCAGCGAGATACCGGCCGGAAAATTGGCGCGAATCCAGACCACGCCCTCGTCGAGCTGGGGGAGAAACTCCGATCCGAGCAACGCGCCGACGCTGCAGGACGCCAGCACGACGAACGCGGCCGCAGCGACGACGCGTCCCGGGTACGCGACCGTCGCTGACAACGCGCGCTGATACTTCTCGGACAGCCAGGTCAGAACCGGATTCTCCCAGGAAGTCGGCGCATTCCGAAACAAGTAGGTCGCCAGCACCGGAATCAGGGTCAGCGCCAGCAGCATCGAGCCGAGCAGGGCGTAACAGACGGTGAACGCCATCGGTGTGAACAGGCGGCGTTCGACCCGCTCGAGCGTGAACAGCGGAATGTAGGCTGACACGATGATCAGCAGCGAAAAGAAGATGGGCCGCTCCACTTCGAGCGCGGCGTTGCGAATCGTGTCGATGACGGTGTCCTGGTGTTCATGCGACCGCCGGACCTCGAGCGCGTGGACGATATGTTCGACCATCACCAGCGTGCCGTCGACGATGATGCCGAAGTCGAGCGCGCCGAGGCTGAGGAGATTGGCGGGAATCCCGCTGAAGTGCATGCAGATGAACGCGAACAGCAGTGACAGCGGGATCGTGATCGCGGTCAGTAGCGCGGCGCGGGCGCTGCCGAGGAACAGAAACAGCACCGCCAGCACAATCACCAGGCCCTCGAGCAGCGTGTGGGTGACGGTGTGAAGGGTGTTGTTCACCAGATCGGTGCGGTCGTAGATTGGCACCATCTTGACGCCGGACGGCAAGCCGGTCGCGTTGAGCTCGTCCACCGCTTGGTGGACGCCGGCCAGCACCTCCGAGGGGTTTTCGCCGCGGCGCATCAGCACGATGCCTTCGACGCGATCGGATTTGTCGCCGATCGCGAAGATGCCGGTGCGCGGCGCCGAGCCGATGTGAACCTTGCCGACATCGCGCACGAACACCGGCACGCCGTTGGCCGCGGTCACGACCACGTTCTCGACGTCCTCGATGGACTGGATCAACCCGACACCACGAACGACGAGCCCCTGCTGCTGGTTGTCGAGCAGCGCGCCGCCGGCGTTCTGGTTGTTGGAATCAACCGCCTGCGCGATGTCGCGAATCGCCAGGTTGTAGCGGGTCAGCGCGACCGGATCGACTTCGATTTGGTACTGCTTGATCACACCGCCAAACGGCGTAATGTCGGTGACGCCTGGCACCTGGAGCAGGCGTGGCTCGATCACCCAGTCTTCGATCTCGCGCAGCTGGCGCGAATCATAGCCGGAACCCTCGAGCGTGTACTTGTAGAGTTCGCCGATCGGCGTGGACATCGGACCAAGCGTGGGCGTCACGCCGTCCGGCAGCGTGGCGTCGCGCAGTTTTTCGAGCACGACCTGCCGCGCGAAGTAGTCGTTGGTGCCGTACTCGAAGGTCAGTTCGACGACGGAGAGTCCGAAGATGGTGCGTGAGCGGCGCGCGATCACGTTGGGGACGCTGTTGAGCGAGCGTTCAATCGGCACCGATACCTGTTGTTCGATCTCCTCGGCGGCATGCCCGGGATACAGGGTGATCACGACCACCTGCGTGTCGGAGATGTCCGGATAGGCTTCGATACTGAGCTGATTGAAAGCCCACAGGCCGACGCCGATCAACGCCAGACCGAGCACGATCGACAGAAAGCGCTGACGAAGCGCCAGCCGAAGCAGTGTGGCAATCACAGCGCTACGTCCGCTTCAGCAGGCCCTTGAGCAGCATCACGCCGTCAACGACCACTGAATCGCCCGGCTTGACGCCGCTTACCACTCGGACCACATCGCCGGCCCGCTTGCCGATCGATACAGTTCGTTCCTGAAACTGGCCCGGCGTCTGTTCGACGAACACGACCGCGCGGTTGCCGTCCTGCACAACTGCGGCGTACGGAATCACCGTCATCGGCGCGGTGGACTCGACGTGATGGATGCTGCCATACATCTCCGGACGGAAGCGCCCTTCGCGGTTGTCCATCTCGGCCTGGACCTTGACGGTGCGGGTCTGCGGATCGACGGTGTCTGCGATGCGCGAGACGCGTCCTTCGAATTTTTCTCCCGGATACGCGACCAGGTTGATCTCGACACGCTCGCCGATCTGGACGAACCTGATATAGCTCTCGGGCACCTGAGACGTGACCCAGACGCTGCTCAGGTCGGCAATCGTCATCACGCTGGCGCTGGTGTCGTTGCGGAACTCGCCGGGCACGACACTCAACTCCAGCACCTTGCCGGCGAGCGGCGAACGCAGCACCACTTCCTGAACGGCGTCGCCCGGCTTCAGGCCGAGCACTGCCAACCGCCGCGTGGCCTGATCCAGCGAGGCCTGCGCCTGCTCGAGGCCCGCCTTCGCCTGCGCGAGCGCGCTTTCCGCCGCGAGCACATCCTTCTTGGCGACCGCGTTGTGTTCGAAGAGATCCGACGAACGATCGAAGTCCGATTGCGCCTTGACGAGCGCGGCACGGGACTGCATCACGCCGGCCTGGGCCGACAGGCACGCCGACATCGCCGCATCGGCGTCAGGACTCTGAATCGCCAGCAACGGCTGGTCCCTGCGAACGGCGTCGCCGACCTTGACCATGACGCTGGTGACGCGGCCGGTGACCGGCAGCACGACCTTCGACACGCGATTCGGATTTGCCTCGATCTTGCCGGGAGCCACCACCTCGTCGGTCGGCAGGTCCTCGGTCCTCGCCGTTTCGCGCTTGATCTGCTTCAGCATCGGCGAATCCGCGGCGATGGTGACGGTTCCGGGATCGACCGCTCCGGCTGCGGGTGTGGCCGCCGCCGACACCTCATCCTTGCTTGAACAGCCCGCGCACAGTAACAGCGCGACCGCGATCGTGAGGACAGACTTCATGGGTGCACCTTGCCGGCGATGGAATCCAGCGTGTAAAGGCTGCGCGCATAGTCGGCGCGCGCCTGGTTGTAACTCTGAGTGGTGTCGTTGAACGCCCGAACGGCATCCAGAAACTCGACGAAGCTCGCCTCGCCGCGGCGGTAGGAATACTCGGTGGTGGTGCGGACGTCCTGCGCCTGCGTCAGCATCTGCCCTTCGATGGTGTCGACGATTTCGCGCGCCGCCTCGTACTCGGCGTAGGCGTTGGCGACTTCGCTGGCGACGTCGGTTTCGAGCGCGCGCGTTCTGGTTTCGAGCTGCTGCTGCTGCACCTGGGCGCGGGCAATCTCGCCCTGATTGCGGTTGAAAATCGGCAATGGCGCGCTGAAGTAGACACCGTAGGAGTTCGCGCGGATGGACTCGCCCTGCATCCGGTGGTACTCGCCGCTGACGGTGTAGTCGATCTTGCCGTTGGCCAGCTGGAGTTTGAGATCGCTGACCGATCGCAGCTGATCAGCGCGGGCGGCGCGCAGATCGGGACGTGCCTCGAGCGCCATCGCGCGAAGCGCCTCGTAGTTGGCGGACTGGGCATCCTTGCGGAGATCGCCGGCAACCTCCAGCGTCGAGCCATTCGGGCCGCGGCCAATCAGGGTGCTGAGGTGCGTGCGCGCGACCTGCAGCTTGTTCTCCTGCTGCCGGACGTCGTTCTGAAATTGCAGCGCGGCGAGACGGGATCGCGACAGCTCCACCTGCGACAAATCGCCGGTCCTGACCCGCTCGGTGTTGACGGTGACGACGTTGTTGAAGGCAGTCAGGTTGTCGCGTGCCAGGGCGAGGTTCAACTTGGCGAGCTGCACGTCGGTAAAGGCACTCTCGACATCGAGCACGAGGCTGCGCGTGGTGTTCAACAACTGCAGCTCGGCGACCGACTTCGCGAGCGTCGCCTGGTCCACTCGTCGATCACGCTTGTCGCCGCGCTCGAACACGTAGTCGCCCCTGGCCACTTCCTCATATTGGGCGAGCCCGGCGTCCACGAGCACGCGGTCCGGACGCATCACGTTGAGCGTCAGAACCGGATTCGGCTTGAGCGACGCGGTCAGTATCGCGGCGTCCGCGACCTGGATGTTGAACCGCTCCGCGAGCAGGCTCAGATTGTGGTCGAGCGCCTCGCTGACCGCCTGCTCGATCGTGATCACGCCGCTCTGCGCGCGAACTGACGCAGCCGCGGCAGTCACGACAAATGCCGCGGCAATCAATGTTCTTCCTCGGATCATGAATCCCTCATACGCCCGTAATGAAACCCGCGCATCACGGGATACACCAGCCGGCAGATGGCCGCATGGCCACCGCCAGCCGCGAAAGGCGGACGCGCGAACGAATCAGCTGAGAAGGAGAACGGCCGGGGGACCGCGAGGCGAGCGGCTGCAGGCAAGAACTGGGAGTGGTGCGCCGTCGCCCGCCGGCGTCAGCAGCGGCGACGTCGTCGGCGTGAGATCGACCGTCCGCGCGCCGGTGTCGAGCGAGGCGAACGAGGACGGAACCAGCGAGTCGAGCCGGTCTGACTGGTGCGAGACGGTTGGCTGGGCGGGCTCCGATTGCAAGCCGGCGACGTCGTGGCTCTGCCTGGGGCTGAGCCGCCCGCTGCCATCGTTGGTCCAGACAATGAGGTTGAGGGAGCCGTCGCTGGCGACGACGTCGAGGTCGCCGTCGGCGTCGATGTCCTCGGCAATCATCGACACCAGACGCGAGCCGGGCTTCAGCACCGGCGGCGACAACACCGGCGGCAAGGCGGCGATCAGTGCGGTCGAGTCGAATGTCGGTCGATCGGAAACCGTGTTGTACAGACTGACCGAATAGTGGCGGACCGGCGCCAGTACGAGGCTGAAAAGCGCCGCGAGGAGCGCCACGCACGACCGTCTGCCAGCCCGTCCCGTCATTCCACTTCTATGGTAGCGGTGATCCGGCGCTACGGCCAAGACGGTTCACATCAATTTTCCGAGCGGACCCAGATCAAGGTTGAGATCTTCAGGTGTCAGGCCAAATTTGCATCCGATGTCACGCACCGTGTCTTCGAGTGTCATCAGGGCTACACCAATTGCTTCAACTTCCTTACGCGTGAGCGTCTTCTGCTCCATGCGCCGAATCGCCTGCCGTTCCATCAAGCGACGCAGGAATTCGACGATCGTCAACACCAGCTGCGCGACGGATTTCTGCACGTCTTCAGGCTCCGGGTTCCAGCGAAGACCGGTGGTGCTCGTTTTGGCGGCCGCCGTGCGCTGCTTGCCGACGCGAACGGCGGTCGGCGTGTTGAGGCGCCGCTCGAGCTCGGACTTCAGCGCACGAAGATCCGCGGCGGTGACCGGTACGGCTGCGACAGCGCGCGACCGGGTCGAGCGTCGCGTGCCTCGGCGAACCGATTTCGCCGGCGCCCGTTTCTTCGATCGCCTGGTTGGGCTTTTCACGACTTGCCCTTGATCGTCCTGGGCCGGCGGCGTCGCGTAAGCCGCTTGACGCCAGGCCGGGAAGGCAACACACGATCGGCGGCGCACAGAAGCGTGGACAGCCGGAGATAAATGAGGTCGATGCCGGCGACGCCGAGCGTGATGTCGCCGGTCGCCATGACGCCCTTGTTCAACAGGTGATCAAGCAGGTCCAGGAGCGACGATTCGGACGTCTCGAGAACCACGTCCGCGACTGATGTGGTGGTCTGCGCTGCGCGGCGGCGGGCCATCGGTTAATCCTGCACAAATGTGTACGGCGGCCATGGGCCGCTGATGGTCAAGCCGTACCCGCTGCGGCTGAGCGCGCGTGCTTCGCGAACGACGAGCGCACGAAAGGATGTTGACCGGGCGCGTGGAACGAGGAACGCCGCATCGAGCAGCATCGGACCGTCCTGCGCCGGCACGTCGCCGGCGGGACGGCGTTTGGCGAGACGTGACCGGGCCGCGAGTCGATCGTAGAGATCGGCGACCGTCTCGCGTGCGTGCTCCACCAGTTCGTTTGCCGCGTCCCGGTGCTTCTTCTTGCGAACCAGATACGCCGCGCCGGACACTTCTCCGCCGGCGGCGCCGGATGCAGTCGGCAGCACGCGGTTCCGGTGCAGGGTCACACGGACACCCCACTCCTGCTGGTTGGCGACCCGCTTCACGAATGTGTGAATCCGTGCACGCTCGGAGCGAACATGGTCAATGGCGCGCGCGTCATCGGTGAAAATCGTGAACAGCTTCATCGGCAGCACGGCGCGTTCGCCGATGAACGACTCGACGACCCGCTCGTGACCGACCGCCGCGCGCGACACCCACTCGAGATCGGCAAGGCCCCGCCGAATCGCCGCCTCGCCGTAGCGGATCCTTGGAGCGTCGGCAACCGCCGCGAACAGTCCGGCATCGACGTCGAGCAAACGCACTCGGCCCGTTCCGGGCAGGCCCTTCCGGCTGCGCGCCAACGCCGGACGCCGCTTCGCAGCGACGACGCAGTAGACGTAGGTGAGGGGGTCAGTGGCCATCGGCAAAGGTCCAACGATCGGCCCATCGGCCGAGGGCTTTCGCACCACGGGGCGGCGGAGCCGATATCGGAGTCTGGATGATAGCGCACCGTTCTCGTCCTCTGCCCGAGCGCCCGAGTTTCCCAACCAGCCGTTCCACCTCCCGCTCTTCATCGTCTGCCGTTTCGCGGCAGCGCCGGCATCGTTCCGGCGCCAGCGTCCGCGCATTGACGACAATCGCTGGAACGGCGAGCGACAGCCGGCGCAATCGCGTCAGGAGGCGTGTCGTTTCGACCCGAGCGAGCTGCGCCGCCCTGGTCACGAGAATGAATCGGCTGCGCGCGTGGTCGCGGAGGACGGCCTGCAACTGCCGAATCGACCTGGAGAGGTCCACGAGTTCCGCGGCCAGCCGACCGGGACGAACCAGTGCGCGGTACTTCATCAACATGTGCAACAGCAGCCGGGTCCATTCGCGCGCCGCATCCGGCATCTCGAGCAGTCGCAGCGCATGGCCGGTCGGCGCTGTGTCGACCAGGACCACATCGTAGGCTGCGCGCGCATCGATCACGGCAAGAATGCCGAACAGCTCGTCGATGCCGGGCGGGGCCAGGCGCATCAGGCCGTGCAACGCGGCGTTGTCACCGATGCCACCACCCATTCCGCCCAGCGATCCAACCGCGACCGCGATGTCGTCGAGCGCGCTTTCGAGGCTGGCCCTGCGCACCTCCAGCGCGCGCGGCGCGTCGAGTTCGCGGATGTGGAGATTGGCGGGCGCACCGGTCACCGTGTGCGGTTGATCGGGGTCGACCCGACCAGCGCGCTCTCCGAACACATCCAACAGCGAGTGTGCGGGGTCGGTGGACAGCAAGAGGAAACGCTGCGCGGGGCGTCCCTGCGCCAACTTCACGGCGGTAGCCGCCGCGACCGTGGTTTTGCCAACGCCTCCCTTGCCGCCGAAAAACAGCAGCGATGCGCCGCGGAACACGTCTGCGTCGAACCGCGGACTCGCGGGCGGGTCGGAATGGGAGCGGCCAGGCGGCCCTGAAAGGGCGGTCCCGCGATCTCGGGCAGTGCTGTCATCTGGCGCCGCGGCGTGATTGCGACGTTTGGCCGCTCCATCCCCAAGCGCGGTGAGCGCTGCGACCCCGACCGGCTCGCGCGTCGCCGCAGAAACCAGTCGGACCCGGCGACCACGGCCGAGCCGCTGTCGCAGGCCGGCGATCACGCTTCGTTCTTCCTCCCGGCGACGCTCGCACAGACGGCATCCGTCGCTGGCCTCGGTCACGCGGTTGACGATGATGTCCGTCACGCGGAGGCCGGCCTCGTCCAGCATGCGGACCGCGTCCTCGGTCTCGGCCAGCGACAGCGTCTCGGCCAGCGTCACCCAGTGCAGCGCGGTCTGCCCCGGATCGCGAAGCCGCTTCGCCGTGTCGTGCGCCTGTTCTATCAGCTGTGCGATCAGCAGATCCGCTGCTTCGGGACGGTTGACGCGCGCGAGCTGACGCCGAATCAGTCGATGCTCCTGCTGGAGGCTGTCGAAGACTTCGGCCACGGCCGCGACCGTTTCCGGCGCAGCAAGAAGGCGCAGCGTGTGTCCGGTCGGCGCGGTGTCGGTGACAATAAGGTCGTATCCCCGTCCGCTCCCGCTTGATGAGGACCGGTTCGCCATTCTCTCGATTTCGAGAAGGCCGACCAGTTCGTCGACGCCGGGGATCGCGAGATCGAGCAGGGCATCGACGTCATCCGCGTCGAGCCAGGTGCCGTGTTCGAGGACGTCACCGAGCGCACGGCGATGCTCGTCGAGCCATCGTGCAAACGCCCGGCTCGCATCCAGTTCGACGGCGTCGAGCAACGGACCGATGCGTGCTGGCGTGCCCGACAACTTGACGCCAAGCGCGTCACCCAGGGAATGGGCCGGATCGGTGGAGACGAGCAGGACGCGAAGGCGGTCACGGCCGCAGGCTGACAGCGCATAAGCGGAGGCGCAGGTGGTTTTACCTACCCCGCCTTTTCCGCCGTAAAACACAAAGCGTCGGCGTTTACTTCCGGACGCCAGGTTCGAAACTCTCGATCTCGACGCCGACCACGTTATCCTGCGGCGCCATCGAAATCGCGCGCCGGTTGCCGCCCTTGATCCTGCGAATGCCCTCGATGACGTCGCGCTCGATCACGACAAACTCCTCGTCCGAGATTTCGCCGAGCTCGAGCTGCATCTGCGCCTCCAACAGGCGATCGCGGAGCGCCGAATCGTCCTGCGCCTCCGCTTCAGCGGCAGCCACAACCTTGTCGAGGACGAACCGCAGGCTGCCGATCAGGAGAGAGTCCAGGATGAACATTTCAAAATACTGGTGCGAGGTGCGGGGTGCGAGGTGGCTGCTACGTGCTACGCCCGCTCCAGCTTCAACCTGATGTTGACGAAGTTGTACGGCGGCCAGGGGCCCGTGTACTTGAACGTCAGCTTGTCGAACTGGCCGGCGATCGACTTGACCTTGGTGTCGAACGCTGCCTCCTGGTCGCGCGAGATCAGGAACGCGGCGTTCATGATCATCTTGTCGCCGATCGGCTTGTTGATGCGCGACGCGACTGACACTTCGCGCAGCTGCTCGAGGATTCCGGTGACGTAGCGTTCCGACCGCGCCTGCAGCGCGGTATCGATCATCCGTCCGTACTGCATGCGGGCGAAGTAGGTCGGGCCGTTCTGACTGGAGATCTCCTCCTTCAGGCGGCCGATGTCCTCGTCCTCGTGTTCGACCTGACGGATCGCCTGATCGCGGTCCCACAACACCTTCAGTCCGAATTCGAGCTTGTTCTGCATCTTGTTCAGCACGTCGCCGAACGCCTCGGCCGCGGATCGCAAGAGCTCGACGATGTCCTCGCGGGTCTTGAAGATGGTGCCGAACGACATCGGGATCACCGTGTGGTCACGCATGACCGTCTCGTTGACCCGCTCGTGAGCCAGCACGTTCTCGCGCGTTGAATCGAGCATTTCGAGGGGGGCGTCCGAGACGACCGCGGCGAGCGTCCGGTAGTGCACGCTGTAGACGTCGGACGGGTCGCCGCCGATGCCGATCGGGCCAAACCGCAGCGGCTCGCTCGATTCGATGATGCAGTAGACGTATTTGCCGCGGCTCGCGCTGGGGGAAAGGGTCGGGACCGACGCGGCGATCGGGTCCTGAATCCTGGGCCGCCCAGGGGCCCGGTCCACGACGCGCGGCTTCGCGGCAGGCTTGCTCTTCGGCGCCGGCTTCCGCCGGGTGACCCGCGAGCGGTCAGCCGGCGTGCGCCGCGCGGCGGTCGAACGTGCCTGGCGCGCGTTAGCCGTTCGTCTTGGCATACTTGCCGCTCCTGCGGGCCTTCCTGGGGTCGTCTGACGGATGGTCGAGGATCCGCCGGATCTCGTTGACCAGGTCTTCCGGCAGGCACGGCTTGGTGACAAAGGCATCGCAGCCGGCGTTCCTGGCGCCCTCCGAGATGCCGGCGAGCGCGTGTCCAGTGAGGGCGACGACCGGGATCGCAGCCGTTCGCGCGTCGGCTTTCAGCCGACGGGTCGCCTCCCAGCCGTCCATCACCGGCAGCGACAGATCCATCAGGATGATATCCGGACGTGTGTCGGCCGCGCGCTGCAGCGCTTCGATACCATTACCGGCTTGCACGACGTCGAATCCCGAAAACTCCAGATACTCCGTGT
This sequence comes from Vicinamibacterales bacterium, assembly GCA_036497895.1. Taxonomy (GTDB): domain Bacteria; phylum Acidobacteriota; class Vicinamibacteria; order Vicinamibacterales; family CAVVIG01; genus CAVQFC01. The sequence continues at coordinate 9,833 of DASXIR010000168.1, read as the reverse complement.
ACATTTCGCGTGCATCCGGATAGTCGTCAACGAGCAGAACGCGCGGGCGATCCAGTTTGGTGGTCATGAACGTCCCCTGGTGGGAAGGGTCAGCGTGAACGTCGATCCGGCGCCGGGCTGGCTTTGCACCGAGATGCGGCCGTCGAGCATCTGGGCGAGCCGGCGGCAGATCGAGAGGCCGAGGCCGGTGCCGCCATAGGCGCGAGTCGGCGAGTTATCGAGCTGTCGGAAGTCCTCGAAGATCTTGTCGTGTTCGTTGGGGTCGATGCCGATACCAGTGTCGGCGACTGACAGCGTCATCTCCCGCTCCTTGCGGTTGCGCCGCGCCAGGATGGTGATGCCGCCCTGGTGGGTGAACTTCAACGAGTTGCTGAGCAGATTCAAGAGGATCTGTTTCACCTTCTGACGATCGCTCGAGACCGGCGTGAGATCGCGCGCGAGCCTGACCGTGACCGACAGCTTCGACCGTATGATAATCGGCTCGAGCTCGGCCCGCACCTCGGCGATCAGATCGGCGATCTTGAACCTGGACACCTGCAACGGCATGCGTCCCGCTTCGATGCGCGAAATATCGAGGATCTCGTTGATGATCGTCAGGAGGTGGCGGCCGTTGGACTCCACGCGCCCGAGGTGGCGCCGCACCTGCGGCTGAACCTCGCCCGCGACGCCCTGCAGCAGCATCGAGGTGTAGCCGAGCATCGCGTTCAGCGGCGTACGGAACTCGTGCGACATGTTCTGAAGAAACTGCGACTTCAGCGCCGAAGCCTGTTCGAGCTCGACCGCCTGGCGTCGCAGCAGCTCGTTCTGATGCGCGATGTCGGCGGTCGCGGCATGGACTTTTCGTTCGAGCTCGTCCGATGCCTGTTTGAGCTGTTCGTAGAGCAACGCACGCTCGATCGCTTCGCGCTGGTCGTGCAGGATCGTGACCACTGCAGTCAACTCACCGTGCTCGGACAGAATCTTGCCGGCGATCGCTTCGACCGGCATGGCCTCTCCGGTCCTGGGGTCGTTGAGACCAATCTGACCGACGCGCCGCTGATCGGCGCTGACGAGCATGCCGGCGATGAACGACGAAAAATGCGCGTCGTTGGCCTGCACGGCGCGCTGCTCGCTGGCGCTGGCGCCGCGCGGGAGAGTGAACAGCCGCTCAGCCGGTGCATTCATCAACGACGTCCCGCCGCCGGCATCGGTGACGACAATCGGATCGGCGACCGAGTCGATGATGAGGTTGAGTCGATCGCTCTCGGCGCGCGCCAGAACCTCCGCGACGCGCATCTTGCGATAGTTGTCCTCGATCTCCTCACTCGCTCGTCGCAAATCGGTGACATTGCGCAGAATCGACACCACCCCGCTGCCGTGCCTGGAATCCTCGGCGACCGTGCTCAACAGCTCGAAAACCAGATCCGATCCATCAATCGGGTTCACGAGCAGCAGTTCACGACGGGCGGCACCAGTCTCTTCGATTGCCTTGCTCGACAGCGCCGACGACAGCAGCATGTTGTTCATCCGCACCGCGCCGCGGCGTCCTTCACTTTCTTCCTCGGCGGCAGTGAACAAAGCCAGGGCGCGGGCATTGGCGATGAGCAGGCGGCCTTCCGGGTCGGTGAGCAGAATCGGATCGCTGACCGCGTTGATGATGCTGTAGAGCAGCGAACGTTCCCGGCCATGCTGCTTGTCGCCGTCAGTCAGCGACTGCTGGCGGACAATCTGGTCCAGCTTCTGGCTGAAAACGGTCGTAAACCATTGCAGCTCGGCGCCGGGCGTTGCGGTCTGTCCGACCAACAGCAGGCCGAACGCTCCTTCGGAGAACCCGGAGACGCCGAGCGGCAGGACGTGAAAGGCGTTGTCTTCGAGTGGCGTGACCGGACGCCGGCGGCGATCGGATGCGGATCGCGCGGCGGAAAAGAATAGTGGCGTGCGATCGGTGAGCGCCGGGACAAGGGGATTTCCCCAATCGTCGAGCGAAATGCTGAAACCGGAAATCGCCGCGCTTGGCACGCCGTGCCAGCCGGCGACGGCGAGCGCGTGTTCGCCGGCCCGCCGCACCAGACACACGCTGCGGACGATGCCGAGCTCGTCGCCAAGCCATTGGAGCGCGAGCTGCGCGCAATCGACGAGCTCAGCCCGTCCGACGAAGCCTTCGAGCAGCCTCAGCCGCGCTGTCAGCGCTGCGTCAGGCTCGCCGATGCGACTCCCGGCCACCACCGGTACCTGGGGTCCGCCGGCGCGGGGCGCCGCCGCCTCGTCGCGCTTAGCGGCGGCTCGATGCTGTCCGCCGACGGCCACGAGCGCGGGTCGTGGGCGCGGCGTTGAGCTGAGCGCGGAGTGCGGCGTTTTCTGCAATGACTTCCTCGTACCCCTTGCCGTCCATCGCCGGCTTGGACACAGGCCCAACCTGGCCGACCGCTTCGGAATATTTCAAGTAGGTATCGATCGAGGCGACGACAATGCGGGCTTCGACCGTGATCAGGTCGATACCAACCAGTGAGACCCGCACCCACGCATCGATCACGATTCCCTTGTCGAGGACGCGATCAAGAACGTCGATGAGGCTGGTACCACCTGTGACTCGTTCAACGGGCATCGAACACTCCTTGGACCGTCATCCCCGGGCGCGACGGCTCGTCATCTCATCGAGGGCGGCGAGCGGCGCCGCGTCAGCGACGCAATCTGCCGTTCGAGGGCGCGAACCTGTTTGCGCAGGTCCTCGTTCTCGGCCGACAAGGCCTGCTTCCCGGGCGACAAATGGTGATCGTATTTCCACCAGTCCAAACCAATCTGTTCCGCCTTGTCGATCGAGCAGATCAGCAGTCGAATCCGAATCGTCAGCAGCTCGACTTCGGCGAGCGACACCTTGATGTCGCCCGCGACGACCAGGCCCTTGTCGAGCACCCGGTCGAGGACGTCCACCAGTCCGCTGGAGCGTCCCTGCCCCTCAATCAATGACGTCGGCATAGGTTGGGTATTCTACGGGCTTTCGCACACGGCGCCGCGTCGCTGGTTGTAGGACGGTCGAGAGTGAGCAATGCAGATGCCAGCGGAATCGAAGGGAATTTGGTGAGACGCAACCCTGGCTGCATCGTAGCCCAACAGGAACACCAGTAGGAACGTACAGATTCCCTACAGCGCCAGGAGATCGATCGGCGCATCGATCAACCGATCGGCTGATTCAATTTGTTCAAGCGGAAACGTCTCGAAGCCGAATCCGTATCGCGCAAGACACATCGCCGACTTCGCCGCGCGCGCCGTCCGCCAGTCGACGATCGAATCGCCAACCATGAGCGTCTCGTGAGGAGCGGCGCCGGCCATCGCCATCAGCCGCTGCAAGCCCGAAGGATCCGGCTTGCGCGCGACCGGACCATCGCCGCCGAAAACCGCAGTCTCGGGAAAATAGGTCGCGAGATCGAGCCCGGTCAGAATTTCCCGGGTCGCGGCCAACGGCTTGTTCGTGAGCACAGCCAGAGCCGCGCGTTGCTCGAGCGTCGCCAGCACCCGCGCCATTTCGGGATACGGCCTGGTGTGATGCAGCAGCTGGTGGTTATAGACCGCAAGAAATCGTTGGAGCGCGTCGACCGGTTGCGCAAGATTGCACGCGGCAAAGACTCTTGCGACCAGCGTCGCCGCACCATCGCCGACCATGCGACCGATCCGCTCTTCGGTCAGCGGACTCGCGCCGCATTCGACGAGCACGGCGTTCGCAGCGTCGGCGAGGTCGCGTCGCGAGTCGACCAATGTGCCGTCCAAATCAAAGACGATGAGACTAAATAACATATTAGGATCTGAGAACTTAAGGATTTGAGGATTTAAGAACGCCGCTTAGAGTCCGTCGATCCTCAGACAAATCCTGAGATCCTCAATTCCTCAGATCCTCAGATTCTCAGATCCTCAAATCCTCACCGTCCGTGTTCTTCTCTGTACTCGCAGAAGGATGTGGGTGTTTCCCACACGGTGACGCGCACAACCGGCAGGCCGTGTTCGACGGCCTGGTCGAAAATCAGCTTGGCGATCCGCTCGACGGTGGGATTGCTGTCGAGCAGGAACACGGGCTCGCCGAGCTGTTGCAGCGGCACGACCAGGGGATCGTCGTGGCGCAGCAGCATCTTGTGATCGAGCTCGCGGTCGATCCAGCCCTTGACGATCCGCTTGATGTCGCTGAAATCGCAGACCATGTTGCGGTTGTCGAGGGTGCCGGTCCGCACTTCGATCTCGGCAGCGGCATTGTGACCGTGCGGGTGTTTGCACACGCCGTCGTAATCGAGCAGACGATGGCCGTAGCAGAATTCGATACGCTTGGTAACAGAGTACATAATGCAATCACTGACCGGGCGGGTTGGCGATCTATGCTTTCGCTGATCAAATCACCAAACCAGCAAAACACCAAATCACCCAGTTCCCACCACCAATTTCATCATGCCCACTGCGGTCCTGCTCTCAGGCGGCCTCGATAGCGCGGTGCTCGTCGCGGAGGAAGCGGCGCGCGCCGAGGTTCAGCCGATTTACCTCAGCGTCGGCCTGGCCTGGGAGGAGGCCGAGCGCGCGATGGCGTTGGCGCTGCTCGCAAACCATGCGTTCACCGGTCGGGTCCGCCCGCTGGTGACGCTGACTGTCGACATGCGCGACGTCTACGCGGCCAGCCACTGGGCGGTCGAGGGCCGTCCGCCTGGATACGACACCGCCGACGAAGAGGTCTACCTTCCGGGAAGAAACATCATCCTGCTTGGCAAGGCCGGCGTCTATTGCGCCGCGGCGCAACTCGACCGGCTGGTGCTCGGCACGCTCGCTCACAACCCGTTCCCCGACGCGACGCCGGAGTTCCGGAGCGCAATGGCTCACGCCTTGTCGCTCGGCCTCGCCCACCCGATCGAGATCGAGGCGCCGTATGCAGGCGTCAGCAAGGCGGAAGTCATCCGCCGCGGCATCGCACTGGGCGTGCCGTTCGAACTGACCTTGTCGTGCATGAACCCGCAAGAGTCGGCAGCGCTGCCGCTGCACTGCGGCCTCTGTAGCAAGTGCCGCGAGCGGCACAATGCGTTCATCGAAGACAACATCGTCGATCCGACGAGCTACGCTGACGACAGACACACGAAATCTTAGGAACTTCGATCCTCAAATTCTTCGATTGACGCCTGTCTAACCTGCGAGTATCTTCCCGGCGTGCGATGGGTTCTGGCGGCCGCGCTTGCGGCGGCGGCGACAACGGTCACGGCGCAGGCGCCGCCCGATCTCGAGACGCTCCTCGCCCGGGTCGGCCAGCGAATCGCGGAGTACTACGCCCGGGCACAGAACGTGGTGTGCACCGAAAAGCAGACCATGCAGCCTGTCAGCCGCGACTACATGCCGTCGGGAATGGCGCGCATCACCGAATACGAGCTGCACGTGGAGGCGGACGCCGGCGGCGAATCGACAGAAGCGAAGGTGGTCCGCGAGCTGGTGCGTGTCAACGGCAAGCCACCGCGCGAAAAAGACGGCAAGCGGCGCGATGGATGCACGGACGGAAATCCGCTGTCGCCCGAACCGCTGGCCTTCCTGCTGCCTTCACACCGTGACGAGTACACCTTCGCGGCCGCGGGACCCGGAAAAGGTAAGGACCGGAACACGTTCGTCATCGAATTCAAAGCGCGGAAGCCGGAGGGCAACGGCGAGCTGTCCGAATCCGAGAGCGGTCGCGACGACTGTTACTCGTGGACCTCGCCGGTCGTCGAGAAGGGACGTATCTGGATCGACGCGGTCAGCTACCAGGTAGTTCGCATCGAAAAGGGCCTGGCCGGATACGCCGACGTCAGCGTGCCCTGGAAGCTGCAACGTGCCCACAACTTCGAGAACAGCATGGTGGTCGAGCGTCAGGACACGATCATCCGTTACAAAACAGTGCCCTTCAACGATCCCGACGAAGCGATGCTGCTGCCCGAGTCGATCGAGACCGTATTCATCATCCGCGGCAGTCTCCAGTCGATGCGCAACCGTCAGGTGTTTTCCGATTACCGGCGATTCCTGACGGCCGGCCGCATGGTGAAATAGCGCCGCTTCAGGATCGCTTCAGCGTGATCGAGCCGTCGCCGGTGCGGATGCGCACCCTGGCGCCGCCCGAGCCCAGCGTGCCCGTGACGCTCCGCTTGCCGATTTCACCAGTGACGTTCGACAGTGTGATATCGGTCATGCGGACGCTGCCGTCGCCGCTGCGTGCATCGAGCTCGCCGCCGAAGCCCTCCGGCAGTGTCACCGTGACGGAGCCGTCGCCGGTGTTGATGTCCCAGTCACTCTTCGCGGCGCTCCCCGAACCAGCCCGAATCGTCACGCTGCCGTCGCCGGATCGTGCCTTGACCTCAGTCAACGCGCCGGCCACCGTGATACTGCCGTCGCCGGTGTCCACGTTCAGCGAACCGGTGACGCCATCGAGTTTGATCGATCCGTCGCCGGTGTGAGCCGTGACGGTGCCGTCGAGGCCCGTCCCATGAATGCTGCCGTCGCCGGACCGGAGCTCGAGCGTCCCGGCCACGCGTGCGATGTCAATCGATCCGTCGCCGCTGCTCGCCTTGAGATCGGCCGAGGCCGGCACCGAGACGATGAGCTTCGCGGATCGCGAATCACCCAGGTGAAACCCGAAACCACCGGCGGTTTTTGGCGCGGTGACGCGGATCTCGACGCGATTGCCGCTCGCTTCGGCCTTGACCTCGATCGCCTCGATCGCCTGCTTGTCGTAGCCGCGCTTTTCGATCACGACGTTCACTTCGGGCTTGTCCCAGGGCCGAATCTCGATCGACCCGCTGAAGGTCGTCAACGAGATGTCCGGCTTTCCTGCCACCACGAAGTGCTTTTCCTCGCGTTCGACGTATTTGCCGAGGTCGGCGCCGGCGATATCGATGCACCCGGACGTGGCGAGCAGTGCCGCAATCGTCCCGGCAGCGACAGTCGTGGTTGACGAAAACGTCATGAAGGCCCTCCGGTTGGCTTAGACGGAAACGGTGGCCGGGGTGTTTCGAGCGTAGACCAGTTGGCCGCCGATGTAGGTGTGGACGACCGAGAAGTTGGCGTCGAGGATGGTCAGGTCCGCAATCGCCCCAGGGGCCAGCACGCCGTGCCCCACCAGGCCGAGCTCTCGCGCCGCCGTCGTCGCGCACACAGTGGCCGCGTCGACCAGCGACAACCCGACCCGACTGACCAGAATCTGGAACGCCCGATCCATCGTCAGCACGCTGCCCGCCATCGTGCCGTCGTCGAGATGCGCGGTCGACTCGCCGGCGATGATCGGCTGGCCGCCGAGGCTTGCGCGTGAGCCGCGCGGCAGGCCGGCGGCGGCCGTCGCGTCAGTGATGGCGAGGACGCGCGACGGCCGCTTGGCGGCGATCGCTGCGCGCACCATCGCCGGATGCACGTGCACGCCGTCGCAGATGATCTCCGCCGCGATTTCGTCCGAGTGCAGCACGGCCCCGGCGAGGCCCGGAGCGCGGTGGCCGAGCGGCGGCATGCGATTGAACAAATGGGTGGCGTGGCGTGCGCCGGCGCCAATCGCCTCCACCGCCTCGTCGTAGCTGGCCGCCGAGTGACCGAGCGACACCCGATGACCGCGCGCGACCAGCCATCGAACCAGTTCGAGTCCGCCGTCGAGTTCAGGAGCGAGCGTCACGATGCCGACATCCGGGGACGCGCGCTCGATTTCAGCCAGGATTTCGGCGCCATCGAACTCAGTGTCATCACGTCGCCGCCGACCGGACCGGTTTGATTCATCGTCTGCGTCGGCAAGCGCCAGACGCGGGCTCCGCAAACAGGTCTGCGGTTGCGCGCCTTTGTAGTCCGGATTGATGAAATTGCTCTCGAGATGAGCGGCCAATACCCGTGCCGCGCGAGGAGACGCCATCTCGCGAGCCTGGCGCACCTGATCGAGCACCGAGCGAAGGCGCTCCGGCGCGCACGCGACCGTGGTCGGACAGAACGCGGTCACGCCGTATCGCGGCAACCGCAGGGCAATTGATGCGATCGCGTCGCCTTCGGGCCTGGCGTCGAGCGTATCAACGCCGTCGACACCGTGGACGTGGACGTCGATGAATCCGGGAACGATGTAGTGGCCGTGAAAGGCGAACGGCGACTGGCCGTGACCGCCGGCCGGGGGGTCCGGCCGCACTTCGACGATGACGCCTTCGTCGATGACCAGAGTACCGGGTGACAGGATGCGGTCGGGCAATACCAGGGCGGCGCCCGACAGGACGATCATCGAGTCTCCGAGCTCATTCGCGACCCCAATCGGTGTTGACCTGCAGCTTGCGCCCTTCGAGCGGGAGCGGTACCGGATCAATCGCGTCCTGGGGATGGAACAACGATCGATCGATCCGGTCGAGCAGCGACGAGAGCTGGGTTTCGCCGGGACCCTGAATCACCAGCACGCCGCCGCTGCGCTCGATCGGAAAGCGGCGATCGTCGAGGTAATCGCGGTCGAGTGTCACAATCGTCCGGCGCAGCTGCTGGGCGAGCTGGTAGTGCTTCAGGTCCGGCGCCCGGCGTAGATCGGCCTCTTCAAGCACGAACAGCACATCCCATCCGAGCGTGTCACGCATGTGCGCGACGAGGCCGGCGGGGACATTGGCGTCAGCGTAGATTCGCGGCCGGGGCGACAGACGCTCGGCGTGCGGCGCCAGCTCAGTCGATAGCGTTCCCATGAGTCGATTTCAGAATTCGGCTTCCCGACTTCGCACGTCAAAGTTGTGACGTCAGAGGGTTTAGCTTAACATCGACCCTTGTGACGGGAGAATACGCGTGGCTGTGGTGGCCAATCGCCGGCGTGGTCGCGTTTCTGGCACTCCTGATCGCCTGGATCTGGTTCAGAAACCGTCCATTCGCGACCGGAGACGTGTTCCGGGCGAGCCGCCTGAGCGCGGGTAACCACCTGTTTCCGACCCAGGTCCTGATCACGCCCACCAGCGTCGTGCAGTTTACGCCGCAGTGGGTCGGACGCCGGGAGGAGACGATTCATCTGGCACATGTGGCCTCGGTGAAGATCCAGACCGGCCTGCTGCTGTCGAACATCCTGATCGAGACCAGCGGCGGCACCGACCCAATCGCCTGCCACGGCCACCCCAAGGCTGACGCCACCCGGATGAAGGACCTGATCGAGCGCTACCAGACCGACTACTACCGCGCCGGACCGGCGGCCAGTAAGGCTCCCGGGGGTACCGACCGATAACCCCAGCGGTTACATGGACGACCTGCTATTCAACGCCCGTCGGGCGAGTGCCGGGGCGTCAGCCAAAACGACTGAACCGTCGGACCCGGAATCCCGTTTCCGATCGCTGGTCCAGTCGCCTTTGCGCGCCGGGTTGATCCGCTATCTGAACTCGCGGCCTGACGAGAGCTTCGACGTCGAGTCGTTGATGCAGACCTTCGGACGCCTGCGGCTGGACGTCGAGAACTGCGTCAAGGAGCTGGTGGACTTTGGGGTCGCCATGGCCATCCCTGGCAACCCGCCGCGTTACCTGGCGGAGCGCCCGGCCACGGACGCGCTGGGCGATCAGCTCGACCATTTCCTTGAGCGCCGCGCCCAGGTCAGCACCGAGGATCAGTCGCCGTCGGTCCAGCGCTTCCGCGAGATGATCGGCCGCGACGAGAAGATGCTGATCGTCTTCGAGTGGATCCGCACCGCCGCGAAGTCGGACATCTCGGTGCTGATTCTCGGGCCGACCGGATCGGGCAAGGAAGTCGTCGCCCGCATGATCCACGAGTTGAGCCGCCGCACCGTGGCCAAGTTTCAGGCGGTCAATTGCGCGGCGCTGCCCGATACGCTGTTCGAGTCGGAAATCTTCGGCTACGAAAAAGGCGCGTTCACCGGCGCCCATGACCGCAAG
>DASXIR010000167.1:0-11877 GCA_036497895.1 Vicinamibacterales bacterium | reverse complement strand
CCTCCAGCTTGAATTGCGGTCCGTAGAGGCGTGACAGCGCGGACGCGATCTCGACGCCCATGGCGACTGGCCGAAGGCGGTCGCGATCGGTGACGACCAGGAACACCCCATGACAGGCCTGTCCGCCGAGTTTGGCTCCTGAGGCCGGCGTGAAGGTCACCGGATAAAAGCGCGCGCCGGGCATCGCCGCAGCGTTCAGCGCCATCGCCAGCGCGGTCGCGTCGATCCACGGCGCGCCAATTTGCTCGAATGGCGTGTCGGTACCGCGGCCGACCGAAATGTTGGTGCCTTCGAGGGCGCCGATGCCGGGATAGACGGTTGCGGCCAGCATCGTTCGCATGTTCGGCGACGGGTTGGCCCATCGCAATCCGGTTTCGTCGAACCAGTCGTCGCGCCGCCAGTTCTTGAGCGGCACCACAGTCAAGGCGGCGCCGATCGCCTTCTCCCCGTTGAAGAGACGCGCCAGCTCACCGATGGTCAGCCCGTGGCGAATCGGCATCGGCAGGTAACCGTTGAACCCGATCGCCGTCGGATCCTGATTCGGACCCTCGACCGCCACGCCGCCGATCGGGTTCGGCCGGTCGAGGACGATGACCGCGACACGGGCCAGAGCGGCTTCCTCGAGGACGTAGCCAACTGTGGCGGGGAATGTGTAGAAGCGCGCGCCGATGTCCTGCAGGTCAACGACGATCGCATCGAGACCGCCGAGCATCGCTCGAGTCGGGCGGCGGGTGTCGCCGTAGAGCGAATAAATCGGCAACCCGGTTCGTTCGTCCTTCGAAGAGGCGACCTTGTCGTCCAGTTCGCCCCGCATCCCGTGCTCCGGGCTGAACAGTGCGATCAGCGACACGCCGGGAGCGTGCGCGATCAGGTCGATCGTGCTCTCGCCACGGCGTGACTGGCCGGTCTGATTCGTGAGCAGACCAATCCGTTTTCCGCGCAGGACGGCGAAATCTTCCGCGACGAGCACGTCTACCCCGGCCAGTACCTCGTGCGGCGGCGTGCGACTCGTCGTCGGGACCGTGGACCTTTCGTCGCGTGATCTGGCCTGCGCCACTTGCGCTGCCCCGTTTCGCGGTGCAGCCGACGCGACGTCGTCAGACGACAGCAGCGCTGCGGCGGCGACGGTAGCAACGCGTCCCCGCAGCGGCGTCACATCGCCCTTGCCGTCGGGATGCACACGGTTCGACAGGAACACGACATAACTCTTCGATGCGGGATCCAGCCACAGCGATGTGCCGGTGAAACCGGTATGGCCGAACGATCCGATCGGAAACAGTTCGCCGCGGTTCGCGGAATACGACGAATCGATGTCCCAGCCGAGCCCGCGGACGTCGCGCATGCCGATCGGCGTGGACGGCAGCGTCATCCGCGCCACCGTCGCCGGCGACAGGATCCGCACGCTGCCGAGCCGGCCGCCGGCGAGCAGCATGCGGCAGAAGCGAGAGAGATCGGCGGCCGTACTGAAGAGCCCGGCGTGGCCGGCAACACCGTCCATCCGCCGCGCCGTCGGATCGTGGACAACCCCGCGCAGAAACGGTCGGTCGATTCCGGCGATGGCGGCACACGGCCATTCGAGCGCCACGCACCGCTCGGTCGGCGCGATTCTCGGACGCTTGGCCGGCGGCGGAAGGAAGCCGGTGTCATTCATCCCCAAGGGCTGAAAAATGCGTTCGGCAGCGAATCGATCGAGAGGCTCGCCGCTGACCCGCCGCACGATGTCCCCGAGGAGAAAGAAATTGATGTCGCTGTAGACGAATCGTTCGCCTGGGAGCGATGTCGGCGTCTCGTCGCTGGCCCGGCGGATCGCCTCGTCGGCACCGTGAAACTCCACCTCGAGTTCGAGATCCGGACGCAGGCCCGAGGTGTGGGTCAGCAGGTGACGGATGGTGATGCCGCGCTTCTCGTGCGCCTCGAAACCGGGGATGAACTGAAATACCGGATCGGTCAGCCTGATACGCCCCTGTTCGACCAGCATCATCACGCTGGTCGTCGTGGCGACGACCTTGGTGAGCGAGGCAAGATCGAAAATAGTGTCCTCGGTCATCGGCTCCGGGACCGGGAGGACGGCGCGCTGTCCGAACGCCTGCTGATAACGGATGGTGTCGCCGCGGCCGACGAGCACGACCGCACCGGGAAGTTCGTGGCGGGCGATGGCGGCATCGACCAGCGGCGCGATCGGCGCGAATGCCCGGGCCGATTCGCTGACTGGCGGAGTCGCGCCGACGCCCGTCTGTGCCGCCGGGCGGCCGGCCACAATGACCACCGCAAGAGCCACGACGGCTGCGCTTCGCCTCACGGGATTCAATATATACTGACCGACTATGAGGCAGCGTTTCTCAGTGTTTAAAATCGCGCTGGCCGTGTGTTTCACTGCGGCCTTTTCCCTCAACGCAGTCGCGCAGACCGGCCGCATTGGCGGCACGGTCAAGGACGATACCGGCCAACCGCTCAAGGGCGCGACCGTGACGGCCGAAAATCCGGCCGCCTCTCCGAGCAGTTTCACCGCCACTACCGACGACAAGGGACGCTTCTCGATCATCGGGCTGCGTACCGGCGCCTGGTCGTTCACTGCTCAGGCGCCGGGCTTCGGCCGCGAGGCCGCCCAGCTGAACGTCCAGACCATCGGCGCGCCGAATCCGCCGCTCACCTTCACCTTGAAGAAGAGCGGCCCGGCGCCGGTCGGCGCGCTCGGGAGCATGACGCCGAAGGATCTGCAGGGCGAACTGGCCGCCGCTGATGCGCTCTACAACGGTCAGCACTGGGACGAGTCGATCGCCGCCTACAGGGCGATCCTCACCAAGGCGCCGGCCCTCAGCGCGATCAACCTGCAGATTGCCGCCGCGTATCGCAACAAAAAGGACTACGACAGCGCGCTCGCCGCCTACAACGAGATCCTGAAGGTCGACCCGGGCAATGAGAAAGCCACCATCGGCATCGGCATGACCGATCTCGAGAAGGGCGATCTGAAGGGCGCCGAGGACACGCTCACGAAGGCGTCGCAGGGTCCCGCGGCTACGCGCGAAGTGTTCTACAACCTCGGCGAGGTGAAATTCGCCAAGAACGACACCGACGAAGCGGCCAGGCTGTATCAGCGCGCCGCCGACATGGATCCGAGCTGGGGCAAACCCATCTTCAAGCTCGGACTGGTCGCCTTGAACAAGGGCGACAAGGACGGCGCGGTCAAGCTGCTGGAGAAAACGATCGCCACCGACCCCGCGGCGCCTGAAGCGGCGCAGGCCAAAGCCATCATCGAACAGATCAAAAAGTAGCGGGGCAACGTGTCCCGTCCGATTCGATTCGCCGTCATCCTGGTTCTCGCGGCGGTCGGAACCGGGCTTGCGGCCGTGGGTGGCTGGCGCTACGCTCGCGTGTCGGCGCCGGTCGCCGGCCCCATCATCCTCATTTCCATCGACACACTGAGAGCGGACCACCTGCCGGCCTACGGCTACACCGGGGTCCGGACTCCGGCCATCGACGCCCTCGCGGACGATGGCCTCGTCTTCGAGCGCGCCTACTCACACGCGCCCCAGACGCTGCCTGCTCATGCGGCGCTGCTGTCCGGCCGGCTGCCGTTCGAGAACGGCGTGCGCGACAATGTCGGCTTCGTCGTGAAAGCTGGCGAACGGATGTTGCCGCAGCTGCTGCGCGAGCGCGGCTTCGCCACCGGCGGCGTGGTGTCCTCGTTCGTGCTGCGCAAGGAGACCGGAATCAGTCAGGGCTTCGACTTCTTCGACGCCGAGATGCCGCCGAGCTCGCCGGATCTTTCGATCGGTCAGGTCCAGCGCGACGGCGGCGAATCGGAAGCCATCGCCGAACACTGGCTCGACTCGGTCGGCACCTCGCGCGTATTCCTGTTCCTGCACCTGTACGAGCCGCATAAACCGTACACGCCGCCCGATCGCTTCAAGCAGTACGCCCCATACGACGGCGAAATTGCCTACAGCGACGAGATTGTCGGCCGGTTGATGGCGTACCTGAAATCGCATCAACTCTACGACCGATCGACCATCGTCCTGCTGTCGGATCACGGCGAGGGGTTGGGCGATCACGGCGAACAGGAGCACGGGCTGTTCGTGTACGAGGAAGCGATCCACGTGCCGCTCATCATCAAGCAAGAGGGCAACGCCGGAAAGGGACGCCGGGTCCCGGATCTCGTGCAGCATGTCGACCTGGTGCCGACGCTGCTCGACCTGGTCAAGGCGCCGGCACCCGGCAACCTGGCGGGTCGGTCACTGAAACCGTTACTCGAGGGCACTGGCCAACTCCCGCCCGCGACCATCTATTCCGAGGCGCTTTACGCGCGCTATCACTTCGGCTGGAGCGAACTCCTCGCCCTCACCGACCAACGGTATCGCTACATCAAGGCGCCGCACGAAGAACTCTACGACCTGAGCCGGGACCCGCACGAGCGCACCAACATCGCGGACCAGCGGACTCAGGTGCGCTCGGCGCTCCGAAGCGCGATCGATACAGTGACGGCAGGCGCGACCATCCAGGCTCCTGGCAGCGTGTCGGCGGAAGCGCGGGAGCGTTTGCAGTCGCTCGGCTACGTCGGCGCCCAGGCCTCCGCGCCGATGGCGGAAGGCGACTCGCTGCCCGATCCGAAGGACAAACTGCAGATTCTCGAGCAGTACCGCGCGGCGGTGGACTTCGCCGTGGCGCGAAAATGGCCCGAGGCGATCGCGTTGCTGCAGAAGATTCTGCGCGACGATCCCGAGATGGCCGACGTCTGGAGTCAGCTCGCGGCGTTTGCGCTGCGTATCGACCGCTACGACCTGGCGCTCGATGCCTATCACCGCTACAGCGAGCTGCAACCCCAGGAGCCCGCCGGGTACATCGGCGCCGCGGCCGCTCTGCTGAAACTTCGCAAGCTGGACGAGGCCCGCGATCGCGCGGCATTGGCAATCGAAGTCGCCGCCGCTGACGACCACCGCTCGCGGGCGTCGGCGCACGAGATGCTGGCCCGGATTGCGCTCGCGAAGCACGACGCCGACACCGCCCGTGCGGAAGCCGCGCAGGCGCACGAAGACGATCCCGCCTTCCCCCTTCCCGACTACATCGAGGGGCGCATCCTCTACGATCAGGGCAAGTACGCAGACGCCCTGCCGCTGTTCGAGAAAGCGTCGGCCGATTCGAAGAAGCCGGACGCGGTGCCGGTCGCCGAGCTGCATTTCTACACGGCCGATACGCTGGCTCGACTCGAACGCTATCCCGAAGCCGAAGCCGAATTCGGGCAGGAGCTGCGCTTCTTCCCGCAGAACACGCGCGCCCGGGGCAGCCTGGCGATGCTCTATCAAGCCGACGGCAGACCCACGGACGCCGAACAGGCGCTGACAGAGATGATCCGGATCGTGCCGACACCGGACAGCTACGCATTGGCCGCACGGCTATTCACGATGTTCGGAAATCGCAATCAGGCCGAGGTGGTTCGTGCCGATGCAAAACGGCTGTTCGCGGACGCGCAGCACCGCGGGAGCCGCAGCGGTCGGCCGTAAAACCGGTGTGGAACGCCTGAAAGCGGTGTGATGAAATAAGGGAGCGTGGACATGAAGATTCCCCGCTCATCGCTCCACGGCGTCTCGATTGCGGCACTCGCCGTCTGCCTCCACGCTCAGGCACCACAGCCTCCCGGTCCTTCCTTCAAAGCCGGTACCGACCTCGTTGAAGTGGACGTCATCGTCAGCGACAAGTCCGGCCATTTTGTCAGCGATTTGTCGGCGGACGACTTCGAGCTGCGCGATGAGGGGCATCCGCAACAGCTCCAGCAGCTCTACCTTCGCCTGACGGCCGCAAACGCGTGGACCGGTGTCGACCGCGCACCGGCGCCAATCGTGGGCGCAACCACCGGCTCACCCGCCCCGCCGCGTCAACCCGACCTCTTCATGGTCGTGTTCGACGATGCGCACATGACCTCGAGCGCATTTCAGAAAACTCAGGCCGCAGCGCTGAACCTGTTCACTAAACAGCTCCACGCTGGCGATTTCGGTGGCGTCGTTGCGAACGGTCACATCGTCAACAACCGGGTGACGAGTGACCGCGACGAGCTGATCAAGGCGGTCAAAAGCGCACGGCCGAATCACAGCAAGAACATGCGGGTGTTCGAGGAGGCTCAATGGCCTCGCCTGACCGAGACCGAAGCGGTGCAAATTGTCGTCAACGGCCAGCAGGACGTTCTTGGCAACGCCATCACGCGCGCCTGCGCGGACGATCGAACCCAGTGCGTGGCAGGTGATGCGGCCGGCGCGGTCGCAGCCAAGGCGAATCAGCTGGCCGAGTCCGTACGGGCGGAGAGCGCGCAAACGCTGCAGCTGCTCGATACGCTGCTGACCGGACTCGGCAAATTCGATGGCCGCAAGACTGTTGTACTGCTTACTGAAGGGTTTCTCGCCGACGATTCCTGGTCGCTGGTCAAAGACGCCGTCAGTCTGGCAGCGCGCGTAAACGCCCGCATCTACACCCTCGACGCCAGAGGCGCCACCAGGGGGCTCGTTTCAGTTGATCAGAAAATGGCGAGCGACAACATGATGCGGGTGCTCGAGCAGATGGACATGGGCGCCGACTCGGTCAACAGCCTGGCGGTGGACACTGGCGGCTTCGTCGTTCGCAACACCAACATGTTCGATCGCGCCATCGCGCAGATCATGGACGATGCGACGAACTACTACGTCCTCGGCTACACGCCGACGGCCACGCCGGACGGCAAGTTTCACAAGATCAGCGTCGCCGTGAAGCGACCCGGCGTCACGGTGCGCGCCCGCCGTGGTTATACCGCCGCGCCGAACGCTGCTGGAACGCTCAGGGCCGCGGCTGCGCCCGCGGCCCGATCGAGCGTCAGCGCCGGCGAGCCGTGGCCGGAGCCAGCGGCCGGATCACCGGCCGAGCCGGTGGCGCCCCTGGACTCGCCTGAGTTGCCGACGCCACCCGTCGCACTCGGGAGCGATCACCTCGAAAGCGAGACGGCCAACATCAATCCGGCGGCGGCGGTCCGCTGGCGGCCTGACGCCGACAAACACATCGACTTGCTGCTGCCGAATCCGTTGGCCGACAAGGCCGCGTCGGACGGCTGGGACGCCTATCAGCGCGGCGACGTCGTGGGCGCGCGAATGGCGCTCAGCGTGGCTGTGACCAGTCCGTCCGCGGAGCCGTGGACGCATTACATGCTCGGCCAGGCCGACTACGCGCTGCGCGAATACCGCGAGGCCGTGACCGAGTGGGAAAAAGTGCGCGCCATGGCGACCGGATTCGAACCGGTCTACTTCGATCTCGTTGACGGCTACGTGCAGCTGAAGGAGCCCGACAAGGCGATCCGTCTGTTGCGTGACGGCGCCCAGCGCTGGCCGAAGGATCCCGATATGTTCAACGCGCTTGGGGTCGTTCAGACCTCGCATGGCGCCCTCGATGACGCGATCGGATCCTTTCGAAAGGGCATCGAGGCGAATCCATCCGAGTCCACGAGCTACTTCAATCTCGGGAAGGCGATGGAGTTGCGCTACTTCGCCCGGCGGCGTTTCTACGAGCCGACCAAACGCTGGATCGCCAACGAGCAGGATCGTCGCGATGCGATTGAAAACTACCGGCGCTACCTCGCGAGCGGCGGACCGTACAGTCAACAGGCGCGCGAGGGCCTCGCGCGCCTGGACTGGCATCAGTGACGACTTGTGCTCTTGTTCGCGGACTGACTAGAAGAAGTATCTGACGCCGACGCGGATGACCCGCGGGCTCATGATCTCCAGCGTCTGGTCGTAGTTCGAGGCGCTGGCGTCGTACTGCTTGCCGAGAACCGTGGCCGAATTCAGGATGTTGAAGACGTCGAAATCGGCTGCAAGAACCGACTTGCCGAACTTGAAGCGTTTCTCGGCGCGGCCGTCGAGCGTTGTCACCGACGGCAACCGGACGGTATCCACCTGCGGCACCAGAAGCACGGTTTTCTTGCCGAGCGGATCGCCGGTTGAGATGTTGCTCGCATAGAACGGCTCCGCGTAGCCCTGACGCAGGAGCATGCTGCCGGTGATGGCAATTCCCCACTTGATCTGCACCGTCCCGTTCGCGTCCAGCTGATAGCCGGGCGCGACCATATAGACGCTGCTCTGACCGCTGCCGCTCGAGAGGGTCGCGATCGTGCCGCCGGCCACCTGCGGTCCGGCGAACGGCCGGTTCAGTGACGGCGCGGGAGCAGGCGTCGGATCGAGAATCGACTTGGACGGATCATCGAAGTATTCCCGCCAGCTGTTGGTTGAGAAGCCGACGTGAGCCGCCCAGCGATCGGACAGGCGCTTGGTCGCACTCGCCTCGATGCCGAAGTAGCGCTGGTAATAACCCTGGCGATTGGTCAGCGTCTCACCGCCGCCGGGCGGCACGGCTGACGCGTTGAGCGCGTAGACCGGCACGTGGTAAGCGCCGGCGCCCTCCGGAAGCGTGCCGACCAGCACGCCGGTCTGCGTGTAGTTCGCGGAGGTGACGCCGGTGAGCGGCGCCCACAGCAGATCAGTCATCTTGCGATACGTGACACCGGCACTGACCGAGATGTTCGGCGCCAGCTGCCGGTCGAAAGCTGCCATCAGTTCCCGCGTCATCGGCGCCTTGACGTTTGGATCGACGGTGTTCACCGACGCCAGCTTGGACGGGTTCGCCGGATCGAATCCGCTGTAGGCCTGTAAGCCCTGGGTGAACAGCACCTCGCCAATCTGCGCGGCGCCGTCGGTGTTGCGATCGATGGCGTTGTAGTACGCGTAGGAATGCTGAATCGGCGACACGAACGCGGCCTCGGTGCCGGGCAGCTGCGACGCGAAGACCGCATAGCTGGCGCGCACGATCGTCTTCCTCGACTCGTCGAGCGCGAAGGTCAGCCCGACGCGTGGCGTCAGGTTGGTCCAGCTGAGGACCTTGCTGATGGCTGGTGCGGTCAGCGCCGGCAGGAGGGGAACGCCGTCAACCGCAGGCACGAACGCTTCGCCGAGCGACGAAGTCTGATAGTCGAAACGGACGCCACCAGTGAGGGTAAGCCGGTTGAGCGAGATGGTGTCGGAGACGAACCCGTTGAGGTAGCTCGCGTCGGTCACCGCGCCGTAGTCACGGGCCGCCTGTACGTACATGTTCGGATAGCCGCTCCAGGTCGCTATCAGATGATTCCCCGGGTAGATCTGCTGGGTGTTCACCGGAGTCGATCGCCAGGCGCCGCCGAACTTCAGCTGATTGTTGCCGATCAGGTAATTGCCGTCACCGCCGACATAGCGCTGCGGCCGATCGCTGCGATACGCGTAGAAGCTGTTCTGGGCGACCAGACCGGCGTCGAAGTAGTACGTCTGAAGCAGTGTGCCGACCGGCTCGAGATCAAATCCGCCGTGAAACACTGCAACCCTGGCCGAGGCAAAGAACTTGTTGCCGACGACGAACCGCCCTTCGCCTTTGTAAAAGCTGGTCGGGCTGGCCTGGTTCCACGTCGTCGCGGGCGGCCGCAGCGCGCTGGCGCCGCGCCCTTCCTCTTCCCTGTTGTTGTAGTAATAGGTGAAGTTGCCCCGAATGTCGTCGGTGGCGCGACCGTCGAACTTGAGCGAGTAGTTTGTGAAGTCCGTATCGTCTGCGAAGCCTTGCAGGGTGGTCAGGTGAAGCTTGGTGTAGGCGGCTGTACCCCACACCCACAGCTGGTTCCTGAAAATCGGCCCGCCGATGTCGACACCGCGGTCGAAATATTCATCGATCCGATTGCCCCGTTCGGCCGTGTTGCCGAGAGACTCTGCCAGCGCCGGCGAAATATTGACCGCCTGCAGCCAGTCATTTTCGTAGTTGAGGCGCATGTTGCCGGTCGGCGTATTGAATCCAGACTTCAGGATCATGTTGACGCCCACACCCGCGGTAGCGTTCTGCACCTCGGCGCCGCCGGTCGTGACCGCAATTTCCTGAACACTGTCGAAGTCGTAATAGATTCCCAACGAACCGCTCACCAGCGCCGGCGGCAGCAGGTTGTCGCCCATGTCGGTCACCGGCACGCCGTCCAGATTCCAGGTATTGTCGGTGCCGATCGCGCCCTTGCCGTAGAAATTGGATTGATCCTTCGCGGCGGAGCTGCCGACGTCCACCCGATCCACGTAGATCGTCGGAACGGTCTGCAGGACGACCCAGGGAGTGCGGCCGCTCGGAATGTCCTGGAGCGGTTCGAGCTCGACGTGAGTCGTCGTGGTCATGCGCATCACGTCGCCGGAGGACGCCACCACGATCCCTTTATTCACCTCTGGAGGGACGACGGGAGCCGGCATGCGCAACACCAGACGGGTGCTGGAGCCGGCAAGAACCGTGAGGAGAGCACTCGTGGCGGACGCCGCCGAACCCGGCGTAGAAACGCGAACGGCGTAAAGGCCGGCAGGGAGATTCAGGAAATGGACCTGTCCCTGGGTGTCAGTGACCTGGCCGAGAATCTGGCCGCTGGTGAGATCCACCTGCGCCGCAGGGATTGGAGCGCCGCCGGCATCCTCGATGGTCGCGTCGATGCGCCCCATGAATACCTGCGCGTGCGCCGGCGCTGCGAATAAGAGCGCGCACATCCATGCTGCTGCGGCAGCAGCCGACCAGTTCCGATCCGTCATGTCCGGGAATCCTCCAGCAACTCTCCATGATAGCCCGGACCGCGTCCGCACCCGGCGCGTCAGGGTCGCGCCCTTGCTTTCTTCACATCTTCTTTGAGCTGCGGATTCACCCGGAATCCAGCCTTCTCCGCCATCCTGATTTCGACGTCGGCCTCGTCCAAACGGCCGGTGAGCAGGCAGACGACCGCGAGGTTGTTGTGCGCTTCGCCCAGCTTTGGATCGACGGTCAGCGTCGCTCGATACTCGCGTTCCGCGTCCGCCAGCGCGCCGGAACGAAAGTAGGCGCTGCCGAGCGCGAGCGAGATCCAGGTCGGCGTGATGGTCGCCGTCTTGGGGTCGCGGAATCGGCGCTGGCGAAGATCGTTGATGCGCTGGTCGAGTTCGGCGGGACCGCCCGACATCGACCTCCCCCGACCACTGGCCAGCAGCATGCGCTCGTCCTCGAGATTCCTGATTTCATCGTCGAGCGCGCGTTCAGCCTGCATGTCATTGGCGGCCAATCTGGAGATATTGGTTGTGAAGGCGTCGCGGCACGCAAGATACGCCGCAACCGCCGCCGGAAAGCGCCTGGTGTTCATGTACACCTGGCCGAGCCCGTAGTGAGCCATCTCCAGCGTCGGCTCGAGTTTAACGGCGGCTTTGAACTCGACTTCCGCCTTGTCCCACTGCTCCGCCCGCAGGTTCTCCTGACCGAGACGCAGATGACGCATCGCCTGGGCATGATCGCGGGGATCGGATGGCGCCGCTGGACGCTGAGTCGCCAGGACATTGACGACACACCAGAGAGACACGGCGACGGCAAACCACAGGGCCGCGGCGACACGCAGACTCACGCGGCGCCAGCCGGACGTGTCCCGCCGCTGCGCTGTGCTCGTCATCGATCCAACGTGGACAAATATTCGCGGATTTGCGGCTGGGCAGGGTCGAGCTGCAGTGCGCGCTCGAAGTCACGACGCGCGCCCGCGCGATCCCCGAGACACAGCCGGGCCAGAGCCGACGCGCTGAACGCCGCCGGATTCGTCGGCCCCAGCGTCGTCGCGCGCGAAAAATCATCCGACGCACCGCGGCAGTCCCCTTTCTCGGTGCGGTAGCGACCCCGGAACAGCCACAGCTCGGGATCTTTCGGATTGGCCTCGACCGCTGCATTCATCAGTCGAAGGCTGCGCGCGGCGTCGCCGTTGCGCTGATACGCGATGGCGCGGCCAACCGCATATTTGCCGCCGTCGGGCATCCCGCCGGCAACCGCGTGAATCAGGAGTTCGTCGGAACGATCCAGGTTCTGTCCCATCGCGTA
>DASXIR010000166.1:0-3263 GCA_036497895.1 Vicinamibacterales bacterium | reverse complement strand
TCCTCACGATGACAGGTTGCGCACTTGCTGTTGTAGAGCGAGGTGTCGTTGTTCGGGATCATCTTGACGATCCACGGCATCTCGTTCGAGTTGACGTAGAGCAGCGCTGAGTCCGGATCAAATGCTGCACCGCCCCATTCGGCCCCGCCGTCAACGCCGGGAAAGATGATCGTGCCCTCGAACGTCGGTGGCGTCAGGAATCCGGTCGCATACTTGCGAAACCGTTCGAGCACCGCCGCATGCGCTTCGGGCGTTCGCGTGGTGAGCATCTCTTCGGTCAGGCCCTGACGCGTGAACGGCGGCGGCTTGACGGGGTACGGCTGCCGTTCCGACAGGCGCTCGCCGTCGATCGTCGATGGCGGCACCTTCCGCATTTCGATTGGAAACAGCGGCGCCCCGGTGTGACGGTCGAGGACGTAGACGTAGCCGTACTTCGTGATTTGTGCCACTGCCTCGACCTTGCGGCCGTTACGGGTCACGGTGACCAGGTTCGGCGAGGCGGGGAAGTCGTAGTCCCAGACGTCGTGCTTGATTCCCTGGAAGTGCCAGACGCGCCTGCCGGTGCGCGCGTCGAGCGCGAGCACGCAGTCGGCAAACAGGTTGTCGCCGTGGCGGGTCACGCCGTAAAAGTCGAATGACGCCGAACCCGTGGCCGCGAACACCATGCCCAGCCTGGCGTCGACGGTGACCCCGGCCCAGGCGTTGGCGCCGCCGGACACCTTGTAGGCGTTCTTCGACCAGGTGTCGTAGCCGAACTCGCCGGGCTGCGGGATGGTGTGGAAGATCCAGCGCAGCCTGCCGGTGTTCACGTCGAACGCGCGGATGTGCCCCGGTGAACCGGGAATGGTCTCAGGCACCGAGCTGCCCATGATCAGCAGATCCTCGAACACCACACCCGGCGTGCTGGCGCTGACGCTGAGCTTTTCGGCCGGCATTCCGAGACCCTCACGCAGGTCGATCCGGCCGCCGTTGCCGAATGATGTGATCGGCGAGCCGGTGCGCTTGTCGAGCGCGTACAGAAAACTGCGGTAGGTGACGAACACACGGTCCTTGTGCACCGTGACGCCGCGGTGACGGAATCGGGCGCCGGCCGCCGCGCCGCCACTCGGATCGAACTTCCAAATCTCCTGTCCGGTCGCGGCATTGACCGCGACGACTTTCAACGTCGGTGTGGTCACGTAAAGCACGCCGTCCACGACAATCGGATTGCTCTGCATCTCCGACGCCTTGAATGCGTCGTGCGAGTCGTAGGTCCAGGCGACGCGCAACTGGGAGACGTTGTCCCTGTTGATCTGTGTCAGCGGTGAATAGCGAATGTTGTCCACGCCGCCATTGATCGGCCACGGCGCATCGGGAACCGCTGGATTCTGGTAACCGGCGGCGCCCACGACGGCGGTTGCGCACAAGACGATTCCCCATCTTTTCAGTCGCATGTCAGCAGCTCCCCGAGTGCGTGGTCGATGAACGCGTGGTCAACAGGGTTAGTGCCTCGCCGCGCCGCGTGGCCCCAGGACGAAGGAATCTGGCGCAACTCGGGCGTTCGGCATCTGTTGCACCTCGAGCTCGTGTCGCGGACGCGGAAGTACAGGTCGGTCGTGCCCGGCATGACGATCGTCCGGGCGCAGAACGTCTGAATCAAAATGGCATTGTTGCGAGCGGCATTCAACGCACCGTAGGTCCGAAAGGCGAGCGTGGTACCGCGCAGAGTGACGCCGGATTGCAATGGGAAATCGCCGAGGCTGAAGTATTGAAGACCCTCCATACCGATCGATGCCGCGATTCTATCCCGGCTGAGCCGCACCCGCGGTGTGACTCTGTCGGCGGCACGGAACGTGCGTCGCATGCCGGGACGGGAGCCTCACGAGACCGTCAGGAGACGTTGATGGCCAATTCGACGAGACCGAGTTCAGATTCTATGGAAGCGAAGCTGGTGGCGTTCGCCGAGCAGGTGGGACGATTTGCCGGTACAGTCCGGGCGAAAACCGGGAACGCGCTCGACCCCGCCGTCATTCGAGACGAAATCCAGCAGGTGCGCGACCGAGCGGCCGATTTACTCGAGCAGCTGGCCGGATTCGCTCCGGACTCACCGGGCCGCGGGGTACGGAAGTCAGCTGCCCAGGCCGCCGGGAAAAATACCAAAGGGCGGAGCGGCGGAGTGGTGGACGCTCCCGGCAAGAAGCATCGCAAGCCGACGGCAAATCAACGGCGGCCAACAACCAACCCGCGTGTCGCGGCCAGCGCGATGAAACGCCTGCCGAAACGACGGATTATCCCGACGCGCGGATAACCCGCCGCAGATCAGCCGACGTACGCGACCGAATAGCCGCGCTCTTGTGCGCGATTGACTGCGATGATGCCGGCGGCAACGAAATGAGCGTTGCTGACGGCGTTCTCCACCATTTCTTTGTAGATCGCGTCGGCGTTGCCGTCGGTTCGTCGCGCCACCATACCGGCAAAGCGATGGCTCGCCATGTCGCAGACCGCGAAGTGCACCCCACGTTTGGCCAGCGCCTCGAGCGTGGCCTTATGGCTGTTCACGGTCGGTGGCTGGCCGGTCTTCGCGTCCGTCAGCTTGATCGCGTCCCCGAGTACGGATCCGTACTTCGTCCAGATCGCATCCCCGAAGGCGAGGGGCGTCGCCATGTGCCGGATGCAGATGACAATCGCGATCTCGTTATTCTCGAGACCGTAGACGTTCTTGTTGCCTTCGAACGTATTGCCGGCAAAGGCCTGCGCTTCGCCCAAACCGGACGCCGACAGCGTGTCGAAGAAAATGCGGTGGACGCCGGGCAGTTGATCGTACCAATCATCTTTCGCCTCGCGCGCCGGATGCCAGCGTCCCTCGGCCGGTGAGGTTGGCGCCGTCGGCGCTGGCTGGGATTGCCCATGCACTGTGGCCGCGCCAAGGCCGAGGGCCGAGGCGGTCATTCCAAATCGCGACAAGAACCAGCGGCGTGGCGTCAGTTCCTTCATGTTCTCTCCCATGGCCATTCTCTCAGATCTCTGCCGCTCTACGACGCCAGCGTCGCTGCGTATTCCTCGTAGGTGCCCTTGAAGTCCTGGATCGTCCGGCCGTCGAAATGCCAGATGCGGGTGCCGACCTCGTCGATCAGGTCCTCGTCGTGAGTGACCAGGAACACGGTGCCCTCGTATTTCTGCAGCGCCACGTTGAGCGCATTGATCGATTCGAGATCCAGGTGGTTGGTCGGCTCGTCCAGGACAATCACGTTCGGCTTCTGCAGCATGATGCGGCAGAACAGCAG
>DASXIR010000165.1:0-18312 GCA_036497895.1 Vicinamibacterales bacterium | reverse complement strand
TCCGCCTCGTGGTCGCCGGATGGCGCGCGGGTGGTCTTTCACCGCCGTCAGACTGCTTCGCCAACATGGTGGAAGCCAATCTGGAGCCGCGATCCAGGATTCGAATTAGCGTTGACAAGCATCCTGCCGTCATTCGGCCGCGACGGCAACCGCTTCGTGGTGACCGGCCGGCCGCCGGTGGGCACGGTGCTGGGGTCGAGCATCGCAGTCGCGACCCCCGGCTCGAACGACGCGAAGATTGTGTTTCAGGATCTGAAGCGCAACGTGCTGGCGCCGCAGTGGGCACCCAACGGCGAACGCATCATTTTTGCTGTAGGTGTGTTCAACGCGTTTTACAACGGCTTCAACAGCCTGTTTCTCAACCAGGGCGACCGTGCCGACGGCGGCGCCCAGATCGCCATCGTCAACGCGGACGGCAGCGGTTTCCGCGAACTAACCAGCGGCGTCAACAACAGCGCGTTCCCGTCGATGGCAGCGGACGGCAAGCGTTTCGTCTATCGCACGTTCGGTCCGGACGGCGAGGGACTGAAGATCATGAATATCGAGACGCGCGTGAGCGCGGTGCTGACCAAGGGCTACGACAACTTCCCGTTGTGGTCGCCGCGCGGCGACCTGATCATGTTCACCCGGCTGACTGAAGGCGACTACGACATCTACACGATCAAGCCGGACGGAAGCGGTTTGAAGCGAATCACCAACTCGCACGGCAACGACGCGCACCAGGCCTGGTCGCCCGACGGCGAGCACATCGTCTTTGCCTCGTCGCGCATGGGATTCAAGGACGAAGGCATCTACACCGATGCGCCGCAGCCGTACGGCGAGCTGTTCGTGATGCGGTTCGACGGCACCGACGTCCGTCAGTTGACCGACAACCAGTGGGAGGACGGCACGCCGGCGTGGCGGCCGTCGCCCCAATAGCGGCTACTTGCCCGCGGTGCCGGAAAGTTTCTGCGCCCTCGGCCCGGTCCACGTCCAGCCGTGGATCAGCCAGCCGTTGGCGCCCTTCTTCAGGGTAAACGTCATCTGCGCGGTCTCGCGCATCGCCACGCCTTTTTCTTTGAACGTGTACGTGGAGGGTACGACGATGTATGCGGACGTGCCGTCCGATTCGAACCGCTTGACCGCTCCAATCGACACTTTCTGATCGCTGACGCCTCGCTTTTTCTCGTCGCGATCAAGATCGGCGGCCCAGGTCTGGAACGCCTGCGCGCCGCGCCAGAGGTACGGCGCCACTTCGTCGATGATCACGAGGTCCGCGTCCGGTGCGTGCGTGGCTGCGGCTCCCGCCGTATCCCCTTTGTTGAACGCCTCCATGAACTTGTTGACCGGCGCCATCACCTGCGGGTCGGCCGTCTGTGCCTGCGCTATCGATCCGAGGCTCACGCACGCACACACGAGCGCGCCCAGCGTCAAATACCGCATTCGCTCCCTCCTCTGTCGGTCGCGGAATGGCACACCATTCCGTCTGTCGCGTTTTGTTCTGCATCGTATCACCAGAAACCACGTCGAACATTTCGACCCAGGTCTTATGGGCCTTCTTGTTGATCGCGGCGCCGCCTATCCTTGCGGATGGCGGATTGAGGCGCCGCGGATGCTGAACGTCAATAGTCAACCCGGTGCGAACACGCCGCTCGTGGCAATCGAGGCGCGGAACGTGGCGTTGATAACCTACCTCGAGCCGCACGGCGCCCGCGAAAAACCCTGAGCGAGCGCTATCGCCGCGAATGCTGCGGTTCGTGAACGCCGGCGGGAGCCGGCAACGAGACCAGGACTTCGATTCGGGTGCCCTGATTGATCGCGGAGTGCACGGTCAGCTGGCCGCCGACGCTGCGCGCGCGCTCGGCCATGCTGACGAGCCCCAGTCCGGAGTTGTGTTCGGTCGCACCAGGATCGAATCCCTGGCCGGCATCGGCCACGCACAAGCGAATGGAACCGGACGTGACCGAGAGCTCCACGTCGATTCGCTGGCACTGGCTGTGTTTGGTGGCGTTGTGGATCGCCTCCTGACCGACACGATAGAGGCAGGTCTCGACCTCCGCCGGCAGCCGGGGAATCTCGCCGTCGTGGACGAAACCGATTCTCAGATCGGTCTGCCGGGCGAACGCCTCGCACAGGTTCGACAACGCCTTGGTCAGACCGAGCAGCGCCGGCTGGGTCGGATGCAGCCGATGCGAAATGCGCTGCGCGTCTGCACAGAGTTCCTCGGCGAGGCGTCTCGAACTATCGAGGTCTTTCCCAAGCGATGGCGCGATGTTTCGCGCTTCGTTCTGTAGTTGCGTGAGCTGAATCGTGAGCAGCACCAGCCGCTGCCCGATGTCGTCGTGCAGTTCGCGGGCAAAGTGTGCGCGCTCCTCGTCCTGGACGCGGGTCAGGCGGCTGCGCAGAGCGCGCAGTTTCTTCTCGGACGCGATCCGGTCGCTGATGTCCTGGTAAATGCCGAAGCAGCCGACGAATTGGCCGTCGGTCATCAACGGCACGGCGTGGAATTCCACGTCCACCGGGGTGTTGTCCTTTCGGCGCCGGACGCCGGTGGCGTGGATGACCTCGCCGCCGAGGACGCGCCGGCTGAAGTCGACGGCCTCGGGGTTGTCCCGGGCGCCAATCAGGTCGTCGGGATCGCTGCCAATCACCTCGTCCTCGCTGTACTGGAACATGCGCTGGAACGCGGAGTTGCAGAACAGGATGCGGTGGTCCTTGCCGCCCATCATGATTCCGTACGGGCTGTTGGCAATCAGCGTCTGCAGCAGGCCCGCGTGTTCCCTGGCCTGTTGCTCGCTTCGCTTCCCGTCGGTGATGTCGAAGCCGGTACCCATGATCGCGGGCTCGCCTTCGTACTCAATCAGCTGGGCTGCGAGATCGAGCCAGCGCGCCTCGTTGTTCTTGGTGCGCATCTGGAACTGGTAGCGGTCTGGCGCCGCGACCCCGCTCAAGCGCGACATCGCCCGCTTCATGACCAGCTCGCGGGAATCCGGGTGGACCATGTCCCACACCTTGATGCGGCGGAGTTCGTCGGCGGAGTAACCGGAAAAGCGCTCGAGCGGCGGGTTGAAATAACAGAGCGTGCCGTCCTTCCGGCAGATGAAGATGCCGGCCTGCATCGTTTCCGCAACCATGCGGAACATCGATTCGCTGTGGCGAAGCGCCTCCTCCGCTCGCCGCTGTGCGGTGATATCGGCGATTGCCGCCAGCACGCAGGGGATCCCGTCGAGCGTAATCAACCCGGCCGAATAAAGGGTCGAGATCAGCTGCCCGGACCGGGTGCGAAATTGAGCGTTCTGATCGCGCACGCTTTTGTTCCGACTGAGCGCAGCGACCATCGCATCACGATCGGCCGGCGCCGGCCATACATCGAGTTCGATC
This sequence comes from Vicinamibacterales bacterium, assembly GCA_036497895.1. GTDB lineage: Bacteria > Acidobacteriota > Vicinamibacteria > Vicinamibacterales > CAVVIG01 > CAVQFC01. Next base: position 14,952 of record DASXIR010000165.1, on the reverse strand, counting down.
GACGTCCGGCCGCAGATCTCGGCGCGCGGATAACCCATCTGCCGCTCGAACGCCTCGTTGACGTCAACGTAGCGGCCTTCGCCCAGTGTGGTAATCGCCATGGCGATCGGGCTCGAGTAAAAAGCCATGGCAAACCGGTCTTCCGACGCTTTGAGTTCGGCGTCATCAGAACGTGTGTGCAGCATGCCGGCCATTGTACGGCTGGCCGCCCGGAAATGAGCCGGAACACCGTCTCCGGCGGCCGGCGCCCTAGCCGGGAGCACAAGCACGCCAAACCGGCGGATTACGCTAGGATGCTCGGCGGAATGTCCCCCACCCGGGTTCTCGGAGTCCTGCTGGCTGGCTCGGTCGCGCTGACCGCGCAGTCGCTCAGGGTCGGGGACGTGTCGTTTGCCAATTCCGGAGCGCCGGCGGCGCAAGCCTCATTCCTCCTCGGGTTGGCTCAACTTCACAACTTCGAGTACGACGCTGCCGCACGGGCATTTCGCGAGGTGCAACAGCAGGATCCGGCGTTTGCCCTGGGATACTGGGGCGAGGCGATGACGAAGAACCATCCGGTCTGGATGGAACAGGATCTTGGAGGCGCACGACGGATTCTCGAGCGACTGGGTCCGGACCCGTCTGCGAGAATCGCCAAGGGAGGAAGCGAGCGCGAGCGCGCCTACCTCCGAGCTGTTGAGGCTCTCTACGGCGCCGGCACTAAGCCGGCGCGCGATCTCCTCTATCTCGACCAGATGCGTCGTCTCCACCATGCATTTCCAGACGATGTGGATGCGACGGCATTTTTGGGACTCGCACTGCTGGGTTCAGCGCACGAGGGACGCGACGCGGCGAACTACCGGCAGGCCGCCGCTGTCCTCGAACCCGAGTTCGCCACGCATCCGAATCATCCCGGTCTCGCGCACTACCTGATACATGCCTACGATGATCCCGCACACGCCGCGCTGGGTTTGCCGGCCGCTCGGCGCTATTCGCTGATCGCGCCCGCCGCACCGCACGCGCTCCACATGACAACGCACATCTACCTTGCTCTCGGGATGTGGGACGAGGTCGTGCTTGAAAACGAGCGCGCGGTCAGCGTCATTTCGGACCGTGCGCGAAGCGCCGGTCGTCCGGCGCCGGCTTGCGGGCACTACAACGCCTGGCTCGAATACGGATACCTGCAGCTGGGACGCCGCGCCGAGGCGCGGCGCGTCCTCGACGGCTGCCGTCCAGTCGCCACCGGCGCCGGCGGCCTCAGCGGGCGCGCTCCGGAAGAGGATCTTCTCGATCCCGACAACACCGCGGCAGGCTCGTACATCCAGATGTGGAGCCGGTACATGATCGACACCGGGGACTGGGACAACCCAATCGCGGACGAGGACATCGCGCTCGGCGAACTGGCGGGTGCCAAGCTGACGCGCAGTTACGTCCGCGCGCTGAAAGCGGCGGCACGCAAGGACACCGCGGCACTGCGAGACGAGCTGACTACGCTCGAGCGTGCTCGTACGGCGGTGTTGTCGACGTTGACGGATCGGCGTGAGGGCGTCGAGCAGTACCGGCGACGGGCCGAAGTCATCGTCCTTGAAATTCGCGGCCTCCTCGCGCAGGCCGAGCAGCGCCAGGCGGAGGCGATCCAGACACTGACGACTGCCGCGGAGCACGAGCGCGCCATGCCGATCGAATTCGGGCCGCCATTCGTGGACAAACCGGCCGCTGAGCTGCTTGGCGACGCGCTCCTGGCGCTCGGACGATCGTCCGATGCGGCCGTGGCGTATTCGGATGCTCTGCTGCGAACACCGCGGCGGGTCGCACCAACGCGTGGCCTCGAACGAGCGAAGCCGTAGCGCTCGCCCGTCGGGACGGCCATCGTTCACGCGAGGAGGATTGACATGTCCGGCTTCACACGCGCGACGTTCGGGATGCTGCTGATCGGCGGATTGATCGGAGGAGGCGGCGTGTTCGCGGCGCAGACCGCGATGAAGCCCGGACATGAGCGTGTACCGCCGTTTCGCGATCCCTCGCCGTACATGAGCGCGGCCGAGATTCAGACCGCTTTGAACGGTCTCGATCCGAAAGTCGTCGCCTCGCGAACCGGCGGCTCCATCCCGCTTGCCCCTGGCAAGGCCCCGGGCGTGGTTCGGCGCCGGGTCAGCGGTCCGCAGTACGCGATCACCCACACGCGCACGCTCGAATACGTCGTCGTCACCAAAGGGACGGCGACGATGGTAACGGGAGGGACACTGATTCCGCCGACGATCGACAGCGATCCTTATCCGATTGAGAGCCCGGATCAGATCGTCCGCAGCGAAGCGGGCGTGAAAGACGGGTTGGCGCGCAGGATTGGGCCCGGCGACGTGATCGTCAATCTTCCGGGCACGCCGCACTGGCTCAGCCAAATCGACGGCACCATCGAGTACGTGGAAATTTCGGTCCCCAACGTCGATCCGGCGCCAGGCCTTCCGCGTGCTGAGATGCGGATGCCGCCGAGGTAGGACGGACGCAACTATCGGCTACTCTGGGTGCGAGGAACTCGATGCAGACACGCACTCTCGGCAAGAACGGCCTGGAAGTTTCGGCGCTGGGGCTCGGCTGCATGGGCATGACATCCTCCTACGGTCCGGCCGCGGACAAGCAGGAGATGATCAAGCTGCTGCGCCTGGCTGTCGATCGCGGCGTCACCTTCTTCGACACGGCCGAAGCCTACGGCCCGTTCAACAACGAGGAACTGGTTGGTGAGGCCCTGTCTCCGATCCGCGATCGGGTCGTGATCGCGACGAAGTTCGGTTTCAAGTTCGCTCCCGGCAGTGTCAGGCCGGTCGGACTGGACAGCCGTCCCGAGCACATAGCGGAGGTCGCCGATGCTTCGCTCAAGCGGCTGAAGATCGAGACGATCGACCTGTTCTATCAGCACCGCGTGGATCCGATGGTCCCGATCGAGGATGTCGCCGGAGCGGTAAAGGAATTGATTCATCAGGGCAAGGTGAAGCACTTCGGGTTGTCCGAACCCGGCGCCGCAACCATTCGTCGTGCCCATGCGGTCCAGCCGGTCACGGTCGTGCAGAACGAGTACTCGCTATGGACCCGGGGCGTCGAGAAGGAAGTGCTGCCGACGCTCGAGGAACTCGGCATCGGACTGGTTCCCTACAGCCCTCTCGGGCGAGGCTTCCTCACCGGAACCATCGACGCGAGCACCACGTTCGACAGCAGCGACTTCCGTAACGATCTCCCGCGCTTCACGCCGGAGGCGCGGAAGGCGAATCAGACACTCATTGATCTGCTTGGAGCCATCGGCGCGCGCCGCCGCGCGACGCCTGCGCAAATCGCGCTAGCGTGGCTGCTCGCGCAGAAACCGTGGATCGTGCCGATTCCTGGAACGACGAAGCTGCATCGTCTCGACGAAAACATCGGTGCGGCGTCGATCGAGCTGACCACCGACGATCTCGCCGAGATCGATCGCCTGGCTTCGCAGATCACGGTACAGGGGGCGCGTTACCCGGAGCAGCTGGAGCAACTGACAGGGCGTTAGCGGACGTTCGTCGCGATCCGCGCTTGCTATCCTCGCCGCGAGAACGTGACAATCTGGCGGACATCATGACGAGGATCCAGATGGCGCGCACGGCGACGATGGCGGCTGCGATGATCGCGGCGGTGTGTCTGCAAGCTCCCGCGACGCGGGCGCAGCGACAAGTCGCGGCACCGGTCACCGATCCGAACGATCCCAAATACCTGACGGCCCAGACCCGCAAGATGGGCGGACCAATGCCGGCCGAACAGCTGGCGCTCATCTTCGATCACCTCGACCTCGCATTGAAAATCTTTCCGGACGAAAAGCGCATCGAGGGCATCACGGTACTGAGCCTCAGGACAACGGCGCCCATCAACACGCTGATCATCGATCTCTTTCCCAAGTTCACGATCTCGGAGATTGACATCGACGGCAAGACGATCGCGCCTTCGTCTTATTCGAATCCCGAAGGACAGCTGCGTATTGCGCTCACGACACCGTTCGCCGCCGGCGCCACATTCGAAGCGCGCATCGTCTATTCGGGTACGCCGCCGCTCGCAAAACGTCCGCCGTGGGAAGGCGGCACAACGTGGATGAAGACGCCCGACGGTAAGTATCCGTGGATCGACACGTCGCTGTGGGGCGGCGGCTGCGATCTGCTCTACCCGTGTCTCGACCACCCGACGCTCAAGCCGGCGACATCCGACCTTCACTACACCGTGCCTGCTGGATTGATGGCGCCAGGCAACGGCGCGCTGGTCAGCACGGTCGAAAAGGACGGCTGGACCACGTGGAACTGGCACGCGCGCAGCATCCATACCTACGGCTCAGTGCTCGATGTCGGACCCTACAAAGTGATGGAAGGCGACTACAAGAGCCGCTTTGGCAACACCATTCCGATGCGCTTCTACTATCTTCCCGGAGAGGAGAAGCAGGCGGCGGAGCTCTTCGCCGAGTTTCCGCAGACGCTCGATTTCTGGGAGAGCACGATCGGACCGTATCCCTGGCCCGACCAGAAGATGGGCGTGATCCGGGTTCCGTACTCGGGTCTCGAGAACCAGACGCTGATTGGCTACAGCGACAACTATCCGAAAACGATGTTCGGATGGGACTGGCTGCTGAATCACGAGTTCTCACACGAGTGGTTCGCCAACCAGCTCTCGGTCGCCAACTACGACGACCTCTGGCTGCACGAGGGGCTTGGCTCGTACGCGCAGCCTCTCATCGCCGAGTACCTCGGCGGCGAAATCGACTACATGGCGCAACTCAAGACCCAGCGCGCCGGCATCCGCAACGAGCAGCCGCTCGTCACCGGCAGGGAACGGCCGGAGAAGGAAGTCTACGCAGATCCGACCGGCCCTCGCGGCGACATCTATCCAAAAGGGAGCTGGGTTGCTCACACGCTGCGCCAGCTGATCGGCGACGAGGCATTCTTTACATCGATTCGCAGGCTGGTGTACGGGCGTCCCGATCCCAAGCCCGGAAACTTCACGCCGCAGTTCGGCACGACGCAAGGCTTTCTCAAGATCGTGAACGAGGTGACCGGCAAGGACTACAAATGGTTCTTCGACGTGTATCTGTATCAGGCCGCACTGCCGAAGGTGATTGCGACGCGCGATAGCGGGATGCTCCGCCTACGGTGGCAAGTGCCGGCCAACCTGCCGTTCCCGATGCCGCTCGACGTACGCGCCGATGGCAAGGTGGTGACGCTGCCGATGACCGCCGGCAGTGGCCAGACGGCGGTGAGGGAACGGTCCGCCGTGACGATCGATCCTTCGTCGAAGATCCTGATGCAGTCTGACGCGATCGACGCGTTTCAGGCCTGGCGCGCCGCCAATCCCGAGGGCAGACGCTGAATCGTCTGCCGAGCAGCACGCTCACGGGCGTGGACGTCGAACGTTGACCGCACGCGTCGACGTGCACCTATGACAGACGAGGTCAAGAGCTACATCACGCCGGGCGGCTACAGACGACTCCAGGAGGAGCTCGCACGGTTGTGGAAGGTGGAGCGGCCGCCGGTCGTGGCGACCGTGGCGTGGGCCGCAGGCAACGGCGATCGATCGGAGAACGGCGACTACATCTACGGCAAGCGGAAGCTGCGCGAAATCGATCGTCGCATCCGTTATCTGTCGAAGACGCTGGACAAGTCCGTCGTCGTCGACAATGCGGGCAAGACGCCGCATCGTGTGCATTTCGGCGCCACAGTGACTGTGCTCTTTGAGAGCGGCGACGAGCGCGAAGTCACCATCGTTGGCGTGGACGAGCTCGATTCCGGCGACGCACGCGTATCCTGGCGCTCTCCGCTGGCGAAAGCGCTGCTGACCGCCAGGGTCGGTGACACCGTGACGTTGCGCGCACCACGTGGCCCCGAGCAGCTCGAGATCATCGCCGTGCGCTACGACGCGCTGCGCTAGCCGTGGTGGCGGTTAGTACGGGCCAAATTTGCTCGGCCTGATAGCGGTGGTGGCGGCTCGTAGAGGCCGAGCTTGCTCGGCCCGGATGCAGACTGGGCGATCGACAACGCCCGACGCGGATGTTTCTTCAGGCCGCCGGCCTGAAGGCGGGCATGCGGGTCGCTGACCTCGGCAGCGGCCTCGGCCACGTCGCGAGGCTCGCGGGAGAACTCGTGGGACCGACCGGCTCGGTTCTGGGAATCGATCAGTCTCTGGATGCACTCGCCGTGGCGCGTGAGCGGACCGAACGTGCAGGAATGTCTCGCTGGTGCCTGGGGACACTCGCCGGCCTAACAAGCTCGTCGCTGGCGTCTCTTCGCGGCCGAGTCGCGCGCCCCCTTCAGGGCGATCGTGTCAGAATTTTTATAAACTTCCACTGGAAGGACACCAACGATGAAATCAAAGAACACGATCTGCCTGTGGTTCGATAAGGACGCGCACGAGGCCGCGCGCTTTTACGCGGCCACGTTTCCGAACAGTGAAGTGACCGCGGTTCACAAGGCCCCGAGTGATTACCCGAGTGGTAAGGCCGGCGATGTCCTGACGGTGGACTTCACGGTACTGGGCATTCCCTGTCTCGGTCTCAACGGCGGCCCGCAGTTCAAACAAAGCGAGGCCTTTTCGTTCCAGATCGCGACTGACAATCAGGAAGAGACCGACCGCTACTGGAACGCCATCGTCGGCAACGGCGGCCAGGAAAGCGCGTGTGGATGGTGCAAGGACCGCTGGGGCCTTTCCTGGCAGATCACGCCGCGTGCGCTGACCGATGCGCTTGCGGCTGGCGGAGCTGAGGCCAAGCGTGCGTTCGAAGCGATGATGTCGATGAAGAAGATCGACGTCGCCGTGATCGAAGCGGCACGGCGTGGCTGACCAGACGAAGACGGCTCGTCAGGAGTCAGGAACCATTCCCGGGAATGTCCCGGCTCCGAGCGAGTATGCTCTCGCCAGTGAGATTCGACGCATGAGCGTTGGCAGCACGCTGGTCCGAGGTGCGGAGATCCGCTTTCGGGAAGCCACGGAGAAACTCCGGCCGTTTGTCGGTTGCTTCTGGGTGATCACCGCGGACCGCGACGCTGTCCTCGAGCTCATCGCGGACGGGAGCACTACGATCTCCGCTCCGCTCCGGGACGGAGCGGTTTCCCGGTGGACCTTCCGAGGCCCCCTGCTGAAGCCCGATGTGCGCCACTTCGCGGCGCCGACAACTGTAGTGGGCATCCGGCTGCGACCGGGTGTCGCATATATCCTGACGGGCATCGCAACGGAAACGCTCGTGGATCGACGGATCGATTGCGCGACCATGAAGCCGTTCCAGCATCTCGTCGCTGCCGAGCCGCGGCCGCGCACTCCCGAGGAGCACATCGCGTCGCTCGAGCAGTTTCTGATCGAGCGGCTCGAACATGCCGCAATTCACCCGGTCGTGGCGTCTGTCCTCGCCGAACTCGAGCGCGAGCGCGGAAGTCTGCGTGCATCCCAGCTGTCCGCCCGCAGCGGTATCAGCCCTCGGCAGCTGAATCGCCTGATGCGCCGGTGGGTCGGCTTCGGCCCCAAGCGCCTCGCGTCCATCGTCCGCTTCCAGGCAACGCTTCACGAGATGGAGCAAATGGCCAAGCGTCCGATGGCTTCGCTGGCGACGGAGAACGGCTATTTCGACCAGTCTCACCTGACCCACGAGGCGGTCCGGTTCTCCGGAGCCACTCCAGGCGATCTCGTGCCGCGCGCGATGACCGATTTCTCCAAGACCCGTTGCGACGAGCTTCTCTAGAGTACCGCTCAAGATTGGTGCACGGCTGCCATGGATGGGCCGACCAGTCGCCCTCGATACTCAGGAGGCGGTGCCGATGGGAAAGCAGATTTTGGGCGTGGTCGGCGGGTTGATGGCGTGGTTCGCCGGCGTCCTGGCGGCAGGTGTCCTGTTGCGATTGTTCTGGCCCGAGTACGTCGCAGCGTCGGGCGACATGTCGTTCACGCTGCCGATGAAACTCACGCGGCTTTCGATCGGCGCTTTGACGACGTTCGCGGCCGGCGCGATGACCGGTTTGATCGGGCGATCGAGCTGGACGCCGGTGGTCACCGGCGCGCTCCTGCTCTTGCTCTTCATCCCCCAGCACATCAGCCTCTGGGACAAGTTTCCAATCTGGTATCACCTGACGTTTCTCATGTCGCTCGTGCCGCTCGCAGTCATTGGAGGAAGGGTTGCAAGGAGCCAGTCACATGCTGTCGCCACCCATCAGCCACGCTGAGATCGACGCGCGAATTCGCAGCCACATCGACGAATTGCTCGAGTTGTGGTGGATCGAGCAAGGCGCCTCGAAACCGCGGGACCTCGAGCTGATCGCGTTGGCGTTGCCGTTCCCGCGCGACCAGGCCATCCGCGTGCTGGATCTCTGTTGCGGCCCCGGCGATGTGGGCCGAGCCATCCGGCGGGTCTATCCGAAGGGTCACATCGACTGCGTCGATCGAGACCCGTTCCTCGCGGCAATCTGCAGGGCTGCAAATCAGCGCGATCGCATACCGGGACGGCTCGTGGTGAGAGACCTCCAGGACGATGGCTGGCTCGGCGAATTTGCGGGCGACTACGATGTCGTGGCGATTGTGAATGCGTTGCATTGGTTCGACGAGCGGCGCGCGCAGCAGCTAATCAAGGACGTTCACGGCTCGCTGCGGATCGGCGGAATGTTTGTGCTCGCGGAGCCGGCGTCTCCGGAGCATCCCTTCGCGGCTGGATTCGGAGAATGGAAAGCCAGGCAGCCTCCGCGCTACACGCGCGAAAACTGGGAACGGTTCTGGTCGAGGGCGAACGCGCTCCTCGGCTACGACCACACCGTGCTCCTCGGCACACCCAACGCCGAACGGATCGGAGACCGTCTGCCGGTCGCGGCCTGGACGCGGTTGCTCGAACGAGCCGGCTTCGTGCTGAGTGATGTGCTACTGCGAGACGCCGATCAGGTGGTGATCGGCGCCCTGAAATGAACGTGCTGGGCACCGCGCTGAAGTTGTCGATCGCCGCCATCAGCCGCGCGAACACACCCTCGCCCACGGCCTGCGGACCAACATAAGGATTGCGGTCCGCAACCGCGACCGGCGACGATTCGAGCCCGACGGTTGAGACGGGGTTGAAATCCACAGCGTTGGACATGGCACACTCTCGAACGAGCCAAACTGTAGCCTGCGGCCGTCGCCGCCGATTGCCAAGTAAGTCAGAGGTGCACGATGAAGGTAGCCGTCGCTTTTCTGTCGATCTTCCTGGCGTCGGGCCTGACGATGGTCACCGTGTACAACACTCTCGTCGATGCCAGGAGTTGGGGTTCGAATATTCCAGCGTCCATTCAGACGGCCAGGGACTACTACCGTGACGTCGATCCCCGTCGTTTTTATCTCGTGGCCGGACCACCCACCGTGTTGTTGGGCCTTCTGACGACGATCGCATTCTGGAGAGACTCGGGATCTTTGCGTCTCTACTTCGGCGCGTCCGCTCTGTGTTACGTCTTGATCGTTGTCCTCACGATCTCGTACTTCGTCCCGCGCGATCTCATTCTTTTCCGGGAGCCAATTCAAGATCATCTCGACCCGATCCGCATGGCCGTCGCCCAATGGAACCGCATGAATTGGGCGCGCACACTGCTCGGGTGCGTGGGCGTGTTGTGCTCCGTTCGAGGGCTCGACCTGTATTACAGAACGCTGGCGCGGTGAGTGACGCGCGCTGATCGACCAATCTTCGAGCACGACAGGCTGGCTGATGCTTCAAATGCGTGCCACGGCCACATGGGAACCACACCATGACCCGCATCACTTGCCAATACCTGACGCTGAGCAGCATTAAGGTAGGCGCGGCGAAGAACCTGATCGATCCGTTTCTGTCCGATAATCCGTCCTGGGACAAGGGTCGATCGGCAGCCGTGCACGCGAGGACTCGACACAGGGAGGCGTACGGTGAAAGCGATCGTGGTGACGGACCAGTCTGCGGGAACGGCCGGGATGACGCTGATGGAGCGGCCTGAGCCGCAGCCAGCGATAAACGACGTCGTCGTTCAGGTTCATGCGTCCGGATTCGTCCCGACTGAACTGGCGTGGCCCTCGACCTGGACCGATCGCCTCGACCGCGACCGAACACCGTCGATCCCGGGCCACGAGTTGGCCGGAGTGGTCACCGCTCTCGGCTATGGCACGAGGGGGCTGTCGGTGGGACAGCGGGTGTTCGGCCTCACGGACTGGACTCGCGACGGCACCCTGGCGGAATACGCGGCCGTCGAGGCACGCAACCTCGCGCCGCTGCCGGGCGACGTCGACTTCACGGTCGGCGCGAGCCTGCCGATCTCTGGCCTGACCGCGTGGCAGGGACTGTTCGAGCACGGTCGCCTTCAGGCGGGGCAGAGCGTCCTCGTGCATGGCGCGGCCGGCGCCGTCGGGTCGATGGTGACCCAACTCGCACGAGAGGCCGGCGCCTACGTCATCGGCACCGGACGCGGTGCGGACCGTCAGACGGTGCTCGACTTCGGCGCGAAGGAGTTTGTTGACCTCGAGAACGAGGTCCTCGAAGATGTCGGCGGAGTCGATCTGGTGTTCGATGTCATCGGCGGCGACATCGGGAAGCGGTCCGCAGGCCTGGTTCGCGCCGGAGGAACACTGGTGTCCATCGTCGGGCCGCCCGAGGCGCGGCCCGCCGACGGCCTGGCGGTCGACTTCGTTGTCGAGCCCGATCGTGCCCAACTGAGCGAGATCATCAAGCGGGTGCGGGACCGACGACTGCGGACGAATATCGGCAACGTCTCGATCCTCGACGACGCCGTCGCCGCATTCAACCCGACCGCGCGGATCAAGGGGAAGACGATCATCCGTGTTCGTCCGTGAACGACACGCGCACCTCACCGCAGCCTGGCCTACCGCGTCGAGCTGATCGCACCTGCGCCGACAGGATGAACGCTCAGCCGAGTTCTTGGGCGAGTCCGAGGAGAAGCCTCTCAGGGCCGCGGATATAACAGAGCGTAAGCAAGACGCGCTGCGCCGGAAGACCTGTCGACCAGTCAACGGAACGAGCGCGAGCGAGTGAAGTTGGCTGGGTGTTTAGGGACGGAATTCGCAACTGGTTGCTGACGGCGGCATGAGAGGGCGGATGGCATTTCCGATACGCAATCACGGCCCGTAGGCGGTGTTCACCTGGACGCGGCGGTCAAAGCCTCCAACAGCAACCGCGTAACCCGTTCCTGGTACTGGTCGGCCGTCCAGCCTCGAACCAGCACCAGGTCCTCCCACGTGCTCAACGACGTAATCATGTACAGGAGGTCGGCGGCTTCCTCCATGGTGAGCCGCGGTCGAAGCTCGCCCTCGCGCCGCAAACGTTCGATGATCGTGCGGCACGTTTCGAGCCGCCCGGCCTGCCTACCCTGCCATGAGCGCTGAGCCGCCTTGTCCGTGCGGCGCACCGATTCAAATGCCAGCGCGATCGCCCAGATGCGCGGATTCTGAAGTGCCTGCAGCGACACCATGCGATCAAGGGCCGCGCGAGCCGTGGGTGCGTCGGCGATGTGCTGAATGGCGCTCGTCAGACCGCGTTTTTCGTCTGCGTACTTGACGAGCGCGTCCAGCAGCTGGGCCCGATCGGCAAAGTGCAGATAGAGCGCCTGACGCGATATCTTTGCCTTCTTGGCAATCTGCGCCATCGTGAAACCAGTTTCGCCGCGCACCACGATCAGATTCCAGGCAGCCTCGAAAATCCGGCGCCGGGTCGGACTTGACATCGTGTCAAGTTCTGGCGTATTGGTTATCGGGCGTGCGATTGACACGGTGTCAATTGTAGCGCGTCAACAAGCCCACGGTGGTGGAGGCAGACGATGTCGATCCGGCCGGAGTTATCAGAACCCTTCCTGAGCGTGGAAAATCATCGCACCGGCGAGATGCTCCGGATGCGGCGGGTCCGCGGCGTCGATGGGCATACGGTGCTCCTTCTCGAAGGTTCGCTACCGCCTGGCACGAGCGGGCCGCCGCTCCACGTACATTTTGATTCTCGCGAAACGATCCTCGTGAAATCGGGATTGCTCGGAGTGCGGATCGGAGATGAGAAGTTTGATGTACCAGCCGGAAAGACCGCTGTCGTTCCCGCAGGAGTCTGGCACACCTGGTGGAACGCGGGTGATGAACCGTTGGAGATGAGTGGGACGACGGTTCCTGCGAGTGACATGGATCGCTTCATTCAGGCCATGTTCGCCGTGGTCAACGCGAGTTCCTCAGCGAGACCACCGATCTTCTATCTCGCCCACGTGCTGTGGCGACATCGACGCACACAGGAGGTCGCGCTACCGCCCAGGGCCGTTCAACGGATGGTGTTTCCTTTGATTCTGCTGCTCGGAAGTGCGTTGGGTAAGTACCGCGGAACGGCGTGGCCGGGATCGCCAGCGTCGTGCACCGGCGCTCCAGAAACCGTGACGCGAGCGCCACAGCCTGGGGGCGAGCACTCTGAATCCGTTGTGACGGCCACGACCTGAGTCGCGCGAATGTCGCGCGGCGTCGGGACCAGTACCGACGAGAGCCGGCAGACGACCTGGAATCGAACCAGTAAATCGCTGCGGTGGAATGGCCTTCAGCGTTCGGCAGCAATTTGGCTGGGAGGCAGGGATTCGAACCCCGATAACCTGCTCCAGAGGCAGATGTCCTACCGTTGGACGACCTCCCAGTGCCAGTCGCGACGCGACGAAGGGCGCGAACTTCTGATTATAGCCGTTCCAAAACAGGAGCGGCAAGCGCCACGTCTGACACGGGGATTGTCGGGCCGTCTCCGCGTGTTACGGCAATCGTTCGGTGCCGGTCATCGGCTCGAGGTCCACCGGTGGAATCATCGCATCCTGATCGATGCCCTCGGGCTGTTCCTGCTTGCGACGATGGCTGGCCATCCCGCCTTTGCGACCCGCTTCACGAGCTTCTTCGCTCGTCCACTCGTGCGCGGTACCTTTCTGATGGGCGGCCTTTCCACCCTTGCTGGCGATGTCGCGTTGTTTGCTCCGGTCCATCGACGCGAAGCCTCGATCTTCTTTTGCCACGGGTCCTCCTCCGCACTTACGTGCCTGACGGAGGTTGTTTGTGCAACTGATGTGCCACGGAATGTCTGTAAGCGTTTGCCACAAAAGCACTTATTGTGCGATTTTGGCTAGTCTCAAAAATGCACCGGCAAGCGGCCCGGCAAGCCCCTCCGCACCATCGCGCAAGCCGAGGCAGGTCAGCAGGTTGAGAGGACCAGATCGCTAACGGCTCAGGACGATGGGCGGTCGAGCAGCTCGATCGCGCCGACGATGCGTGCGTGAACACGGTCGCGACCGAGCAGCGCGAGTACGTCGAAGAGGCCAGGACTTACGCTCTTTCCAGTGACCGTTACACGCATCGCGTGGATCAACGTCGGCGCTTTCACGCCTCGGCTGTCAGCAGTCGCGCGCATCACTTGTTCAATTGACAGGGCATCGAACGTTTCCAGCGACAGAAGCACTCGATCGAGCGCGGTGAGGTGCTCGTGCATTCCACCGAGGCGCAAATATTTCTCTACCGCAGCAGTATCGAACTCAACCGTATCGCCGAACAGAAACCGTCCCTGCTCCACGAAGTCGTCGAGCCGTTTGGCGCGCGGCTTCAACAACTCGATCACCGCGAAGAACCACGCGTGCCGGCGATCGAGGTAGTCGTCACTCCACAAGCTTGCTGATTCGAGCGCCGGCCTTATGCGCCGTCGAACTTCCTCGGGCGCGAGCCGGACGATGTGCTGCTGGTTGAACCACTCGAGCTTTTCGATGTTGAACACGGCGTTGCCGCCGCTGATGCCTTCGAGTGCAAACCGATCCGTCAGCTCCTGTCGCGAGAACACCTCGTCGTTACCGCCGGGCGACCAGCCAAGCAGCGCCAGGAAGTTGAACATCGCTTCCGGCAGGAAACCCTGGCGCGAGTACTCGGTCACTGATGTCGCGCCATGGCGTTTACTCAGACGCTTTTTATCCGGACCGAGAATCAGCGGCACGTGCGCGAAGCTCGGGACATCGGCTCCGATCGCCTGGTACAGGAGAATCTGCTTCGGCGTATTCGAGATGTGGTCGTCGCCCCTCACCACATGCGTAATCATCATCTCCACATCGTCTGAGACGACCGACAGCTGATAGGTCGGCTGGCCGTCCGAGCGGACGATGACGAAGTCCTCGATGTTGGCGGCGTCGAACTCAATCGGTCCATGCACCAGATCGTCGAAGCGCGTGGCGCCGGCGGGAACCTTGAAGCGGATCGCGCGCGGTCGCTGCTGCGCCTCGCGCGCCGCGACTTCTGCCGTCGAGAGCGAGAGACAGGTCCGGTCGTACACCCAGCCGCCGGACTGCGCCTCCCCGGCCTCGCGCTTCGCTTTCAATTCCTCGGGGGTGCAGTAGCAGTAGTACGCGCTGCCCTGATCGACCAGCGCCTGCGCCATCGCGCGGTGGCGGTCGATGCGTTCGGACTGGAAATACGGTCCGTGCGGGCCGCCGATCTTTGGCCCTTCATCCCAGTCGAGGCCCAGCCAGAGCAAGCCGTCGAGGATGCCATCCACCATCTCGTCAGACGAGCGTTCGGTGTCAGTGTCTTCGATGCGCAGGACGAAGATGCCGCCGGTCCGGCGCGCCAGCAGCCAGTTGAACAGCGCGGTCCGTGCGCCGCCGACATGGAGATACCCGGTGGGAGAGGGAGCGAAGCGGACGCGCGGAGCCATCGTGTAAAGACATTATTGATCCGGCGACCGGCTTCAGCCCGTCGCGGACGCGACCGATTGGATCAGGCGCGCCAGACCGGCGGTCGGCCGAGATTCCGAGAATCCCGGCGGCCGCGTCAGGTCGTGGGTCGTTCCGGCAATGGCTGCGAAGCGTGTCGACTAACGGCGCGATGCCGCTCCGGCGAATAAACGCCATGACGAGGTCGATGCGATCGGCCGAATGCAGTTCGGTGAGCAGTTGGTTGCCGACGCGCAGTTCCCCAGGAGCGTTCGTTAGCAGCGTCGTGTCGAGAAGCGGAATGAGC
>DASXIR010000164.1:0-20906 GCA_036497895.1 Vicinamibacterales bacterium | reverse complement strand
GACCTGGCCCGCGATTCACCAGACGCGGCATGCGCTCGGTCGCACCATCGGCGAGTTCGCCTTGCAGGAAAACGCTTTCTGAAACTCGGGCATGTTCGACATCGGTCCGTTCACGCGGTACTTGTTGGAGGCGTGGGGATTGGTGGCCGCCTTCAATCGCTCGGCTTCCGGCCGCGCCGTATCGCACCAGACCTGGGCCCATCCGAGAAACACGCGCTGTTCCGGCGTGAAGCCGTCCAGTTTGGTGTTGACCTTGGCGCCCGGACCCGCAAGGTAGGCCATCAACGCGAGACGCAAGCCGCCGTTGTCGGCGGTGTTTTCGCCGAGCGTTAAGCGCCCGTTGACGTGCGCATCGCCCGCGACGGTGTAGCCGGAATACTGATCCGCGACGCACGAGGCGCGTTCGTCGTAGGCCTTGCCGTCGGCGGCCGTCCACCAGTCGCGCAGATTGCCCTGCGGGTCAAACTTGCGGCCCTGGTCGTCGAAGCCGTGCGTCAGTTCGTGACCGATGACCGCACCCGCCGCCCCGTAGTTGACCGCCGCATCGCGTCCGGCCTTGTAAAACGGCGGCTGCAGGATGCCGGCAGGGAAGTTGATGTTGTTGCGATCCGCGCTGTAATACGCGTTGACCGTCGGTGGCGTCATGCTCCATTCGTCGCGGTCCACGGGCTGCCCGATTTTCTTGAGATTACGGACGCGGTTGAAGGTCGCCGTCCGCTCCAGATTGCCGAGCGCATCGTCGCGCGTGATCCGGATGCTGGAGTAGTCGCGCCAGCTGTCTGGATAGCCGATCCGATCGACGACCGCTTCGAGCTTCACCATCGCGGCCTTCTTGGTCTCGCCGCTCATCCATGGCGCGGCATCGATGTCCTGCCGCATTGCGTCCTTGATCTCCTGCACCATGCGGAGCGTGTCGGCTTTGGCCTGCGGGCTGAACGTGGCGTCGACGAACGCTTTGCCGAGGGCCTCGCCGAGACGCTGATCAGTGAGCGCGACGCAACGGCGCCAACGCGGTTGCTCGGTCTGCTGGCCGGTCAGCGTGCGGCTGAAGTAATCGAAGTTGGCGTCGGCAAACGCCTTGGGCAGCATCTCAGCGGACTGATGCAGGAGACTCCATCGCAGGTAGGTTTTCAGGTCGTCCACCGGCGTCGAGGCGATCAGCTGATCGAACGCCGTCAGAAACGCCGGCACCGCGACGTTGATGGTTGGGAGCGGCGGCGCCCCGGCTACGGTCGCGTACTTGCGCCAGCTGAAATTGGGTGTCAGCTTCTGCAGCTCGTTGATCGTCTGGTGATGCTGGGTGTTGGCGGGATCGCGGCGCTTGACGCGATCGAGCGAGGCGGTGGCGAGCGCGGTCTCGATGCGCAGGACCGCGGCAGCGTCAGCGGCTGCTTTTTCGGCGGGCTCGCCGGCCAGGCTGAAGATTTTCGCCACGTGCTCGCGGTACTTGTCGCGAAGCTCGACCGACCGGGCATCGTCTTTCAAGTAGTAATCGCGATCCGGCAGCGCGAGGCCGCCCTGATCGACGCCGGCAATCATCATCGTCGCCTGGTCGAGGTCAGTCTGGGCGCTGAAGCGGAAAAACGCAGAGACGCCGTAGGAATGCAGATGAGCGATCAGCACAGGAAGATCGTCCGGGTTGGTCAGGTCGTTGATCGTCGTCAAGTCGGTGGCGATCGGGGTCAGGCCGGCGGATTCGATGCGCGGCTCGTCCATGCACGCGGCGTAGAAGTCGGACGCCTTGGCGGCGTCGCCAGTGGCGCCGGGCGTTTCGAGGATTTTGCGCAGGATCTCGTTGTTGCGTTCCTGGAGCTCATCGAACCGTCCATACGAGCGCCGATCGGACGGCAACGGGTGACTCGCGATCCACCCGCCGCAGGCGAACTGGTAGAAGTCGTTGCACGGATCGGCGTGTCGATCGAGGGCGTCCAATTCAATGCCGGACGCGGAGGAGTTCGACTTGACCGTTTGCGCCGAGGCGGCTGGCGCCTGGAGGAACAGACCTCCCGACCCGACCGCCAGCGCCGCGGCCAGCGGAAGCGACACAAAAGTCAGGGCGAGGATCTGGCGGCGCATGTTTCCGTTCTCCTAAAGCCAAGGTACAATTGGTAGTTGCTCTACAGCGCAGACGCTCGCCGGCCGACAGTTCGACCGAGGCTTCCTGTCCGACGAGCTGAAAGGATCCCGCTCCCGTGAGATACATCTCCCCCAAAGACGCCGCTGAACTCGACGCGACCGAGGCCCGAGAGTGGCTCGATTCGCTGGATTATGTGCTGCAGACCGGCGGCCCCGCAAAGGTGGCCCGGCTGCTCCGCGACCTGACTATCCACGCGCGGCAGAACGGCGTCAAGCTGCCATTTACCGCGAACACTCCTTACATCAACACCATCTCGGCTGACGACCAGGCCCTGATGCCCGGCAGTCCCGACATCGAGCGCCGAATCAAGAGTCTGGTCCGTTGGAACGCCGCCGCGATGGTGGTACGCGCGAACAAAGCCGAGGAAGGTATCGGCGGTCACATTTCGACGTTTGCATCGGCCGCCACGCTCTATGAGGTGGCGTTCAACCATTTCTTCCGCGGTCACGGCGAAGGAGCCGGCGACGGCGACGTCATCTTCTTCCAGGGCCACGCCGCGCCCGGTGTCTATGCACGCGCGTTTCTCGAGGGCCGGATCGACGAGACTCACCTCGAGAACTTCCGCCGCGAAACGAAACCGGAAGGCGGCCTGTCGTCTTATCCCCACCCGTGGCTGATGCCCAACTTCTGGGAGTACCCGACCGTCTCGATGGGGCTCGGGCCGCTGATGGCGATCTACCAGGCGCGGTTCATGCGCTACCTCGAGGATCGCGGTCTGAAGCCGAAGTCGGACGCCAAGGTCTGGGCGTTCCTCGGCGACGGCGAGACCGACGAACCGGAGGCGCTCGGCGCCATCACACTGCCGGCCCGCGAAAAGCTCGACAACCTGATCTTCGTCGTCAACTGCAACCTGCAGCGCCTCGACGGTCCGGTGCGCGGCAACGGTCAGATCATCCAGGAGCTCGAAGCCGCGTTCCGCGGTGCGGGCTGGAACGTGGTGAAAGCGATCTGGGGTCGCGAGTGGGATCCGATTCTCGCCAAGGATCGCGACGGTCTGCTCGTCAAGCGCATGGGCGAGATCGTCGACGGCCAGTATCAGAAGTACGCGGTTGAGTCCGGCGCCTACGTCCGCGAGCACTTCTGGGGCGCCGACCCGCGGCTGCTCGAGATGGTGAAGCACCTGTCGGACGACCAGCTGAAGAAGATGACGCTCGGCGGCCACGATCCGGTCAAGGTGTACAACGCCTACAAGGCCGCCGTCGAACACAAGGGCGCGCCCACCGTCGTCCTCGCTCGCACCATCAAGGGCTACGGGCTCGGCGAAGCCGGCGAAGGCAAGAACATCACCCACCAGCAGAAAAAGATGAACGAGGAGGAGCTGCGGGCGTTCCGCACGCGCTTCGGGATTCCGATTTCTGACGCTGAAGTCGGCCACACACCGTTCTACCGTCCCGCTGAAGACAGCATCGAAATCAAGTACATGCGCGAACGGCGGCAGGCGCTCGGTGGTTACGTGCCATCGCGCAAGGTCCGCTCAGAAGCGCTCAAGCCAATCGCGCCGGAGCTGTTCGAGGAGTTCCTCAAGGGCACCGACGGCCGCAAGGCCTCGACCACGATGGTGTTCGTCAGAATGCTGTCGAAGCTGCTGCGCGACCCGGAAATCGGCAAGCTGGTAGTGCCGATTGTCCCCGACGAGGCGCGCACTTTCGGTATGGAGGCCTTGTTCCGCCAGGTCGGCATCTACTCCCACGCCGGTCAGGTGTACGAGCCGGTCGACATGGACACGCTGCTCTATTACAAGGAGGCGTCCGACGGCCAGATTCTCGAAGAGGGGATCAACGAAGCCGGGTCGATGTCGTCGTTCATCGCTGCCGGCACCGCCTACGCCACGCACGGCGTGAACACGATTCCGTTCTTCATCTACTACTCGATGTTCGGATTCCAGCGCATCGGCGACCTGATCTGGGCGGCGGGCGATTCACGCGCCCGCGGGTTCTTACTCGGCGGGACTTCGGGACGGACCACACTTGCCGGCGAAGGCTTGCAGCATCAGGACGGCAACAGCCAGTTGTTCGCGCTTGCCTATCCCAACGTCGTCAGCTACGACCCGGCGTTCGCGTTCGAAATCGCGGTCATCATCGAGGACGGCATCAAGCGGATGTACGTCGATCAGGAGAGCATCTTCTACTACCTCACGGTCATGAACGAGCAGTATGCGATGCCGGAGATGCCGAAGGGCGCGAAGGAAGGCATCCTCAAGGGGATGTACAAGTTCCGCGCCGCTGCGAAGCCGAAAGCCGCGCTGCGCGCCCAGCTCCTTGGCAGCGGTGCCATCCTGCCGGAAGTCGTCAGGGCGCAGGAGATTCTCGAATCGAAGTACAACGTCTCCGCCGACGTCTGGAGCGTGACCAGCTACACCGAGCTCTATCGCGACGGCCATGCCGCCGAGCGCTGGAACATGCTGCACCCGACGGTCTCGCCGCGCCTCCCGTACGTCACGCAGTGCCTGAAGGATGCTGCCGGCGTGCTGATTGCGGCGTCGGACTACGTCAAGGCGATGCCGGACACCATCGACCGCTGGCTGCCGCGTCCCCTGACGACGCTCGGCACTGACGGTTATGGCCGCAGCGAGACGCGCGCCTCGCTCCGCGAGTTCTTCGAAGTGGACTATCGCTACGTCGTGGTGGCGACGCTGGCGGCGCTCGCCCGTGACGGCAAAGTCGAGGCGTCGGTCGTCGACGAGGCGATCAAGGCGCTCAACATCAATCCCGAGAAGGCGAATCCGGCGGTCTCGTAAATGGCGACTGACTTCAAACTCCCAGAACTCGGCGAGCAGATCGCCGGCGGCGACGTGCTTCGCGTGATGGTCAAGCCTGGCGACACCATCGCAAAGGAACAGCCGGTGCTCGAGCTCGAGACGGACAAGGCCACCATCGAGGTGCCCTCATCGGTCGCGGGCGTCGTGAAAACCGTCAACGCCAAGGTCGGCGAAAAAGTGAAAGTCGGCCAGGTGATTCTCACCGTCGAGGGTGATGCCGCCGGCGCCGCACCGAAGACCGAGCCTGCAAAGGCCGCGGCTCCGGCCGCCGCGCCGGCGACCGCTCCGCCAGAGGAAAAGCTGCCGGACGTGCAGCCCGATGTGCAGGCGCGCAATCAGTCGACCGCGCCGGACAAAGCGGGTGTGAAAGATCCGTCCGTCGGAACACGCGCGGCAGCCGCAGACCGCGGCACCAACGTCGTCGACATCAGCCGCGGTGCGCGGGCTGTGGCTGAGGCCGCAACGGCGGAACAGCCGCCGGCGCCGGCGGCGCCTTCGGTCCGCCGTACCGCGCGCGAGATCGGCGTCGATATCAACGAGGTCGCCGGCACCGGCCCGGACGGTCGAATCTCGATCGATGATGTCCAAATGCACGCGAAGCGAATCATTGCCGGCGCGGGCAAGGGCGGCGGCGTGGCGGCACAGCCGCTCCCCGACTTCACCCGGTTCGGCGCGATCGAGCGCCAGCCGATGCGGGCGGTTCGCCGCAAGACGGCCGAGCACCTGGCCGCCGCGTGGGCGACGATTCCGCACGTCACGCAGGGCGACCTCGCCGACATCACCGGCCTCGAGGAGTTGCGCAAGAAGCACGCGAAGCAGGTCGAGGCGTCGGGCGGCAGCCTCACCGTCACGGCGATCGCAGTCAAGGTCGTCGCCACTGCGTTGAAGGTGTTTCCGCAGTTCAATTCGTCCATCGATCTGGCAACGGACGAGATCATCCTCAAGCAATACGTCAACATCGGCGTCGCGGTCGACACCGATCGCGGCCTGCTGGTGCCGGTGATCAAGAACGCCGACCAGAAGAACATCGCGCAGCTCGCCGGGGAGCTGGCGCAGTTGTCGGAAAAGGCGAGGACCCGCAAGATTTCGCTGGAGGAGATGCAGGGCGGCTGCTTCAGCATCTCGAACCTGGGCGGGATCGGGGGCACCTATTTCACGCCGATCGTCAACGCGCCCGAAGTCGCGATTCTCGGCATCTCGCGTGCGAGGATGGAGCCGGTTTACGACAAGGAGAGCGGACAGTTCGTGCCGCGATTCATGCTGCCGCTGTCGCTGTCCTACGATCACCGGGTGATCGACGGCGCCGACGGCATTCGCTTCCTGCGCTGGGTGGTTCAGGCGCTCGAGGATCCGTTTCTACTGTCGCTTCAGGGTTAACCGCTCTGCCTTCGTGATGAGTGTCAGCTGACTATGACCTCAGTTCAACTCGTCGTCGTGGGTGCCGGCCCTGGGGGCTATTCCGCCGCGTTTCTGGCTGCCGATCTCGGACTCAGCGTGGCGCTGGTCGATCCGGAAGTGAATCCGGGCGGCGTCTGCGTCTATCGCGGCTGCATCCCGTCCAAGGCGCTGCTTCACGTGTCCGATCTCCTCAGCGAGTCGCGCCATGCCAAGGAGTGGGGCATCGAATTCGCCGAGCCGACGATTGATCTCGAAAAACTGCGCGCCTTCAAGAACAACGTGGTGAAGCGTCTGACCAGCGGCACCGGCCAGCTGACCAAGATGCGCAAGATTCACTACCTGCGGGGCTGGGCCGAGATCGTTGACGCTCACCACTTGACGGTGAAGCTGTCGGCCGGTGGAGAAGAGCAGGTGCAGTTCGAGCACGCGCTGCTGGCCACCGGGTCAGTGCCGGCGATTCCGCCGGCGCTCAAGATAGACGACCCGCGGGTGATGGATTCGACGGCGGCACTCGAACTTCCCGACATCCCGAAGTCGCTGCTGGTCGTCGGCGGCGGTTACATCGGCCTCGAACTCGGCACCGTCTATGCGACGCTCGGCAGTGCGGTGACCGTCGTCGAGATGACGCCCGGCCTTCTGCCCGGCGCGGACCGCGACCTCGTCGATGTCCTGGCGAAACGGGTCGCGACCACGATGAAGAGCGTGCTGCTCGAGACCAAAGTGGTCGAGATGAAGCCGGAGGCGAAGGGTATCCGGGTCAGGTTCGAAGGCAAGGCCGATCCGAGTGAACAGCTCTTCGATCGCGTGATGGTCTGCGTTGGCCGGCGTCCCAACTCGAAAATTCCGGGTCTTGAACGAACCAGCGTCCAACTCGACCAGCGCGGTTTCATCATGGTCGATGAACAGCGCCGGACCCACGAGCCTTCGATCTTCGCGATCGGTGACGTGGTCGGCGAGCCGATGCTCGCGCACAAGGCGTCACACGAAGGTCGGGTGGCGGTCGAAGTGATGGCGGGAGAAAACGTGGCCTTCGCGCCGCGCGCGATTCCGGCCGTCGTCTTTACCGATCCGGAAATCGCCTGGGCCGGCCTCACCGAAGCGCAGGCCGCGAAAGAAGGCCGGCACGTGACGGTGTCCAAGTTTCCGTGGGGCGCCTCGGGCCGTGCGATCACCCTGGACCGGACTGACGGCCTCACCAAGCTGATTCTCGACCCCGAGACCGAGCGTCTGCTCGGTGTCGGACTGGTCGGTCCCGGCGCGGGCGAACTCATCGCCGAAGGCGTGCTTGCCATCGAAATGGGCGCCAACGCGACGGATCTCAAGCTGACGATTCATCCCCATCCGACGCTGACCGAGACGCTGATGGAGTCGGCCGAGGTATTTTTCGGACAGGCCACGCACGTCTACCGGCCCAAGCGCGGCTAGATCCTTCACCATGCGCCATCCCACAGCGCTCACTGTGGTGGCCTGGGTAACGGTGCTTGCCGTCGCCGGGTGTCGCGGCGCGGCGCCGAAGCCGGCCCCTGTTCCATCGCAGATCATCTGGCGCAGCGTCGGATCGTGGTCCGGCCGCGGCGACTCCCAGACCGACTCCTTCACCAGCGATTCCGGAGCACTCCGCATCCGCTGGCAGACGACCGCCGGGCCTCCGAAGACGGTCGATGGTAGCTTTCGTCTGACGGCGCGAAGTGCCATCAGCGGCCGGGAACTCGAGCAGGCCGTCGACCAGCGCGGACCGGGTAACGGCACGGCTTACGTCAGCCAGGACCCCCACGTCTTTTATATGTCCGTCGAATCGTCGGGCTTGGACTGGACGTTTTCAGTCGAAGAGGGCATCGCGGGGCAGGTGGTCGGCGCCGATCCGCCACGCTGAGCGACGTGTTATCCTGCGGCGATCGTCCCGCCGTTCTCCGCGTCATCGCAGCTGACGCCCGCCGCGCAGCTGAGGAGTTCATGATGGCTGCCACGAAACTCGTTGGTCAGAATTACCAGACGCCGGATCTCGTCGCCAAGGTTACCGGCCAGGCGAAATACGCCGAAGATTACCGGGTTGACGGCATGTTGTTCTGCAAACTGCTGCTCAGTCCCTATCCCCATGCCCGGGTGAAGGCGATCGACGCCACCAAGGCGCTCGCGCTGCCCGGCGTCAAAGGCATGCTGACCGCCGACGAACTTCCGGCGCCCGCCGACATCGTGACGGATCTCGGTCAACGGATCGCGGCGAACACGAAGGGCGAAAGGGCGCTCGCGAGCGAACCCGTCTACCAGGGCGAACCGGTGCTGGCCATCGCTGCCGTCGACGAGCTGACCGCCAGCAATGCGATTGAATTGATCGAGATCGACTGGGAGCCGCTGCCCTTCGTCGTGGACCCGCTTCTCAGCCTGCGGCCAGGCAGTCCGAACGCGCGTCTCGAGGGCAACATCTGGGGACGCCCGAAACCTGCCGCGCCGAACCAGCCGGTCGCGCCGCCGGCGATCGAAGAGTTGAAGTGGACGGAGGCAGACTTCGAAGACTACGCACATGGCCGTCTGCCGCTGGGCAAGACGCCAGACGAGTGGACGCTCGGCGATATCGAGGCGGGGTTCAAGGCCGCTGCGATCGTGCTCGACGAGACCTTCGTGACGCCCAATACCAGTCACCAGACGCTCGAACCGCGCTCGGCGATGGCCTACTGGCAGAACGGCAAGCTGTATATCCATTGCTCGACGCAGAGCGTCGTCCAGACGGTGGGTTCGATGTCGCGCTGGCTTCATCTCGATCCCGCCAACGTGGTGGTGGTCAGCATGTACACCGGCGGCGGATTCGGAAGCAAGGCGACGGGCACGGTTACGAACGTGATCCCGGCGCTGTTGTCGAAGAAGCTGAACGCGCCGGTGATGATGCGCGTCGATCGCGAGACCGAGCACTACATCGGCGGCGCGCGTCCCGCGATGCACGGCCGCCTCAAGGTCGGTTTCGCCAAGGATGGGCGGATCACGGCGATCGACATGCTCGTCGTCAACGAGAACGGGCCGTACGAGCCGGTCGGTGACACCGCCCAGTCAGGCCGCATGGTGTCCCTGTTGTTCCAGCCGCCCGCCATGCGGTGGCGCGGGGTGTCGGTGCTGACGAATACGCCGCCGCGACGCGCGCAAAGCCAGCCTGGCGGTATGCAGGGGATCACGCTGATGCAGCCCATCGTCGCCAAGGCGGCGCGGAAGCTTGGTGTGGATCACGTCGCGATTCTTCGAATCAACGCGCCGGAAGGAAAAGCGGATTTCGGACCGGCAAATCCGAGGGGTCAGCGGCCGCACTCGACAAGCGCATTCATCAAGGAAGCGCTCGATCGCGGCGCCGACCAGTTCCGCTGGCACGAACGCAAGGTCCAGGGCGGCAAGCGGCAGGGTTCCAAGGTGCGCGGGTACGGCGTGTCCACCAGCGTGTTCGTCTCGGGCTCGACTGGTTACGACGGGCTGTTCGTGATCAAACCGGACGGCCGGATGTACGTGCAGTCAGGCATCGGCAACCTCGGCACCGAGTCGATGAGCGATTGCCATCGCGTATCCGCTGAACTGGTTGGCATCCCGTGGGAAAAGGTGGATCTGACTTGGGGAAACACGTCGCAGAACCTTCCCTGGAGTTGCGTGTCTGGCGGCAGCCAGACCACCCACGCACACACGCGGGCGGCGCACGCAGCCGGCGCTGACGCGGTCAAAAAGCTGCAGGAGATCGCCGCCAAGGTGCATGGCGGCAAACCCGAGCACTACACCGTGGCCAACGAACGTGTGTCCGGTCCCGGCGGCAGCCTGACCCTCGCCCAGGCCGCGCAAAAGGCTATCGACCTCGGCGGCGTCTATGACGGTCATCAGCTGCCGGACAACATCAACGGCTTCACGAAGACGTCGGCCACCGCGCTCGCGGGGCAGGGTCTGATGGGTGTCGCGCGCGATGCTTATCCGCGCGACGGCGTCACCCTTTCATTCGTGGCCGGCTTCGCGGAAGTCGAAGTCGACGTCGAGACCGGCAAGTACCACATCCTCGATTACCTTGCGGTGGCGGATGTCGGCACCGTGATTCATCCGCACGCGTTGGGCGGGCAGGTGCTCGGGCGTTCGATGCTCGGCATCGGCCACGCGATCGGTCAGCACTGGGTTTACGATCAGCAATACGGACTGCCGCTGGCCAAACGGTTCTATCAGAACAAGCCGCCGACGATTCTGGATGCGCCGCAGAAAATGTCGTGGGCCGCGTTGAACCTGCCAGACCCGGAAACGCCGGTCGGCGCCCGCGGGATCGGCGAGCCGCCGGTGGCGGCGGGCTGCTGCGCGGTTCTCAACGCGATTGCCGATGCCGTCGGCGACGGCATTTTCACGCGCGCGCCGGTCATGGTCGGGCCGCTGCTGGCGGCGATCGATGCCGGACACGCGGTTCAGGATCCGCTGACCGCGCACATCTGAGAGGACGCGGACGCTAGGTCTCGGCTCGCGTCACCGCACCCGCAGGCGTCCAGCGGAGGAAGGCCGCCGCGACGAGCGAGTCGATCACGTTGCGGCAGGTGTCCGTCTCGAGGCCCCACAGTTTCATCGCCTGCGCCGGCGTCAGTCGCAGGCCTGGCATCTCCCTGAATTCTTCCCTCACCCGCCGGACGACGTGTTCAAGTTCCATTGCTGTGCCTCGTGTTCCAGGCGAGCAACTCCCGCCTTACCCGCGTTCCTGTTGCTGCCGCTGCCTGCGTTTCAAATGTCCGCCTGCCGTCTGCATCGCCAGTTTCCCTGCCGGCCCGCTCGAAAAACTCCCCCAGGGTTCGAGGGTCGACAATCGACGGTTCCCTGGCGATCTCGATCGCATGAAACAGTTCATGGCCGAGCGTGCTGATCGTTTCGATCGCCGTGCGCTGCGAGGCGACGTCGATCACGATGTAGCGGTGCGAGCCGTTCACTGACAGGAGCGCCGCGCGGCCGAGGAGTCCACGCGGCATGACATCCTGCGTCCTCACATAAACGGTCACGTCGAGTATTTCCAGCCAGTTCACGAGCCCTCGGACCGTCGGCGATCGGCCCGTCGCTTCGTCAAACAGCGCCCGCATTTCCGGCGCCGGCCGCACATGTGGCGGCGGCAGCCATTCCTCCTGGGCGACTGCCGGCGCTGCCGACGCCAGCCCTCCGGCAAACGTGAACAGCAGGAGGGCGCGGCTGATCGACGACGGCATTTACTCGATGGCGAGCAAGATGCAGACCATGAAGACGTCAGGAGACAGGGCTCGGAAACAGGCTTGTTTTTGAGGATTTGAGCCGGCGGTGATCGACAGATCAGACGTTTAGGTCTGGCAGTAGCGATCTTCAGACAAAAACGTAGTTTGCTTGGACCTACGCCCAGAGAACAGAAATTAGCAGAAGCGACATTAATGTCATGTATTTAAACCGTTGGAACAGGATTGTAGGATGATTGAAGCCATGACGACCCGCGCGCGCATTGCGGCGCCTTCCGACGTGGATGCGCCGACCCGGGAGGCCCGCCGCCTCTCCACTCTGCTCGAAGTCAGCCAGGCGCTGTCCGGCACACTTAACCTGAAAGCCTCGCTGCACCGGGTGCTGGAGATCCTTGCCCGTCACCATGGCGCAGTCAGGGGCATTGTTTCAGTGCTGCACGGGGAGGGCGACCTGCGCGTGGAGGCGTCCGACGGCCTCGGCGACTCGTCGCGGGTGGTCAGCTACCGGGTCGGCGAAGGCATCACCGGACGTGTGGTCCAGAGCGGCAAACCGATTGTCGTGCCGCGGGTCAGCCGCGAGCCGTCGTTTTTGCACCGGGCGGCGCGGCGTCCCGAACTGACCCACCAGGAGCTGAGCTTCATCTGCGTCCCGATCAGCCTCAACCGGAGGGCGGTCGGTGCGCTGGCGATCGACCTGAAATTCAAGCCGGAGCGAAACTTCGAGCGCAGCACCAAGTTTCTCGGGGTGGTCGCCTCGATGATTGCGCAGGCGCTCAAGATTCACCGGCTGATCGAAGAGGACAAGCGCCGACTGGTGGACGAAAACACCCACCTTCGACAGGAACTGCGCGAGCGCTACGACTTCTCGAACCTGGTCGGCAGCAGCGGACCGATGCGCCAGATTTTCGAGCAGGTCACCCAGGTCGCCGGCACCAACACCACCGCCCTGATTCGCGGCGAATCGGGCACCGGCAAGGAGCTGATCGCGCATGCGATTCACTACAGTTCGTTGCGCGCGAAAAAACCGTTCGTCAAGGTCAGCTGCGCGGCGCTGCCCGAGAGCCTGATCGAGTCGGAGCTGTTCGGTTACGAAAAGGGGGCGTTCACGGGTGCCGAGGCGCGCAAGAAGGGCCGCTTCGAGCTGGCCGAGGGCGGCACCCTGTTCCTCGACGAGATTGGTGACGTCAACCTCGCCACCCAGGTGAAGTTGCTCCGGGTGCTGCAGGAACGCGAGTTCGAGCGCGTCGGCGGCACCGAAACGATCAAGGCGAGCGTCCGGCTGGTGGCGGCGACCAACAAGGATCTCGAGAAAGCCATCACCAATGGAACGTTTCGCGAGGATCTCTATTACCGCCTCAACGTCTTCACCATCTTCATTCCGCCGCTGCGCGAGCGCAAGGCGGACATGCTGCTGCTGGTGGATCACTTCCTCGAGAAGTTCGCGCGCGAGCACAAGCGCAACATCAAGCGCATCTCGACGCCGGCTATCGACATGCTCGCCAGCTACCACTGGCCGGGCAACGTCCGCGAACTCGAGAACACGCTCGAGCGCGCGGTGCTGATGTGCGACGGAGAAGTGGTGCACGGGCACCACCTGCCGCCGTCATTGCAGACCGCGGAAGCGTCGGGCACCGTCACCAGCGTGGCGCTGACCGATGCGGTGTCGGCCTATGAAAAGGATCTGATTCAGGATGCGCTGAAGACGACCCGCGGCAATCGCGCCAAGGCGGCGCGGCTGCTCGATACCACCGAGCGCATCATCAACTACAAGGTGCGCCGCTACGGGATCGACGCGAAGCGGTTCAAGAACTGAGCGCCGCCGCTGCGTAGGCGTCGGCGGTCTCGTGGGCGTGGTACGAGCTGCGCACGAGCGGGCCCGATTCGACGTGGACGAACCCCATGGCGAGGGCCTCGCGCTTGAGATCGGCGAATTCCTCAGGATCGTAGTACCGCACCATCGGCGCATGCTGCGCGGTCGGACGGAGATACTGTCCGACCGTCAGGATGCCGCAGCCCGCGTCTCGTAAATCCCGGAACGTCGACAGCAGTTCGTCCCGCTCTTCGCCGAGCCCGACCATGACGCCGGTTTTGGTCGGAATGTCCGGCGCGTAGCGGCGCGACCGATCCAGCAGGTCGAGCGTGCGGGCGTAGCGCCCGCCCGAGCGCGCCATCCGGTATAGGCGAGGCACGGTCTCGGTGTTGTGGTTGAGGACGTCGGGCCGCGCGTCGAGCACGACGTGAAGCGCCGGCTCGTTGCCCTGGAAGTCGGGAATCAGCACTTCGATGCGGCAGGTCGCCAGCCGGGCCCGCGTCTCGCGAATCGTTTCCGCGAAGATCGATGCGCCACCGTCCGCGAGGTCGTCGCGATCGACCGACGTGATCACCACGTACTTGAGATCGAGGGTGCGAATCGCTTCGGCGACCCTGACCGGTTCGGCGGTGTCAACCGCGGCCGGCCGGCCGTGCGCCACTGCACAGTAGGCGCAGGCGCGCGTGCAGACGTCGCCGAGGATCATGAACGTCGCGGTCCCGTGATTCCAGCATTCGCCGATGTTCGGGCACTGCGCTTCCTCGCACACCGTGTGCAGGTTCAGCTCGCGCATGAGACCCCGCAAGCGCTGGTAGTTCGGCGAGCCTGGCGCACGGACCTTCAGCCAGTCCGGTTTGGGCTGTCGCGGCAGGGCAGGAGCAGTCGGCGTGAGCGAGATGACGCGGGGCACTTCTCAGTATTATATCGGTCCGCGGGCGCAGCCGGTCGGACCACGCGGCCGCCAACATTTCGACGGACTGGCCGTCTAAGGAGAGCATGCGCGACCTCCGCTATGGCGTTCGGGTCCTGCTCAAGGCCCCGGCCTTTACGATCACCGCGGTCCTCACCCTGGCGTTGTGCATCGGCGCCAATACCGCCATCTACACAGTCGTCGACCGCGTGCTGCTGCGGCCGCTGCCGTACCCGCAGCCGGAGCGTCTGGCGCAAATAGTCACGCGGTTCGATGGCGGCGGGATCGGAGAGATTGGCCAGACCGGTGCGACCTGGGAGGCCCTTCGTGACGGCGTCACGTCGCTCGATTTGGCGACGACCAGCGGCGGCTTCGGGTCGATCGGCGTCAACATGGTGGTCGGACAACACGCCGAATACATCACGCAGCAGCGAGTCTCCGCCGGCTTCTTCCGCGTCCTCGGCGTTGCGCCGGCACGTGGACGCGAGTTCACCGCCGACGAAGATCGTCCCAATGGACCTGCTGCGGTGATCTTGAGCCACACGCTGTGGACCCGCCTCTTCGATGGCGACCCCGCCGCGATTGGCCGCACACTGACGCTGCGCGGCGAGCCATATGCGATCGTCGGCGTGATGCCGAGCGGCTTCACGACCGCCGAACCGGTTGACACGTGGACGCCGGTCCGCGCCTGCCGTACCTGCGAAGGCGGTGGACAGAATTACGCGATCCTCGCTCGTCTGCGGCCGCACGTCGAATGGGCGCAGACGGACGCCGATGTCGGCGGCATCGGTGAGCCGGTGCTGTCCGATCTCTATCGCGGCGCCCCTCGAACCGCCCGCCTCCACATCGTTTCGCTGCAACGCGGTGAAACCGAGTCGGTCCGCCAGCCGATTCTGATTCTCTGGGGCGCGGTCGCGATGGTGCTGCTCATCGGTTGCGTGAACGTCGCCGGTCTCCTGATGGCACGCAGCGTCGGGCGCGCGCCGGAAATCGCGATCCGGGCGGCGCTCGGCGGTGGGCGCGGCGCGATCCTGCGCCAGTTGATGGCCGAGAGTCTCGTCCTTGCCGCGGCAGGTGGCGCGCTTGGCGCGTTGCTGGGCTACGCCGGTTCGCGCGTGTTCGCGTCACTGCTGCGGGACGCCTTTGGCGTGGCCGCTCGCGACATCGGCCTCGACGTGCGTGTGCTGGGCGCGACCGCAACGATTGCGCTCGGCACCAGCGTGCTGTTTGGCCTTGTCCCGGCGTTGCAGGCCAGCCGGGTGAACCTGCGCGCCACGCTGGTCGAGTCAGGAAGCCCATCGATCGCGGGCGCCGCCCGCAGCTGGGCGCGACGGGCGCTGGTTGTCACGGAGGTCGCGCTCGGTGTCGTCCTTCTTGTCGGCGCCGGGCTGCTGATCCGTTCGTTCGATCATCTGGTGACGCTGCGCGCTGGTTTCGACGCCAGCCACGTCATGACCGCGACGCTGTCGCTTCAGGACGCACGCTATCAGTCGGCGAAGCAGGTCAATCGTTTCTTCGATGACAGTCTCGATCGAATGCGGCGGATTGCGGGCGTGGATAACGCGGCGGCGGCGCTGACGTTGCCGTACGAACGCGCGCTCAACGTCGGTGGACGCTGGATCGGGGCGCAACCGGGCGCCGAACAAATCGGGATCATGAACGAGACCTACGTGACGCCGGGCTATTTCAATACGCTGCGCGTGCCGGTGCTGCGCGGCCGCGTGTTCAACGCCGCCGACAACGCCGATGCCGCACCGGTGATTGTCGTCAACCAGGCATTCGTGGCCCGCTACTCGCCGGACCACGATCCGATCGGGCGCCAAATCAACCAGGGCGGCGCCCGCACAGTCATCGGCATCGTCGGCGACATTCAGCAGAAAGCCGGCTGGGGCAACTTCGGGCCGGTCGCGGCCATGCCGGCCAGCTACATTCCGGTGGCGCAAACCAGCGATCGTTTCCTCCAGATGGTCCATACCTGGTTCTCGCCGAGCTGGTTCGTCCGCTGGCGTGGAGAGGATGCGGCCATTGCTGGTGAGATGCAGCGGGCCGTGGCGGGTGTCGATCCGCTGTTACCGTTTGCGAAGTTCCGGACGATCGCCGACCTGCGTCGTGAAGCCGTGGCCATGCAGCGCGCGCAGACGCTGCTGCTGGCAGCGCTCGCCGCTCTGGCGCTCGCCCTGGCAGCCGTCGGCCTTTACGGACTGGTCGCGAACGGCGTGGCCGAGCGAACGCGCGAGCTCGGCATCCGTCTGGCGCTCGGTGCGACGGTGCGGCAGGCGATGCTCGCGGCGGTTGCTCCCGGGTTGACGCTGGCTGTCGTCGGCGTGGCTGCAGGCGCCTTGTGCGCGCGGCTTGCGGCGTCGACGCTCCGGCATCTGGTCTGGGGGATTTCCGTCGCCGATCCGCTGACGTTCGCGCTGGCGACTGGTGCCGTGCTCGCCGTCGCGGCGGCGGCGGCGTTCGTCCCTGCGCTGCGCATCGCGCATCTGAATCCGATTAAGGCGTTGCGATGACTTCGCCGACCATGACGTCGCTGGCGCCCTCGAAGTAGTTCTTCACATCGTCCAGCACCGTGTTCATTCGCGGGTCCATCATGCAACGCGCGACGTCGGCAGGCGAGTCGAAGTATGCGCTGAAGACGTACTGATAGGGCGCGTCGAACCCGGGCACGCTTCCCGACACCTTCACGATCTCGCTCTTGCGTACGCCGAGCGCGGCCATGATCGGCGCGGCCAGTGGCGCGTGCTTCTCGAAGTAATACTTCTCGTCGAACCGCACGCCCTTCTGATAGCAGACTCTCAGGACCGTCATTGGGATGATCCTCGGTTTCGGAACCCGGCGATGAAGATGTCGGCGAACAGCTCGGCGATCTGTTCAGAACTCGCCGGACCGTCGGGACTGTACCATCGCGGAATCCAGTTCACCGCTCCCAAGAGCGCAAACGCCTGCAATTTCTGGTTGCCGGGCGCGAAGGCGCCGTCCGCCATGCCCTGCTCGAGGACCCGCCGGACCCCGCGGTCGAAGGCGTCGCGCCTGGCGATCACCGCCTTGAGATGTGCCGGGGACAACGCTTCGAGGTCGAGGAACAACGCCGTCCCGTGGAGCTCGTCGAGAATGGTATGGACGAATGCACCGATCAGACGCCGAAGCTTCTGGTCCGCTGACGCCGGACTGCGCTCGACGTCATCGAGCAGCTGCGCCAGGCGATCGAGCGAATACTGATGGCACGCGAACAGGATCTCTTCCTTATTCTTGAAGTAGTAGTAGAGATTGCCCTTCTTCATGTGCAGCGCCGCGGCGATCTGCTGCACCGTCGCGCCGTGATATCCGAGGCGGCGGAACGCCTTCGCCGCGCTGGTCAGGATCTCGACTCGGGTGGCGGCCTGTGCGCTGCCGTTTCGCGGCCGTTTCCCCCGGCGACGGGGCCGCTTCCTGGCGGCGCCGCGCACGGCTGATGTTGACTCGCTGCTGGCCACGCTCTAAAGTAGTTTGAACGCGCGTTCAATATCAATGATCACCTTTGATACCTGCCCGGACGCCTACAAACACTGGTCTCTCACGATCGACGGCCCGATCGCGACGCTCGGCATGAACGTCCGCGAGGACGCCGGCCTCTCGCCGGACTATTCGCTCAAGCTGAACTCGTACGATCTGGCCGTGGATATCGAGCTGGCGGACGCGATTCAGCGCCTGCGGTTCGAGCATCCGGCAGTGCGTGTGGTGATTCTGTCGTCGCTGAAGGAGCGCATCTTCTGCGCCGGCGCGAATATCATGATGCTGCGCGGCTCGACCCATGCCGCCAAAGTCAACTTCTGCAAGTTCACCAACGAGACGCGCCTCGCGATGGAAGATGCGAGCGCCCATTCCGGGCTGAAGTTCCTTGCCGCGCTCAACGGCATCTGCGCCGGCGGCGGCTACGAACTGGCGCTCGCCTGCGACGAAATCGTGTTGGTTGACGATGGCAACTCTGCGGTAAGCCTGCCGGAGGCGCCATTGCTGGCCGTGTTGCCCGGCACTGGCGGACTCACCCGCCTGGTCGACAAGCGTCACGTCCGCCGCGACCGCGCCGATTTTTTCAGCACGCTGGTGGAAGGCATCAAGGGCAAACGGGCGGTGCAATGGCACCTGGTCGATGCGGTGCATCCGACCAGCAAGTTCAAGGACGCGGTTGCCGCTCGCGCGGCCGAACTGGCGGCGGCGTCAGACCGGCCTTCGAGCGGACCCGGAATCGTGTTGAACCCGCTCCAGCCGACCGTCATCGATGGCTCGCTGACGTATTCCGCGGTGTCGCTCGCAATCGATCGCGCCACGCGAACGGCGCAGCTCACGTTAGTGGCGCCGAATGGTCCGCAGCCGACGACCCCGGACGAAATCCTCGCGGCCGGCGACCAGTTCTGGCCGTTGCGGGCGTTTCGAGAGCTTGACGATGCCTTGCTGAGACTGCGGGTCAACGAGCTGGAGATCGGCACGGTGATCATCCGAACCGAAGGCGATGGCGATGCGGTCGTGGCGATCGACCGGACGCTGATCGCTCACCAGTCGCACTGGCTGATCCGCGAGATCATCCACTTCATGAAGCGCACCCTGAAGCGTCTGGACCTCACGTCACGCAGCTTCTTCGCGTTCATCGAGCCGGGCTCGGCGTTTGCGGGCTCGTTGTTCGAATTGGCGTTGGCGGCCGACCGCTCCTACATGCTGCACGACGATGACGAGGGGAACGTCGTCTCACTGTCGCCGATGAACTTCGGATCGCTGGTGATGAGCAACGGCCTGACCAGGTTGCAGACGCGCTTTCTGGACGATCGGGAACGAGTGGATGCGCTGCGGACGCACGGCGGGGCGTTCAACGCAGGGGAGGCAGAAGAAGCCGGCCTGGTCACGTTCGCGCCTGACGAGATCGACTGGGACGACGAGGTGCGCCAGGCGGTGGAAGCGCGCGCCGCATTTTCGCCCGATGCCATGACCGGGCTCGAGGCCAACCTCCGCTTCGCGGGTCCGGAAACGCTGGAGACGAAGATCTTCGGGCGCCTGACCGCCTGGCAGAACTGGATCTTTCAGCGGCCGAATGCCGTGGGTGAAAAAGGCGCGCTGAAGGTTTACGGACAAGAGGGGCGACCGGAATTCGATTGGAAGCGGACCTAGCACGTTGGCGCCGAATCAGCGTGGAGAACGGACATGATTTCCGCTGAAAAAATTCCGAACAACGTCAACCTGTCGGATAACAAGCGTCTGCAGCGCGCGCTCGAGCACTGGCAGCCGAAGTACATCCAGTGGTGGCGCGACATGGGGCCCCAGGGGTTCCAGGACTACCACCAGGTTTACGTGCGCACCGCAATCAGCGTCGATCCCGAGGGCTGGGCGCATTTCGAATACGTCAAGCTGCCGGAATATCGCTGGGGCATTTTCCTGGCGGACCCGGTGCACGACCGCCGGATCGGGTTCGGCGACTTCTTCGGCCAGCCGGTTTGGCACGAAGTACCGGGTGAGTTCCGGAATCAGCTGCGCCGCCTGATCGTCACGCAAGGTGACACCGAGCCGGCCAGTGTCGAGCAGCAGCGGCTGCTCGGTCAGCGTTGCCCGAGTATGTACGACCTGCGCAACCTGTTCCAGGTCAATGTCGAGGAAGGGCGCCATCTCTGGGCGATGGTCTACCTGCTGCATTCCTATTTCGGCCGCGACGGGCGTGACGAAGCCGAAGAGCTGCTCGAGCGCCAGAGCGGAAACCGCGACAAGCCGCGCATTCTTGAAGCGTTCAACGAGCCGATCGACAACTGGCTCGACTTCTTCATGTTCACGATGTTCACTGACCGCGACGGCAAATCGCAGCTGATGTCGCTATCCGAAAGCTCGCTCGATCCGCTGGCGCGCACGACCAGGTTCATGCTGACCGAGGAAGCGCACCACATGTTCGTCGGCGAAACCGGCATCGCGCGAATCCTCGAACGGACCTGCCAGCTGATGAAGATCGCGGGCTATTCCGAAGACGTTCGTAAAGTGGGCGGCATCGACATCCCGACCATCCAGAAGCACCTCAATCAGTGGTTCAGTCTCAGCCTCGACCTGCACGGCAGCGAGGTGTCAAGCAACGCCGCCTCGTACTTCGCCAACGGCCTGAAGGGCCGGGCGAAAGAGGACACCTTCGACGAACACGTCGTGAAGAATGCGTACTACAACATGGAGTTCTTCGAGTCCGGGAAGCCGGTGACGAAGGAAGTCTTGATGCGCAACGCCATGAACGAAGTGTTGCGCGACTGGTACGTCGGTGACTGCGCCGCCGGCGTCGCCCGCTGGAACCGTGTCCTCGAGCAGCACGGATTCTCGGAGCGGCTGCGGCTGCCGGACCGCAAGTTCAACCGCGGCATCGGCATGTATTCAGGCTTCCGCTTCGATCCCAACGGCGTGCCGCTGTCCACCGAGCAGTGGGAAAAGCGCAGGTACGACTGGCTGCCGTCGGCGGCGGATACTGAGTACCTGCTCAGCATCATGGACAAGCCGGTCTACGAGGCAGGGAAGTTTGCGAACTACATCGCGCCACCGCGGCGCGGCATCAATCAGCAGCCGATCGATTTTGAATACGTGCGCACGGAAAGATAGAGGAATTCTTCAGTCGATCTGTTGGCGAGTGGTGTCGCAGGCTCCGCCGATTCTTAAATCAGATCCACAGATAAATCCTCAAATCCTCAAGTCCTGATATCCTCAAATCA
>DASXIR010000163.1:0-4653 GCA_036497895.1 Vicinamibacterales bacterium | reverse complement strand
AGATGACGCCGGTCGCCGGCGGCGTGCAGTGCCGACGCCGCTTTCGAGATGTGCTCGCGGACGATCGCGATGTCGCCGACCTGTCGATAGCACTGGCCCAGCTCGTAGTGGGCCAGACCGATGCCGCGCGAATCGTGCGCCGCGTCGGCCTGTTTGAGCGCGCGGCCGTGCATCGCGATCGCACGCGATTGATCGCCGCGAGCGGACGACAGGCGGCCGTGCAACCGCCACAGTGTCGTCAGACGCCCGGGCGGAACGGTGTCGCGGAACGTATCGGGTGGGCGGCCGAGCGCGGTTGCGGCCTGATCGAGGTCGTCCTGGAGGAGGGCTGCCTCCGCCAGCGTCGACCGCAGTGCGAGCTCGTCATCGCGCGTCAGCGAGGCGGAGCGCAGGTGTGGCGCGAGCAGCTGGACGGTTTCCGGCCCTCGGCCGCGCTGAAGCAAGGCGTCGGCGCGGGTCAGCACGGCCTGCAGCCACGCGGACGACATCTAGCTCAGGGGCCCCGGCATGGGGGAGATTGTAGCGCGCTCTAGGGCACGCGCCACATTCGTCCGCTTGCGGCGACCAGCGCGTCGGCTTCAGCCGGCCCCCAGGTGCCGGCCGCGTAGGTCGGCAGCGCCGTTCCCGTCTGCGATTCCCACCGGGTCAGAATCGGCATCACCCAGCGCCACGCCGCTTCGACCACGTCGCGTCGCATGAAGAGGGTCGGATCTCCCACCATCACGTCGAGCAGCAGCCGTTCGTAGGCCTCAGGCGATGCGCTGCCGAAGCGGCTGCCGTAATGGAAGTCCATCTTGACCGGGTCGACGTTCACGTGTGGTCCCGGCACCTTGGAGCTGATCTCGAGGGAGAACCCTTCGTCCGGCTGTATACGGATGGACAGCACGTTCGGGGTCAACCGGGCATTCGGGTTGGCGTTGAACAGGATCGGCGGAACGTCCTTGAGATACACGGCGATTTCGCTGGCCCGAGTCGGCAGGCGTTTCCCCGTGCGCAGGAAAAACGGCACACCGGCCCAGCGCCAGTTGTCGATGAACAGCTGAAGCGCCACGAAGGTCTCCGTGCGCGATGCCGGATCGACCCCCTTCTCGCCGAGATAGCCGCCGTACTGCGCCCGCACTGTGTTGGCATCGACGGTCGACGCGTCCATCGCCCGCAGCGAGAGGAGCACCTGCAGTTTTTCGTCACGCACCGCATCCGCCTCGAGCGAGCGCGGTGCCTCCATCCCGATCACCGAGAGCAGTTGCAGGATGTGGTTCTGCACCATGTCGCGGAGCGCCCCGGCATGGTCGTAGTAGCCGGCGCGGGTTCCGACGCCCTCTTCCTCTGCGACGGTGATTTGCACGTGGTCCACGTACTTCTGATTCAGCAGCGGCTCGAAAATGCTGTTGGCGAACCGGAGCACGAGAATGTTCTGTACCGTTTCCTTTCCGAGGTAGTGATCGATTCGGTAGATCTGCTTCTCGTCGAACACTTTTGCGATCGCATCGTTGATGGCGCAGGCGCTTTCGAGGTCGTGCCCGAGCGGCTTCTCAACGATGACGCGGCTGAAGGGCTGATCGCCGCGGGCCACCAGGCGCGCCCGCGCCAGGCCTTGGATCGTCGGCTCGAACAGCGAGGGGGGAATCGCAAGATAGTAGATCCGGCTGCCGCTCAGCTTGCCCTCGTGCTCGATGACGTCGAGCTTCGCGCCAAGCGACGCGAAGCCGGTGGTCGCGTCGGCGGTGGTGTAGTGGAGCTGCGGCGCGAAGGTCGCCCAGACCTTTTCGTCGATCGGCCGACGCGAGAAATGCGCGATTCCGTCTTTTGCGAATTCACGGTACCTGTCGTCGCTCATTTCCGATCGCCCGACACCCACTACTGCAACACACGGCAGGAGGCCATCGACATGCAGGTTGTAGAGCGCCGGCAGCAGCTTGCGGTGCGCAAGATCGCCGCTGCCTCCGAAGATTACCAGGCTGACCGAGGAATCCGGGCTCATCGTTCGCTTTTTAGGTCGCGCGCGAGGCAGCGCATTTCAATAGGATACTGTAGACGATCAATGGCACGCGGCTTCGAGAGTAAGGACGTCGAATATCAGCAGGCTGAAGCCGAACGCGTGCGCCAGCTCGGGCGCGCGCTGACGCCTGACGAGCGCGACGCGCAGAACGCGCGCGCGACGATCGAGCTTGCGCTGGCGAGAGCCAGAGCCGATCTGGCCGCAGCGCGAACGGCCGCCCATCGTCGGATGCTCGCGGCGGCGATTGCCGCGCTGGAGCAGCAGCTGGCCGCTCATGCGCCATGACGCGGGTTCGGCCGGGTCCACCGCACCCTCCATGCCGCGTCGTAACATAAGGATGATGAAGCGTCGCGAGGAATGGCTGGCCGCCCCGTTCGTGATGGCGACACTGCTCCTGGTCGCGGGGTGCGGGCCGCGCGAGTCGGGCTCGCCGGTGCCTGCCGAGCGAACGCCGGCCGCCGCCGCGGCTGTGGCCGTGCCCGCGACGGCCACGGCGCCAACCGCCAGGCTCCCGCGCATCGTGGTGCTCGGCGACAGCCTCACCGCCGGCCTGGGCCTCGATCGCCGGGACGCGTATCCGACGCTTCTGCAGCAGCGTCTCAAAGCTGCAGGACTGAATTACGAGGTCGTGAATGCCGGAGTCTCGGGCGATACGTCGGCGGATGGCTTGTCGCGACTGGACTGGGCACTCGAGGGCGATGTTCGCGTGCTGATCGTGGCGCTCGGCGGCAACGACGGTCTGCGCGGACTGCCAGTCGCGCAGCTGCGGGACAATCTGGCACGCATCATCGAGCCGGCGCAGGCGCGCGGCATCTACGTCATTCTCGCCGGCATGGACGCGCCACCGAACTACGGGCGCGATTACATCGTCTCGTTTCATAAGGTGTATCCCGCTCTGGCTGCGAAGTACCACGTTGCGCTCGTGCCGTTCCTGCTCCAGAACGTCGCGGGCATCGAGTCGCTCAATCAGCGCGACGGCATCCATCCCACCGCACAAGGCGCGCGCCTTGTTGCCGACAACGTCTGGGCGGTGCTGAAACCCGTCCTCGAACAGGGCCGCTCCGGATCATGATCGAATTGCGCAACGTTTCGAAAACTGTGACCAGCGGCACCGAGCCGCTCACCATCCTCCACCCGCTGTCGCTGCAGATTCCGCGAGGCCAGTTCGTGGCGATCGTCGGACCATCAGGCAGCGGAAAGTCGACGCTGCTCGGCCTCATCGCCGGTCTCGACGCGCCTTCGTCCGGCGCGGTGCTGATCGATGAGGTCGATATCACCCGGCTCGACGAGGACGCCCTGGCGCGGCTGCGCGGCGAGAAGATTGGCTTCGTGTTCCAGTTCTTCCACCTGATTCCGTCGTTGACGGCCCACGAGAACGTCGCGGTGCCGATGGAAATCGCCGGCGCTCCTGATGCGAGAACCAGAGCAGGGCACCTGCTCGAAGAGGTCGGGCTGACCGGACGCGCGCATCACTATCCCTCGCAGCTTTCCGGCGGCGAACAGCAGCGCGTCGCGCTGGCGCGGGCCCTGGCCAACGATCCACCGATCGTGCTGGCCGACGAACCGACCGGCAACCTGGACAGCGCCAACGGGCGCCACATCATGGATCTGCTGCGCAAGGTGCACAGCAGCCGCAGCACCACGCTGGTGCTCGTCACTCACGAAGCCGAACTCGCGGCGATGGCGGATGCCCGTCTGGTCCTGCGCGACGGCCGCGTGGTCGAGAACACGCTGCTGCAGAGCGTCCGCGCATGATGTTCGTTCTGCGCATGGCGGCTCGCGAGACCCGCTCGTCATGGCGCCGCCTGGTGTTCTTCTTCGTCTGCATTGCCGTGGGCGTCGCCGCCATCGTCACCCTCCGATCCGTGATCCAGAGCGTGCGCGCGGTGTTCGGCACCGAAGCGAAATCGCTGATCGCCGCGGACGTCGTGATTTCGACGACGAGAGACTGGTCGCCGGAGGCGAGGGCGACGATTGACCGGCGGCTGACCGAGGCCGGCAACGCGCAAAAGACCGAGACCCTCGAAACGCCGACCATGGTGCGGCCGGCGGACACCACTCGCCAGGTCGCCAAGATGGCGGAACTGCGTGCCGTGGAGGCCGGCTTCCCACTTTATGGCGCGATGGAACTGGCCGACGGCCAGGCGTATTCGCACGCGCTGCTCGAGCATCGGGGTGCGCTGGTCCGGCCCGAGTTGTTGACCGCGTTGAACGTGAAAGTCGGTGACCAGATCGCCATCGGACAGGCGCTGTTTACGATCCGGGGGCTCATCGCCAAGGAGCCCGGCAGTGGCATGGGTGATTTCAGCCTCGGACCGCGCGTCCTGATCGATCTGGCGGACATTCCGGCGACTGCGCTGCTCAGTTTCGGCAGCCGGGCGCGCCACGTCCTGCTGGTGAAGGCGCCAGACGATCGCGTGGACGGCCTGGTTCGTGCCATTCGTCGAGATTTTCGTGACGACTTCATCAACGCACGATCGTACCGATCGAACGAAGACCAGATCGGCCGCGATTTCGATCGCGCCGAGAACTACCTGAGCCTCGTCGGCCTGGTCATCGTCATTCTCGGCGGCATCGCCGTGTCGAGCGTCACCAGGGTGTTCATCCTCCAGAAGATCCGCAGCATCGCGGTGTTGAAGTGCGTCGGGGCGCGG
>DASXIR010000162.1:0-5346 GCA_036497895.1 Vicinamibacterales bacterium | reverse complement strand
CGACGCTGTACGTATCGTCGGACGCGAAGGACACGGACTTCACCGTCAAAGT
The DNA here is from genome assembly GCA_036497895.1 of Vicinamibacterales bacterium. Lineage (GTDB taxonomy): Bacteria > Acidobacteriota > Vicinamibacteria > Vicinamibacterales > CAVVIG01 > CAVQFC01. The sequence continues at coordinate 5,294 of DASXIR010000162.1, read as the reverse complement.
GCTGGACGTTTACCCGGACGGCCGCGCCTTCAACCTGGACGAGTCGATTCAGCGGATGCGCTATCGCGACGGCTACGACAAACCACTCGCGTGGATGGAGTCAGGAAAGATCTACAAAGTCACGCTGCAGCCGCTGACCACGAGCAACTACTTCCCCGCCGGGCACAAGCTGCGCATCGAAGTGTCGAGCAGCAACTTCCCTCGCTTCGATCGCAATCTCAACACCGGCGGCCACAACTACGACGAGACCAACGGTGTCGTCGCGCACAACACCGTGCATCATTCGAAGCAGTACCCGTCGCAGATCACGATCACGGTCGTGAAGAAGCCGGCGTCGACAGCAGCATTCTGAAGACGTGCCTACACGCGCCGGCGGCGGACGACGATTAACACTGCCGCCAGGACCACGCCTGCGGCGAGTCCTCCCAGCAACAGCCATCGCGTTTGCGGGAACTCCATCGCGATGGCGACGGCGACCAACACCAGCGCAAGACCGGGCCAGCCGACGACGTCCACTTTCGAGAAGTTGATCGAAACCGGTGGAAACTGCTCGCGCATAGTTCCTCCTTACTTCGGTCTCATGCAGTGCTCGCGCACTACTCTGTCGCCTTGTTGCCGCCCGTCAGCTGCTGTTGCTGAAGTGCCGCGGCGCCCATCAGCCCGCCCATACCCATCGACTCGACGGCGCTGCTCGGAATCAGCATCAGCGCGCCTTTTTCCTTGAGTCCCTCGTAGAGCATATTCATCGCGCGCAGGTGCAGGGCGGTCGGGTCGTTGTGATACTGCTTTGCCGCTTCCGAAAACGAATGCGCGATCGCCAGCTCGGCCTCGCCGAGGATGATGCGCGCCTGTTTCTCGCGAGCCGCCTGTGCCTCTCGCGACATCGCGTCCTGGAGCGCCACTGGAATCACGACGTCGCGCATCTCGACCGATGACACGGTGACGCCCCACGGGTTGGAGCGTGCGTCGATCAGCACCTGCAGCTCCTGTTCGATCTTTTCGCGGCCGCGCAACAGGTCGGTCAGGTCGGTGCGGCCGATGATGTCGCGCAGCGCCGTCTGCGCCGCCCAGCTCACCGCCTGCGCGTATTCCTGCACCTCGAGCGCCGCCTTCTGGGCATCGTGGACCATCCAGAACAGAACCGCGTCCACATTGACCGGCACGGTGTCCGAGGTGAGCGTCTGTTCAGCAGCGAAACTGGTGGTGATCGTGCGCTGATCGATCCACGACGACACCGTCTCGATGAACGGCGTCACCCAGAAGAGGCCGGGACCTCGAAGGCCGACGAACCTGCCAAGCCGCAGCACCACGGCGCGCTCCCATTGCTGGGCGATGCGCGGTGATTGCATCAGCACGACACCGACGACTGCCATGACGATCAGCGGCAACGGATTGCCCAGCATGACGGCCAGCAGCACGCCGAGCCCCAGGCATGCGATCAGGATCAGGACCGCCACGATATTGATCCGAGGAGGATCTCCTGCAGACTGTTGTGCGCGACGGTAAGGGTTGATGCCCACGCTCATGCTCCTTTGGGACGATGCGTCCGCAATTCGGCGGCGATGTCGTCGATGCTGAATCCGGCGGCGGCGGCGTCCGCCATCACGCGCGTGACGAACGCGCGCAGCTGACGGCGGTACAGATCGGGCGGCTGAGCCCGCTCTGGTGAAGCGGAAACGAAGGATCCGACGCCGCGCCGGGTCTCGATCACGCCCGAGCGTTCCAGCTCGGCGTAGACCCGCGCGACGGTATTGGCGTTGATCGTGAGGTCGACAGCGAGCTGGCGGACGGTGGGCAGCTGGTCGCCGACGTGCAGCCGGCCGGTCGCAATGGCGGCGCGCAGCCCACGTTCGAGCTGCGCATAGATGGGGGTGCGGTCCCGCGGGTCGATCGAGACGAGCGCAGCGGCAGTCGTCATCTATTGAGTGATTGTACTAGTTCATTAGAACAAGTCAAGCGAAAAAAAAGGCCCCGACGCAAGCCGGGGCCCCTTCCGAACAGAAGTCGCCTTACTTCGACACCATCTTGAGGTTGTCGGCGGAAATCATCATCTTGCCGCCATGGTCCATCACGTCGCCGGTGATCGACACGGTGTGGCTGAGGTGTGCGATGAGCTTGGCGTTCTTGTCGGCGGCGAGGCCGCCGCTGATCTCGTAGACCTTACCGTCGCTGGTCAACAGCGCCAACGGCTGGCCGGCTTTCGCGCATCCGATCGCGCAATCCTTGGTGTCGCCTTTCGGCATCTTGTGGTCAACGCCGGTATTCGACTTGTCGGCGTTGTAGCAGGTCATGTCCACGACCTTGCCGGTCACCGTCTCTTCGGCGGCGAACGCAGGGGCGGCCAGTGCAACGACGAATCCAGCGACCGACAGTGCAGCGAGCATCTTGCGCATCACGTACTCCTTGTAGATAACCTGACAATCCGATTGCTTATACCGTCCCGTCCGGTAAGGTGTCAACGTCGTCATTAGACGTCGCCAGCCCCCGAAGCGGTTCAGCACATCCGTCCGCGTATACTGCGGAGGTTCACCATGCGTCAGGTCGTGATCACCCGCTACGGTAAGCCCGACGTGTTGCAGCTGCGGGAAGCCGCCGACCCGACGCCTGGCGACGGCGAGATCCGGATCGCCGTGCGCGCGTCGGGCGTGAACTTCGCCGACGTGATGGCCCGGCTCGGCCTCTACCCCGACGCGCCGAAACCGCCGATGGTCGTCGGCTACGAAGTTGCCGGACTGGTGGATGCGATCGGCGCGGGCGTCACCGACTATCGCGTTGGCGATCGCGTCCTGGCGATGACCCGATTCGGCGGTTACGCGGACCGCGTCGTCGTGCCGGCACTGTTCGCGTTTCCAATTCCTGATGGCATCGACGATGCGGCGGCTGCAGCCATTCCCGTGAACTATCTGACCGCATTCCTGGCGCTGTACCGCATCGCCAACCTGCTCGAGGGTGAAACCGTGCTGGTTCACGGCGCCGGCGGCGGCGTCGGCATCGCCGCCACGCAGCTCGCACGCCTGCGCGGCGCCACCGTGATCGGGACGGCGTCGAGCGCAAAACACGAGGCCATCCGCCAGCTCGGCGTCCAGCACGCCATCGACTATCGCGACCGCAATCTGATCGCGAACGTCCGTCACATCACAGGCAAACGCGGCGTCGACGTCATCCTCGATCCGATCGGCGGCAAAAGCTTCTCCGACAGCTACCGCCTGCTCGCACCGTTGGGCCGTTTGATCGTCTACGGCGTCTCGAGCCTGGCGAGCGGCGAGCGGCGCAACTGGTTCCACGCGCTGGTCACGATGCTGCGGATGCCAAGGTTCGCCCCGCTGTCGCTGATGAACCGCAATCGCGGCGTCTTCGGCTTGAACCTCGGTCACTTGTGGCGCGAACACGCGCAGCTCGCCGACGCGATGCACGCCATCCTTCGGGAGGTCGCCGCCGGCCGCCTGCAACCGATCGTCGCACGTACTTTTCCGCTCGAAAACGCAGCCGACGCGCACCGCTTCATGCAATCACGTTCGAACATCGGCAAAGTCGTGTTGACGACGTAGGGAATTGGAGACGGCTATGAAGAGCACCACCGCCTATGCCGCGATTCTTTTCTGCGCCGCTGCCGCACTCGCGCAGACCGCGCCTGTCGCGGCGGGCCGGACCGCACCGACGGTCGACCAGATCCTGTCGCTGAAACGGGTCGGCTCGCCGGAGCTCTCGCCAGACGGCCGGACCGTGGCCTACACCGTGCGCCAGACCAACTGGGACGACAACACCTACGACACTCAGATCTGGCTGGCGGACGTCGGGAGCGGTGCCACGCGCCAGCTGACCGCCGGCAAGAAATCGAGCCAGTCGCCGGCGTGGTCGCCCGACGGCTCCCGAATCGCCTTCGTCTCGGACCGAACCGACAAGCGGCAGATCTATCTGATCGATCCGCGTGGCGGCGAGGCCGAACCGCTGACCTCGCTCGACGACGGCATCGATCGCTTCGCGTGGGCGCCCGATGGAAAAACCATCGCCTACACCGCCACCGATCCGAAGAGCGCCGCGGCAAAGGATCGCGACAAGAAATACGGCGAGTTCCTCGTGGTCGAGCAGGATTACCGGATGACGCAGCTCTACGTCATCGACGTCACCTCGCGCGTGACGCGAACGCTGACCAGCGGTGGCGCGTTCACGGTAGGCGACTTCTCGTGGTCGCCGGACAGCAGGAGCCTCGCATTCGACCACCGCGCCAACCCCGCGCTCGCCAATGGCAGCTCCGCCGACATTTCAATCGTCACCGTCGCCGATGCGTCCGTGCGTAAGCTGGTCACGCAGGATGGTCCGGACACCAACCCGGTCTGGTCACCGGACGGATCGCGTATCGCGTTTCAAACCGCGATGGCCAATCCGGCGTTTTTCTATTCGAACAGCCTGATTGCCGTTGTGCCGGCAGCCGGCGGCACACCGACCGTGCTGTCATCGGGGTTCGATGAAGATCCCTCGATTGTCGCCTGGAAGCCGAATGGGCTCTTCTTCGCCGCGGCGGCGCGCACGTATTCCTACCTCTACAGACTGGATCCGGAATCGAAGACGGTCACCAAGGTGACGCTAATCGATCAGACCGTTGATTCCGGCTTCTCGCTGTCAAAAGACGGACAGGCCTACGCCTGCCTTCGAGCGGACGCGAAAGCGGTCTCCGACGTCTACGCGGTGTCCGGGCTTTCCCGCGCGGCAACCGAGAAGAAGCTGACCGACATGAACGCCCAAATCGCCGACTGGGCGGCAGGGACGGTGGAGGTCGTGTCGTGGAAAAGTCAGGACGGCGCGGCGATCGAAGGTGTGCTCCACAAGCCGGCGGACTTCGACCCGGGCAGAAAATATCCGCTCCTCGTCGTCATCCACGGCGGTCCGACCGGGGTGTCGCGCGCGATTCCCTATACCAGCACGATCTACCCGATCGACGTGTGGGTGCCTCGCGGGGTCCTCGTGCTCGAGCCGAACTACCGCGGCAGCGCCGGCTACGGCGAGAAATTCCGCGCCCTCAACGTTCGCAACCTCGGGATTGGCGATGCGTGGGATGTGCTGTCAGGCATCGACGCACTGGTCGCCAAGGGCATGGTCGATCCGGCGCGCGTCGGCGCGATGGGCTGGAGCCAGGGCGGCTATATCTCCGCGTATCTGACGACCCATGATGCGGCGCGCTTCAAGGCGATCTCGGTCGGTGCCGGAATCTCGGACTGGATGACCTACTACGTGAACACCGACATCACGCCGTTCACGCGCCAGTACCTGAAGGCGACGCCGTGGGACGACCCGGC
>DASXIR010000161.1:0-44886 GCA_036497895.1 Vicinamibacterales bacterium | reverse complement strand
CGGAGGCGTTCAGCTGTCCACCGACGAACCACTTCGCGTGCGGCGGCTGCCAGTCGAGGATTCGGTCCCACGGTTTCGACCATTCGAGCTCGGCAGCAAATCGCGCCCAGAACGCTTCGGGATCGCGTTCGGCGTCTGCGTAGATGGTGTCGTCGGCAATCAACGCCTGAGCGCGAAACTCCGGCGGCGGCGGAAAGGCACGGTCCTCGCGGAGCAGATCGTCGATCTCTATACGGGGCTTCTGGTCGGCCATGATTCGGCGATTGTAGCGGGTCAGGCCGCGACTCCCAAGCGCCTCGCCGGGCCGCTTAGTTCAGGGGAGCGACGTCGAACGTATCCGGAGGCGTGGATCGCTTGAACAGCATCGACCCGATCAGGCAGCCGATCGTGGAGAAGACGCTGCCGATGCAGAGCATGAGGATGAAGATGAACATCCGGCCGGCGAGAAGGAATCCGATTCCTGCGTGCTGGCGCTGGTTCATCGCGCGCTCGATGGTGTCGCGCATTTCGGGCGGCATCGTTCCGGCGACACCGATCAGTCGCTGGACCAGCGTCCTCTCGTAGGGCGAGGCCAGGATATCGATCGGAATCGACAGGAGCAGGTGGACGACTGCGCCGGCGAGCCCGGCCAGCAGGCCGACCAGGGCGCCGTCGCCCGGAGAGATCGGGGTCGAGGTGTTCTGTTGCAGGATGTAGGCGGCCGCCAGCCCGCCGCACACCACCCACATACAACAGCAGACGTTGCCGAAGTAGACGAGCGGCAGTGCGGACAGCACGCCCATGACGACGCCGCCGACGAGCGCCGGCTGGCCGTAGGCCGGTTTAGTCGTAGTACTCACGGCCGAGATGCGTGATCAGCTCTTCGCCCTTGAGATAGCGCAGCGTGTTCTTCAGCTTCATCAGCTGAATGAACAGGTCGTGCTCGGGGTAGACCTCGGCCGCGTGCATCGGCGCCTTGAAGTAGAACGACAGCCACTCCTGGATGCCCTTCATGCTGGCCCGTTTGGCCAGGTCGAGGAACAGCGCGGTATCGAGGACGATCGGCGCCGCGAGAATACTGTCGCGGCACAGGAAGTTGATCTTCAGCTGCATCGGATAACCGAGCCATCCGAAGATGTCGATGTTGTCCCAGCCTTCCTTGTTGTCGCCGCGCGGCGGATAGTAGTTGATGCGGACGACGTGCGAGATGTCCTTGTAGAGATCCGGATAGATGTGCGGCTGGAAGATGTAGTCGAGCGCCGACTTCTTGCTCTCTTCCTTCGTCTTGAACGACTCCGGATCGTCGAGCACTTCGCCGTCACGATTGCCGAGGATGTTGGTCGAATACCATCCGGCGACGCCAATCATGCGGGCCTTGAGTCCGGGCGCGATGATCGTCTTGATCAGCGTCTGGCCGGTCTTCATGTCGTTGCCGCAGACCGGTGACCCGGTTTTCGCGGCCAGTTCCTGCAGCGCCGGAACTTCCGCGCTCAAATTCGGCGCGGCGTTCGCGTACGGGATGCCTTCGCTGATTGCGGCGTAGGCGTAGATCATGCTCGACGCGATCGCTGGATCGCTCTCGAGCAATCCCTTTTCGAGCGCGGCCAGCGATTTGTGGCACGGCGCCTCGGTGACGAAGATCTCGGTGCTACCCGCCCAGACCATCACCATGCGATCGCAGTTGTTGGCTTTCTTGAAGTTGCGGATGTCCGCGATCAACTGATCGGCGAGATCTTTCTTGTTCTTGCCCTTCTTGACGTTCGGGCCGTCGAGCCGCTTCACGTAGTGCCGATCGAACACCGCCGGCATCGGCGTGATCGCTGCCAACTCGTCCTTGATCTGGTCGAGGAGCTTCTCTTCGAGCACGCCTGCGTGCTTGGCGGCCTCGTAACAGTTGTCGTTGAAAATATCCCAGCCGCCGAACACGATGTCGTTGAGGTCGGCGAGCGGAACGAACTCGCGAATGGTTGGCGTCTTGTTGTCGGTGCGCTTGCCGAGGCGGATGGTGCCCATCTGGGTCAGGGATCCGATCGGCTTCGCGAGACCCTTGCGAATAGCGAGCACGCCGGCGATGGTGGTCGTGCTGACGGCGCCGAGGCCGACCAGCAGGATGCCAAGCTTGCCGCGTGCGGGAGCAATCTCTATTGGATTAGACATGAACATTTAATCATAGCGCATCTGGTCCGGCTGAAAGCCGGACCCTGCCGCCTCAGCGAGCCAACACGACGAGGCTCACGACTGCCAGTCGGCCATCAGCTAAACTGACGGTGATGTTCCTGAAACCCGGAAATCCGCACCTCCTCGTGGTCGGCATGAGCGGCGTGAAGATGGGGGATCGTCTGGTACAGATCGGCTGCGCGGACGGCGCCCGGCTGGGCGCGATCGCCGGCAAGGTCGGCCTCTCCGGCCGTGCCGTCGTCGTCGTGCCCGATGCGGCGTCGGCGGCTCGTGCCACCAAAGGCGCGGCCGCAGCGGGCGTTCTCGTCGAGGTCGAAACCGCGCCGCCGACCCGCCTGCCGGTGGAGGACGCTGCATTCGACCTGGCGATCGTGGACGAGACGGGCGGCCTGCTTGCCACGCTTCGGCCCGAAGATCGCGTGCAGGCGATTCGCGAACTGGCGCGCGTCCTGCGGCCGGGCGGTCGCGTGCTGATGATCGGCGCCGAACCGCGTGGCGGATTCGGCGCGCTGTTGTCGCGTACGCAGAGTGGTCCACCGTTTGTCGCGTCCGGCGAGGCGACCGAGGCACTGCAGGCGGACGGCTTCAAATCCGCACGCACGCTCGCTGCGCGGGAAGGCTTGATTTTCGTTGAAGCCGTAAAACCGCGAACGAATCGCGTCGATGGCTGAGCGCTAATGGCTGATGGCTAATGGCTAGTTGCTAATTGTGTGGAGGATGGGCACGCGCGATCACCATCCAACCATGACCATTAGCCATCAGCCATTAGCCATGACGAGCGAGCGTAAGCGAGCCATTGAGTCAGCGAGCGCAGGTGAGATGCCGGCCGCCGTCGATTGGAATGGTTTCGCCGGTCATCCAGCCGGCGCGATCCGAGGCGAGAAACAAAATCAGCGCGGCGATGTCCTGCGGATCGCCGGGGCGGCCGAGCGGATGCGTTTCCTTCGAGCGTTCGAGGAACGCCGCGTAGCGACTCTCGTCCATCCCTGACCGCCGATGGAGGTTGGTGACGGTGACGCCTGGATTGACCGCGTTCACGCGAACGCCAAGCGGCGCCATCTCGATTGCCGCACAGCGTGTCAGATGATCGACGCCGGCCTTGCTGACGCAGTAGGCGAGCACGCCCGGAAACGACCGCAGACCGTTCACGCTCGAGACATTGACGACGGAACCTTTGCGGGCAGTGAGATGCGGCGCCGCAGCGCGCATCAGGCGGAACGGCGCGCGCAGGTTGACCGCCATCATCGTGTCCCAGACCTCGTCGGTGGTCGCTTCGAGCGGTCCGCTGGCGATGATCCCCGCGGCGTTCACCAGCACGTCGAGGTGTCCGTACGCGGCAATTGCGGCGCCGATGATGCGATCGGGCGCGTCCGAATCAGTGACGTCGGCGCGACAGGCGATGGCCTGTCCGCCGGCTGAGCGTACGGCGGCCTCCACCTCGGCGAGGGCGACCTGGCTGCGGCCAACGACAACAACCGAGCCGCCGCCGCGGCCGAACGCCTCAGCCGTCGCCCGTCCTATGCCGCTGGTGGCGCCCGTCACGATGATGGATTTGCCGGAAAATGACATGAGGAAAGTCTAGCGCAGGGGACAGCGTGTCACGAGTCGAGCACAGCCGGAGCGCGGCGACCGAGCAAAATCGCGAAGTTTGCAGGCGAAAGAGCCGACAACATTAGGCAGGGGTTTTGCCTCAGCCAAGAGGTTCGATGCGACTCACCTCATACGCCAGCGACTCGTTCACGCTCCAGGAAATCGCGCGCGCCGCCGGCGTGCCGGAGGGGCACGTACGAGCAGTCGTCGGCCCGGGCGTGAAGAACCTGGTGCGTGCCGACGCCGTACGAGTCGGCCGGATGCTGGTCGTGCGCTCGGCCAGAGCCGGCCAACCACTCAGCGCGCCTCCGCTCTTTGGCCTGTTCTCGGGCTACACGACCGTTCGACGCACGACGGGCCTGCGTCTGGCGTTCTCGAGCACGTTGCACGCCGCGCTCCTGGTCGTGCTCGTCCTTCTCGCGTCCCTGAGCGTGGCGCCGCATGCCGCGCCGATAAAAGTCGAGCCGGCGGTCGATCCCATGCGGCTCGTCTTCCTCAACATTCCAGGACCCGGCGGCGGTGGCGGCGGCGGCGGTCTGCAGGAGGTCGCGCCTCCGCCGAAAGCGATGCGCGAAGGGCACCACACCTTGAACAGTCCGATTCCCGAGCGCCGGGTGCCGGCACCAGTCACGCCGCCGCAGCGTCCGCCTGAACCGCCCCGACTCGAGTCCGAGCCACTGCCGGCGGTCGTCGCGCCGATCGTCGTCGCGCCGGCTGACGCACGCACGCGCGCCGGCGTGATGCAGGAAACGCCCTCGACCGTGGAGAGCCACGGACCGGGGACGGGTGGCGGGGCCGGAACCGGCGCGGGCACCGGCATGGGCCCGGGCAACGGCAGCGGGATCGGGCCGGGATCGGGCGGTGGCACCGGCGGTGGCCCTTATCGGCCCGGGAGCGGTATCGAACCACCGCGCCTGTTGAGGGAAGTGAAGGCCGACTACACCGAGGAAGCGCGCCGGCGCGGCATCTCCGGCGATGTGGTCATGGAAATCGTCATCCGCAGCGACGGCTCGATCGGCGACGTGAAGATTCTGCAGGGCCTGGCCGGCGGCCTGAACGATCGCGCGACCCAGTCTGTGCGCCAGTGGCGGTTCGCTCCGGCAACGCGCCTCGGCGCGCCGGTTGACGTCATCGTCGAAGTCGCGGTCGAGTTCAAGTTGCGGTGATGCGCGCATGTTTCTGCTGACCCTCACTGTCGCGTCGCTCGTGGTCGCCGCCTTGATGAGCGTGATGGCGTGGCGGATCGCGGTGATGGAACGGCGACGATCGCAGGCTCGTGTCGATGGCCTGGCGGCCGAAATCCACGCCGGGCAGGCGGCGAATTTTCAAGCCATCACCTATCGACAAGGCGAGGATCTGGATTTACGCTCAACCGCTGCCAGTTCGCCAGCAGGCACGGAGCGGGAATTGTTCGGTCCCGTGCACGACGCGGCGCCGCCTTCGCGTTTCGCAACCCGGCTGACGGTCGGCGTGCTTGTCCTGGTTGGAGCGCTGGCGGCAACCGTCGCGTTCCCCGCGCTCGCGCGCCGGGCACCCGTGCAGGATCCCGGCATCGCGGCCGCACCGTCGCCGCTGGAACTGGTGGAGCTCGCTGAGGAGCGCGACAGCGACACCGTCACCGTCCGCGGCGTCGTGCGCAACCCGCGATCGGGTACGCGGATGGACGAGCTCACGGCGGTCGTCTTCCTGTTCGGGAGCGATGGCGCTTTCATCACGAGCGGACGCGCGATCGTGAAGTCCGCCTCGCTCGGCCCCGGTGGCGAATCGCCATTTGTGGTCACTATCGGCGGCGCGAAACAGGTTGGACGCTTCCGCGTCAGCTTCAGGACGGACGATCGTGTGGTCGCTCACGTGGATCGGAGAGTGGACGGAAAATAGTGCGGGTGCGGGGTGCGAGGTGCTGGGTGCGAAGTGCTAAGGTTCTGGGTGCAAGGTGCGAAGCGGGAAGGGCGAAGTGAGAAGTGCGAAATAACGCTGTACGCATGACCAGGACGGCATCGGCGATGGCCACGCTCTGGTCGGTTGTCGCTCTCGCGGCCGGTCTGCTCGTCGTGTCGGCGGGCGCACAGCAGACCCAGACGCCGTCGCAACCGCCGCCGCCGGGTCAGCCCGGGTTTCGATTCCGGAGCGGCGTCGAACTGATCAACGTCACCGCCACGGTCTCCGACGCCAGCGGGCGCTTTGTACCGGGATTGACGCAGGACGATTTCCTCGTCTACGAGGACGACCAGCCGGTTACGGTGACCCATTTCAACGCCGAACGCGTCCCGGTCAGCCTCGGCATCGCACTCGATACCAGCGGCAGCATGGGTGGACAAAAAATTCAGGAAGCGGAAGACGCGCTCGGCCGCTTCATCTTCGAACTGCTCGACAAGGACGACCAGATGTTCCTGTACCGGTTCAGCAGCCGGCCCACGCTGCTTCAGGGCTGGACCAGGGATCGGCAGCTGCTGACGCGCGCGCTCGGACGTATCACGCCGAACGGCGGAACGGCGATGTACGACACCGTCTCCGAAGCGATCCCGCTGGCGCAGCGCGGTGAGAACCGCAAGAAAGCGCTGCTCGTCATCTCGGACGGCAACGACACCTCGAGCGCGACCGACATCCGCGATGTCAAAGCCCAGATCCGCGAGAGCGAAGTCCTGGTCTACGCGATCGGCATCGACGGTGAAGGTGATTCGTCGCGAAATTCGCCGCCACCAAAGCCGCGCGTGCCGATTCCTATACCAATGCCGTTTCCCGGCGGACGAGGCGGCCGCGGCTACTATCCGCCGCCGACCGGCGGAGGCGGCGGGAACGGCGGCTGGGGGCACGGGTCGAGCGACGACCGCGTCAACGTGACCGCGCTGCGCGACATGACCGACGACAGCGGCGGCCGCACCGAGATCATCCGCGACCCGCACGATCTCACGACCGCGACCACCAGCATCGCCGACGAGCTCAGTAAGCAGTACTACCTGGGATATCCGTCGAGCGGAAAGAAAGACGGCAAGTGGCATTCGATCCGGGTCGAGTTGCGCAGCAACCGCGCCTACCGGGTCAGGGCGCGCCGCGGATACATCGCAAGCTAGAATGACGCGTGCATTTGCTCGCGACGGCGCTCGGCCTCAGCCTGCTCGGCGGCTGCGGCGGGTTGCTCGTCGCTTCGTCTCTCGTCCTCTTTCCCGACCACGTGCGTTCGCGGCTGGTGCCGTGGCTGGTCAGCTACGCCGTCGGCGCGCTGCTCGGTGTCGCACTGCTCGACTTGCTGCCTGAAGCGCTGCGGCTGCTGCCGTCGCCACCGGTATTCGGCACGCTACTGGCCGGCATCCTGCTGTTTTTCGCGCTCGAGAAACTGGTGCTGCTCCGGCATTGTCACACTGACGAGTGCGAGGTCCACGGCGCCACCGCCACTCTCGTATTCATCGGCGACGCGTTCCACAACTTCATCGACGGCGCGATCATCGCCACGGCGGTGATGTCCTCCACCGCGCTCGGCGTCAGCACCGCGATCGCCGTTGCGGCCCACGAGATTCCGCAGGAAGTCGGCGACGTCGCCATCCTGCTGGCTTCCGGCTACAGCCGCGGCCGCGCGCTACTGTTGAACATCGTCTCGGCCGGCTCGAGCCTGGCCGGCGCGCTGCTCGCGTTCGGCGCGGTCCAGGTGGTGCCCGGCATACGACCCTACGTGCTCGCGCTGTCGGCGGCAAGCCTGCTCTACATCGCGATGTCGGATCTGATTCCGGATCTCCACCGCGGCGAGATCGACGCCAACGCCGTGCGTCAGGTGGCGCTGATCGCCGCCGGTATCGGCACCATCGTGCTCTTCGAACGGATGATCGGGTAATGGCCATCGACAAGATCAATCTCGCCACGGTCGAGAAGATGTGGCGTCGGGAAGTGGAAGCCGCGGCGACCTATCGCCATCTTGCCGACCGCGAAGCCGATCCGAGACGGAAGGACATCCTCACGCGGCTGGCGCAGCAGGAAGAGATTCATGCGGCGCGGTGGTCTGAGCGAATTGCGCTGACTACCGGGCAGGCGCCCCACCCCCAGGAGGTCGAACGCGGCCTGTCGTGGTTTCAACGCATCTCCGATCCGAACGTCGTGCTGCACCGGCTCGAGCAGGAAGAGAACAAGGCCGAGGAAGAGTACGACCATCTGATGTCGAAGCTGAGCGATCCCACCGATCGCCGGATCGCCGAAGAGGCGATGTACGAGGAGCGCGATCACGCCGTGATCCTGCGCGCACTCGCCGGCGGCGCCGCTCCGACCCCGCGCTCGGCGCTCGATCGAATCCTGGGGCGCGAGCGCTGGCATCAGCGCGGCACCGGGTGGATCGGCGACGCCATCTACGGCGTCAACGACGGCCTCGGCGCCGTGTTCGGCATTGTCTCGGGGATGGCCGGCTACACCGGCGGCAGCGAAGTGGTGCTTGCAGCCGGGCTGGCCGGCACGCTGGCGAGCGCGCTGTCGATGGGTGCCGGCGCCTACCTCTCGTCGAAGTCGCAGCGAGAGGTCTACGAGTCCGAGGTCGCGCGCGAACGGCTCGAAATCGAAGAAGACCCGCACGAGGAACTGCTGGAGCTCGAACTCTTCTATCAGCTGAAGGGATTTTCGGTTGAGGAATCGCGTGGGCTCGCAGAGCGGTTGCAGAAAGAGCCGGCCCAGTTTCTGCGCACGCTGGTGCACGAGGAACTCGGTCTGAACGAGGACACCTTCCCCAACCCGTGGCGCTCGACCATTTCCGCCAGTCTGTCCACCGCCGTCGGCGGCTTCATCCCGATCATCCCGTTCTTCTTCACCGTCGGCATGCCGGCCGTCATCGCTTCCTTCGTCATCAGCACGCTCGCGCACTTCGCGGTCGGCGCCTCGAAATCGCTGGTGACCACGCGGTCCTGGTGGTCGAGCGGCGCGGAGATGACGATGGTGGGGGTGCTGGAGGCGGCGGTGACATACGGATTGGGCCGCGCGTTTGCGGGACATTGATGGGCGCCGCCACCGACCTTCGCATTCACCTGATTTCCGGCGCCGTCACGACAGCAGTCGTCTACTCGTCTGCGGTTGCGCCCGCCGCCGCGACGCTGATTCTCGGTCACGGCGCCGGCGCCGGCCAGCGCAGTGCCTTCATGGTCGATTTTTCGCGAGCCCTGTCGGCGCTGGGTCTCGACGTCGTGACGTTCAACTTCCTCTACACCGAACAGGGACGGAAGATTCCTGACCGGGCACCGGCCCTCGAAGCCTGCTACCTGGGCGTCATCGACGGTGTTCGGGAAACGCTCGAAAGCGCCCGCCGCGCGTTGTTCATCGGCGGCAAATCGATGGGTGGACGCATCGCTACGCACGTGGCAGCTGCGGACGCCGCGCTGCCGATCGCGGGCCTCGTGCTCCTGGGCTATCCCCTGCACCCGCCCGGCAAGCCAACCGAGCGCCGCGACCGCCACCTCCCGTCGATCAAGCGGCCGATGCTCTTCATCCAGGGCGACCGTGACGCATTCGGCACACCGGCGGAGCTGGCGCCGGTACTCTCGACACTCGATCCGCCCGCGGCGCTGCACATCGTCGAAAAAGGCGACCATTCGTTCAAGCTTTCGCGCAAGGACCCTGCGGCGCAGACAACGATCTACAACGACGTCCAGCAGACCATTGCCACCTGGATCCGCGACCGCGTCTCGGAGCAGGATCGCTGAGGCGCCGAGCGCGCTATACCGAGGCCGGCTTCCAGGTCTGCAGCTCCATCACGTCACCGGCATGAGAGAAGCCGAAGCGCAGGTAGAGCGAGACGCTGCGGTGTGCCGGCCACAGAATCAGTCGATCGATCTTGTTGATCTTTGCCCATGCAATCGCGGCCTGGACCAGTTGCACGCCGATCCCGCCGCGCGCGGACGGGGTGACGTAGAGGTTCGACAGATACGCGTGGAACTCGGATTCCGACGAGGGGTTGGGAATCTTCTTGATCGTCTGCACCCAGACCGTGCCGACGATCAGGCCGTCCGCTTTGACCGCGGCCCAGGCGTGCCAGCCGTTGCCTTCCTGGAGCTCGCGCCGCATCCATCCGATGCAGCGCCGGACGAACATCTCGCGGGTCTCGGTCGGCGTGTCCCGGCCCGATCGAAATTCCCAACGTAGTTCGGCGAGGCGCCTGGCATCGGCCACCGTCGCGATCCGGATGTGAATCATGGTCGGCGCTCCCGCAGGAACTGCGACGCCGCGTTCAGCACATCTGTCGCCCACTCGTGTCCGCCATCGAACTCGGTCGGCCGTACGTTGGTGCCCGCTTCCTGAAGACGCCGCAGATCGTTCTCGTACGCGGTCTTTTGGTATAGCAGATCTTTGTTGCCACGGCATAACAGAGCCGCCGGCACACGGCTGAGCACAGTTTTGTCGAGCTCAGGCGGAACATCGCCGCCGACCGAAATCACGCCGGCGACAGGAGGCATCGCTGCCGCAGCCGCGCGATACGCCATCGCCACGCCCTGGGAGAAACCGGCATAGATGACGGTCGACGAGTGCGGCCATTCGTCGCGAACCGCCGCAATCACCTCGGCCACGAACGCGACGTTGTCCGCGATCGCCAGCTCGCGGTCCTGCCGCGTCATCCAGCTCGACACGATGTCGCTGGTGCGTCGTTGATAGAAGCGGTGCAGTCCCTGGACTGCGACGCATAGCCAGTGGTCGGCGCCGGGAATGGTGCGCAGACGGTCGAGCTGAACCTCAGGCGATTCGGCGTATCCGTGGAAACCGACGAGCATCGGCGCCGGACCGGACCCACTCGGCGGCTCGACCAGATATCGGCCGTGAGTCTGGACCGCAATCGCGCGCTCGATCATGAGTCCAGTATCCTATCGCACGTGAACGCCGCCGAAATCCGCGCGATCGGCCCAGCTGAGCAGACACAGTCGTCAACTGATCTATTTGTGATTTTCGTCGGCGCCAACGTCGTGGCCACGACCCTTCAGGTCGGCGCGAGTTTGAGTGCGTCTTTCACCGTCTCGCGCGCGATCGGCCTGGTCGGGATCGGCAGCGTTGCTGGAGCGGCGCTGGTGGCGGTGTTGGCGCCGCTGGGATCCCGACTGCGGGTACCGTCGATCATCGCAGCTCGTCCGGCGCTCGGCATCCGCGGCGCCGCGCTGGTCGCGGTCGTCCTGTACGTCTCCAACTTCGCCTGGATCGCACTGAACAACGTGATCGCGGCCTCGGCGGTGACGCGTGCGATTGGGGGGGCCGGCTCTTCGGCCGGCCTTGCCACCTCAAGCACCGCCTGGGCCATTTTCCTCGGTCTTGTCGCCACCGCTATCGTCTGGCGTGGACCGCGGACGGTGGCACGTGCGGATCGGGTCGCGGTGCCGATGCTCCTGATCGTGGCAGTGGCGTTGACGATCGCCTGCCTGCACGCTTCGCCGGCGGCGAACCCGGCGCCGCACGTCCCCATGAGCTGGTGGCGCGGCCTCGATGTCGTCATCGGCTACCAGGTTTCCTGGATCCTGATGTTCGCCGACTACTCGCGCTACACGCGATCGAGCCGCGGCAGCGCCACTGCCGTCTTCCTCGGACTCGCGCTCACCAGTCTGTGGATGATGCCGCTTGGTGCAATGGCAGCGAACGCCGCTGGCACGAGCGACCCCGGCGCGATGATGAGCGCCGTTGGACTCGGCGCCGCCGGCGCCCTGCTGCTCGCGATCGCGACGCTGACGACCAACTTCGTCAACATCTACATGTCCGCCCTGGCGTGGAAAAGCCTGATGCCAGGGGCGAGCGACTCCGCTGTGGTCTGGTCGATCGGAATCGTCGGCACCGCGCTCAGTGCGCTGCCCGGTGTGTGGCTCGAGCACTACACCAACTTCACGGTCGCACTGGCTGCGCTTTTGGTACCGGTCGGCGGCGTACTGGTCGCGCACTATTACTTGCAGCAGGTGCGCATGGACGAAGCGTTCATCAAGAGTCTTTACGACGAACGCGGACCGTTTCGCGGCGTTCTGGTCCCCGGCATTGCCGCGTGGGTCGCCGGGGCAGTCGCCTTCTACGCCGCCGGGTCGATCGGCGGCACGCTGCCGGCGTTGGCAGTCTCTGTCGTGGTGTACCTGGCATTGAACCACGCTCACCGATCATGAGAGCCGTCGCGGTCCTGGCCGCCGCTGCGCTGCTGGCGACTCCGTTGATGCGGGCGCAATCCCGAACCCGGGTGGTGATGCTCGGCACCGGCACGCCGAACGCCGATCCAGAGCGCGACGGCCCCGCCGTCGCGATCGTCGTCGACGACACCAGCTACCTGGTGGACTTCGGGGTCGGCGTGGTCCGGCGCGCCGCGGCGGCGGCGGAAAAGGAGAACATTCCGGCGCTGAATCCAGCGAACCTGAAATATGCGTTCGCGACTCACCTGCACTCCGACCATACGCTCGGCCTCGCCGATCTCATCGTGACGCCATGGATTCTGGAGCGCAGCGTGCCGCTCACTCTCTACGGCCCGCACGGGCTGAAGGCGATGACGACTCATCTCGTGGCGGCCTATTCGGAGGACCTGCGAGTTCGGCAGAGTGGCGGCGAACCAAAACACTCCTACGATCCTGCGATCGTCAACGTCCACGAAATCGTGCCCGGCATCGTCTATCGCGACGATCGCGTTGCGGTGACGGCCTTCGTCGTCAAGCACGGAGCGTGGCCGCAGGCGTTCGGCTACACGTTCCGAACCTCCGATCGCACTATCGTGATCTCGGGTGACACCGATGCGAACTCACACATCGAGGATCAGTGTCAGCGCTGCGACGTCCTCGTCCACGAGGTGTACTCGGAGGCCGGCTTCGCGAAACGCCCAGCCGACTGGCAGGCGTATCACGCGCGGTATCACACGTCCTCGCGTCAACTTGGCGCGATCGCGTCGCGTGCGCGGCCAGCCTTGCTCGTGCTCTACCACCAGCTGATCTGGAGTTCCAGCGAAGAGGAACTGCTGAAGGAAGTGCGTTCGGCGTACGACGGCAAGGTCGTTTCGGCCCACGACCTCGACGTCTACTGAGTCCAAGCCGGTGTCCGCTGGAGTCTCGGACAAGCTGACTGATACGCTTGTCTGAATGGACCACGGCATCGAACTTGGCATCGATACATTCGGCGACGTCACGCTCGACGCGGCGGGAGAGCCGCTTCCTCAACCGATCGTGTTGCGGCACGTCGTTGAGGAAGCCGTCCTGGCCGATCGACTCGGTCTGCATTTCTTCGGCGTAGGGGAACACCATCGGCAGGATTTTGCCGTCTCTGCACCGGAAGTCGTGCTGGCGGCGATCGCGGGCCAGACCAGAACGATTCATCTCGGCTCGGCGGTGACGGTATTGAGCACCGACGATCCGATTCGCGTCTTCCAGCGGTTCTCGACGCTGAACGCGATCTCCAGCGGACGCGCCGAGGCGATCGTCGGACGGGGATCGTTTACCGAGTCGTTTCCATTGTTCGGCTTCGACCTCAATCAGTACGAGCTGCTCTTCGAGGAACACCTCGAGCTCTTCGCGGCCGTGCGCAGTGGAAAGCCGGTCACATGGTCGGGAAAGACGCGAGCGGGGCTTCGCGATCGACTGGTCTACCCGCCCATCGAAGGCGGCGGCCGGCTGCGTACCTGGGTTGGCGTCGGCGGCAGCCCGGACTCGGTCGTGCGTGCGGCCCGTCATGGCCTGCCGCTGATGCTGGCGATCATCGGCGGCAGCCCACGCCGCTTCCGTCCGTACGTGGACCTGTTCGTCGAACAGCTGCGGCATTTCGGTCACGCCCCGCTTGCGGTCGGCGCTCACTCGCCCGGGCATGTCGCGCCGACCGACGAGCAGGCGCGGGAGGAACTCTGGCCGCACTACGCGGCGATGATGACAAGAATCGGCGGCGAACGCGGCTGGCCGCCGGTCACCAGACCGCATTTCGACCGCGAGGCCGGGCCCGAAGGCGCGCTCTGCGTGGGGTCGCCGGAAACCGTCGCCAGAAAAATCGCGGCGACGATTCAGGCCTTGAGCCTGGCGCGCTTCGATATGAAGTACAGCAACGGCACGCTGCCGCACGAATCGCTGATGACCAGCATCGAGCTGTACGCCACGAAGGTCGCTCCGCGCGTCCGCGAGCTGCTCGCCGCCGCGCACTACACTACCGACCCTGCGACTCGGCAATGAGGCGGACCGGTCGATCATGAGCTGCCTCCTGATCTAACCACCGAGGATTACGGCCGCTCAGTCGGCACGCAGTCCCGCCAGAGGATCGAGGTGTGCAGCGCGACGCGCTGGCAGCACACACGCCGTCGACGCGGTGACCAGCGCGAGCGCGACGGCGACGGCAAAGGCGGGCACGTCCACCGACGAAACGCCGTACAGCAGGCTCGTCAACGCCCGGCCGAGTGCCAGAGCACCAATGACGCCGACACCGCCGCCGGCGATCGCAAGCCCCAGGCCGTAGCGAACGACCAGCCACAATACGTCGCCCGGCTGGGCGCCGAGTGCCATCCGCACGCTCAGTTCCTGCCGCCGCTGGTTCACGCTGTACGACAGCACGCTGTAGATTCCGAGCGCCGCCAGCCCGAGCGCCAGCGCGGCAAACACGCCCATCAGCATCATCAGCGCGCGAGGCCGATCGGTCGCTTCACCGACGATGCGTTCGAGGGTTCGCGCGGAGGCAATCGGCAGATTGGGATCGAGCCGCTGCACCGATTCGCGCACGGAGGCGAGCAGCGCCGCCGGATCGCCGTGGCCCTGCACGACGATGTTCATACCGCGGAACGGAAATTGACGGAAGTTGAAAAACACGGCGGGTTCGGCGTCGCGCACAAGTGTCGAGTTCTTCACGCTGGCGACGACGCCCACGACCTGAAAGGTGCGCTGCTTCATCAGGCTGCGTCCCATCGGGCCAACCACACTCATCGGCGTGACGAGCGTCTGCCCGATCGGATCCTGATCGGGCCACTGACGTCGCGCCAGCGTGTCGTTGATCACCACGACGCCGGGCGCATCGGCGGTGTCGCGGGCGTCGAAAAAACGACCCTTGACGAGCGCCGCGCCGAGCGCACGGAAGTACCCGCCGTCGATGGTCTGGTGCTGCGCCTGTGGTTCGTCCCCCGCTCGCGGCTGCGGCCGGCCCTGGACGAAATACGGACCGCGCCATCCTGCCTCGAGCGGCAGGAAATTGCAGGCGCCGGCGATCGTGATGCCCGGCTCCTCACGCAGGCCAATCAGCAGTCGATCGTAGAAATCGGCAATCTTGTTCCAGTCCGAATAGGAGTACGGCAGCTCGACCTTGGCCGTCACCGCACTGAACGGCCTGAATCCCGGATCCTGTTGCAGCAGACGCTGGAAGCTGCGCGCGAGCAGCGCC
This sequence comes from Vicinamibacterales bacterium, assembly GCA_036497895.1. Lineage (GTDB taxonomy): Bacteria > Acidobacteriota > Vicinamibacteria > Vicinamibacterales > CAVVIG01 > CAVQFC01. Next base: position 29,829 of record DASXIR010000161.1, on the reverse strand, counting down.
GCCCCGACCAGCAGCATCACGGCGAGACCGATCTCGGCGACCACCAGGGCGCTGCGGGCCCGGCGACGGGCGCCGTCGCCGCTGCGGCCCGATTCCTTGAGTGGTCGCTGCATGTCGCCGCGCGCCATCAGCATTGCCGGCCCGACGCCAAAGGCGATCGCGGTCAGAAGAGCGAGACCGACGGCGAACAGCAGCAGCCGTCCGTCGACGCCGATTCCCGCCATCCGTGGCAGCTCCACCGGAGTCGCCGCCACGAGTCCCCTGACAAACACCGCCGCGACCGCGACACCGGATGTCGTACCGATCGCCGCAAGCAACACGCTTTCGGTGAGAAACTGACGAACCAGCCGTCCGCGGCTGGCGCCGATCGCGGCGCGCACCGCCACCTCGCGCTCGCGCACGGTCGCGCGAGCAAGCAACAGGCTGGCGACGTTGGTGCAGGTGATCACCAGCAGAAACGCGGCGCCGCCGAACAGTGCGAACAGCGCGGGGCGGAAAAACCCGATCACTTCAGTCGCCAGCGGCACGGCCCGCGCCGAATAGGCACCGTTGGTTGACGGGTTTTCGTCGCCGAGCCGCCGCGTCAGCGCGCGCAGTTCGCCGTTGGCTGCTTCGATTGTCATTCCAGGCTTCAGGCGGACAATCGACTCCATGAAGTGCGCGGCTCGGCTGTGCTGATTCACATCCCACGTGATGCGATGCCACACGTCGGTGTCGTTCGGATACTGAAAGCCTTCCGGCATCACTCCAACGACGGTGAAGAGCGGGCCGTTCAGCGCAATCGACTTGCCGACAATCGCCGGATCGCCGCCGAATCGTTCCCGCCAGAGGCGATGGCTGATGACCGCAATGCCTTCACGCGAGAAGGCCGGGTCCGCCGGAAAACCCGGACCGAGCTGCGGCCCGACGCCGATCACCTGAAAAAAATTCGGTGTCGCTTCGATCGCCTTCACGCGGATCGGCTCGTGGCCGGTTTCCGTCAGCGTCAGCTGGGGGTACCACCACGCCGCCGCGCCCGCGAACACGTGTGACAGGCCGCGATAGTCCACGAAGTTCACGGGCGAAATCTGCTCGTGCGGCAGACCCTTGCTGTCGTTGACTTCCCAGACCATCGCCAGCCGGTCCGCGTCCGGATATGGCAGCGGCCGCAGGACGACGTGATCGAGCACGCTGAAAATCGCGGTAGTCGCGCCGATGCCCAGCGCCAGGGCGAGCACGGCCGCGACGGTGAATCCCGGGCTTCGCCATAGCAGGCGCCAGCCGAAGCGAATGTCCTGAAGCAGGTGGTCCATGATGCCGGTTAGACGGCAGTCAGCGGACGACGGTTGTCGGGCTATGGTTCGAGCGGGTGAACCGTGATCAGCGCTTCGTGGACCGGCCGGCCGCCGATGAGATGTTCCTGGATGATGCGCTCGAGCACCGGCGGATCACACTGTCCGTACCAGGCGCCTTCGGGATAGACGACCGCGATCGGCCCGCCTTCGCAAATACGCAGGCAATTCGCCTTGCTGCGAAGGATGCCGCCTTGCTCCGACAAGCCAAGTTCCTTGAGCCGCGCCTTCAGATAGTCCCACGCGACCAGCCCGCGCTCCTTGTCGCAGCATTTCGGCTTGTTCTGATCGCATCACAAGAAAATATGCCGCTTCGCGACGGTGACGCCAACGCTCTCTGCGACCGCGCGTTCGTTTCCAAAGTCCATTGACCCTCAACCGTTCGCCATCAGCCATCAGCCATGACTCTATTTTCTAGACTCCGAATGTCTCAGCGTCCCAAGTCAATCCGAGCTCGCTTGGTGGCGCCATATAGCCGACCAGAGCCGACGCCGCGACCACGACCGGACTGGCCAGGTAGCCTTCTCCACCGAGCCCCATCCGGTTCTGCCAGTTACGGTTGAATGACGTGATCGCGCGTTGACCCTTTTCGAGCGCGTCGGGCCCCTGGCCGAAGCATGGTCCGCACCACGACTGCCGGATCTGCCCGCCGACCGATCGGAACACGTCCGCGATCGATTCCCCCGCCAGTCGCGGATCGGGGCGCTCGATCTGCAGCCCGACGCCACCGGATCCCGGGAAGACCACCAGCGCCTTCGCCGTCTTCGTCGCTCCTTGCGTCCGCGCCGCGCGGACGACCAGCGCCGCGGCGAGCAGATCGTCGTAGCTGCCGTTGGTGCAGGATCCAATCATCGCCTTGTCGAAGGTCAGACGCTCGCGTGCGACCTGGTCTGCGGGAAACGCGTTGCCCGGACTGAACGGCTTCGCGATCATCGGAATGACGTCGCCGAGATCGATCGTCTCGTCGATCGCGTAAACCGCGTCAGCGCCCGGGGCAAACGATGGATACGGCAGCTCACTGATGCCCTTTGCTCGATACCACGCGTGGGTGATCTCGTCGGGCGCGAAAATGCCGTTCAGTGCCTCGGCTTCAGCCATCATGTTGGCGATGGTATTCCGATAGGCGATCGGCAGCTGCTTGTCCGCGTCCACGAGCTCGACCGACATGCCCTGCGACTGCTGCGCGCCCCATCGTCGCAGCAGCTCGAGGACGATGTCCTTGCCGCTCACCCATGGCTGCAGCCTGCCGTTGAACACCACGCGACGCGCCCTGGCAACGGTGAAATAGATATAGCCCGTCGCCCATCCGAATCCCAGCGTGGTCGATCCGACGCCCATGCCGACCGCGCCGTAGGCACCGTAGGCGCGGCTGTGAGAGTCGGCGCCGGGGATGAACTGTCCGGGCATCACCAGTCCCTGCTCAGGGAAATAGAAGTGGAAGATGCCGTCGCCGGGTGTCGCGTAGTACGGCTTCTCGATGCCGTGGAGCCGCGCGAACTCGCGGCCGATCGCGGTCTGCTTGTTGTCGTCGTCTTTTCCGGTAAAGACGAAATGATCGTTGGCGATCGCCGCCTGACGCGGATAGATCGTGTTGCCGCCGGTGATCTGGTTGAAGGTGTGAATCGAAAACGGCGCGGTGCCGTCCGAGGCCGGCAGCAGATCGGCGTAGACACGCAGCGTTGCCCCCGGCGTCACCTCCGCCTGCGGGTCCACACGGTGCGCCCAGATCACCTGCTCGGTGGAGGTCATGCGGCGGGCCTGGTCCGAATCCGGCCAGATAATCCGGGGCAGCGTTTCGACTGACGCCTTGAACTCGCGACGGCCGGCAGCAAAGATGCCGCCGGTCTGCCGGATTTCATCTTCCTTCGCGCTCAACGGCACCGGCTGGTAGCTCTTTCCCTGCGTGTCGTTCGAGAGCCGCCGCGATCTTGGGTCGAAGCTGAACATGTCGCCGTCTTTCGCGTCGGCAACGGCCTCGGGGCTCTGCACCACCTGCAGCCCGAGATTGAGTGCGTTGCGGCGGAAGATGTCGCCCATGTTGTTGCCGCAGACGACCACCATCTCGAGGCCGGCTTCCTCCGCGATCGCCTTCAGTCCGGCGGGGCTCATTTCGCGCGACGAGCCGATGGCGAAGCGGTCGCCGGCGACGAGGAAGGTTTCGCCGCGGTGCACACGCGCGCGAAAATCCGGCATCAGGTAGCGAAACGACCCGGCCTTCCAGCGTTCGTCGAGGGTGTCGAGGCTCTCGGAGACGCAGTCGGCCGCCGGCGTGATCTGATCGGTGTCGATGGCGTCGAGCTTTCGCCTGGGCGCGAGGACCTTCAGGTCCCAGAAAATCAGCGCCTTGCCGCGAATCACCGCGGTGGAGGTCGCGGCTTCGACTGCGGCGGCGGCACCGGCAACGGCGGCGTGGGTCACGCCCGGCTTGAGGCGGGCCGCCTGGATCGTGTGCATGCGGTCATGCCTAGTGTAGCGTGGAGCATTCGGCCAGGGAGGGACGAGAGACACGAAACGTTGGTATCATGAGCAGTCGCCCATGGAACTCAAAGATCAGCCGCTGCACGCGTCCAGCTCGGAAGCCGTCACCAACAACGTCCGGGTGGAAGTGGAATCCCAGTACGCGCCCGAGCATTCGCAGCCGTTCCAGAACGAATGGTTCTTTCACTACACCGTCCGCATTTCCAACGAAGGCGAAGGCACGGTCCAGCTCCTCAGCCGGCATTGGGTGGTCACCGACGCCGCCGGTCACATTGACGAGTTCAAAGGCCCGGGAGTGGTCGGCGAACAGCCGACGCTGCGCTCGGGCGAGTCGTTTCAATATACGTCCGGCTGCCCGCTGAAAACCGCCACTGGCGTCATGCGCGGCACCTACCACATGGTCACCGACGACGGCGACCACTTCGACGTCGAAATCGCCCCGTTCGCGCTGCACGAGCCCTATACCGTCCACTAGGCTGCTTTCAGGACGATGCGCGTCCGGCCAGCGCCGGCCTGCACCTTTTTGAAACAGCGCCGATATAACTGGTATGGTGCAACCTTCTACGAAGTGGGTCTGGGGCGGGGCTGCGGTGATCTGCACGCTCTTGCTCGTCTCGGCGCTGGCGACGCTAGGCGTCCGGGCGGCCGTAGGTTCGAATCGCATCCAGAAACGCATCGCCAAAGTCTGACGCCTTCCTCGCGCCGACACCGTAGACCTCGTGCAGGTCGTCAAGGGTCTTCGGCCGGCGCTCAACCATATCGCGCAGCGTCGTGTCGTGAAAGATGACGTAGGGCGGAACCCCGCGTTCGCGCGCCAGCCTCAGCCGAACATCACGCAGGACCTCGAACAAATCGGAATCGACGCTGGTCGTGAACGCGTCACGCACTGTCGAGCGGCCGCGCTTCCTCGCGGTCGGCGGCTTCACTTCCCGATACAGCTGACACTCGCCCTCGCCCCGCAGCAGTGATGCACCTGCCGTCGTCAATCGAAGCACTGGATACGGATCGCCTTCGCGAAACAGCAGACCGTCGCCGACCAGCTGCTCGATATAACCACGGATGGCGATGCCGGTCTCTTCCTTCAGCAAGCCGAAGGTCGAGAGCTCGTGGTGCCGCGAGGCGACGACTTTCTCGGTAGGTTTGCCGGTCAGCACGTCGGTGACGTGGGCCGTGCCCCAGGTCTGCTTGACCCGGGCAACGCACGACAGAATCTTCCGCGCCAGAGTCACCGAATCGTCGACCGCGTCCAGTTCCTTCAGGCACCAGTCGCAGGCCCCACACGACGCGCCTGCGTACGACTGGCCGAAGTACTCGACCAGGGCACGATGACGGCAGCGTGTGCCGGCGGCATAGCGCTCCATGTCCCGCAGCAGCACGCGCGAGCTTTCGCTCCATTCGCCGTTGTTTTCCAGCATCTGCCGCCAGCGCACGAAGTCGCCGCCGGAATAAATCAGGACGCACTCCGCCGCCAGGCCGTCGCGTCCCGCACGTCCCGATTCCTGCTGATAGTGCTCCGGCGATCGCGGCGCGCCGGCGTGCACGACGAAGCGGACGTTGGACCGATCGATCCCCATCCCGAACGCCACCGTGGCGACGACAATGTCGACCCGCTCGTCGAGGAACATCTCCTGGTGCCGGCTGCGCACCTCGTCGGTCAGCCCGGCGTGATACGGCACGGCGCTATGGCCCTCGCCCTTCAGCCACTCCGCGAGCGCCTCGACCTCCTTGCGCGACGAGCAATAGACGATCCCCGATTCGCCGTCGTGGCGATCGAGGATGCTCGTCAGCTGGGTGTGGAGGTGGCCGCGGCGAATCACGCGATAGACGAGATTGGGGCGGTCAAACGATCCGACCAGGACGAGTGGATCCGCCAGCCGCAGCTCGTTGACGATGTCGTTGCGGACGCGCTCGGTGGCGGTCGCAGTGAAGGCGTGAAACGACACGCCCGGGAAATCCTCACGCAGTCGCCCGAGCTGGCGGTACTCCGGACGGAAGTCGTGACCCCACTGGCTGATGCAGTGCGCTTCGTCGATCGCGATGAAGCGCAATCCGGCCTGCTGGAGCAGACGCCGCAGCGACTGGCTGCCCTCGCCGGCGATTCGTTCGGGCGAGACGTAAAGCAGCCGGCAGCGGTCCTCGCGCACGCTGGCGAGCACGTCGTCGCGCTGGTGCGGCTGCAACGAACTGTTCAAATAGGCCGCCGGCACGCCGTCCACCCGAAGCCCGTCCACCTGATCCTTCATCAGCGAAATCAGCGGTGACACGACGAGCGCGATGCCCTGTTTGGGAGGCGGGCCGAACAGAGCGCCTTCAGACGGGCTGTGGGTCCGGCTGAAGCCGGACACTACAGGGCGTATGTCGTAGAGTCCGCCTTCAGGCGGACCATCACCGTCGTAGTGTCCGCCTCCCGGCGGACCGTCACCCCGGCCAGAGCCCGACATGATCCCGATATCTGAACGCGGAACGATCGCCGGCGCCTGGAAGCAGAGCGACTTGCCGCCGCCGGTCGGCAGCACAACCACGCTGTCACGCGATTCGAGAATCGCGTGCATGGCCTCGCGCTGCAGGGGACGGAATCCCGAGAAGCCCCAGACGCGGTGGAGCGCGTCGACGAGCAGGCGATCAGCGTCGGGCGTAATGCTGCTCGACGTAGTCATCGACCAGTTGCTGAAACTCCGCGGCGAGCTCGTCGTAGGTGCCACGCAACGTCTTGACGTGCTGGCCGTCGATGAACACGGGGCAACTCGGCTCTTCGCCGGTACCCGGCAGGCTGATGCCGATGCTCGCGGCCTTCGACTCGCCCGGACCATTGACGATGCAGCCCATCACCGCGAGGGTCATGGCCTCGACGCCCTGGTGCGTCGTCTTCCAGGTGGGCATCTGTTCGCGGATGTAGTCCTGAATCCGTTCGGCCAGCTCCTGGAACGTGCTGCTGGTGGTGCGGCCGCAGCCGGGACAGGCGGTGACGCTCGGCGAAAACGAGCGCAGCCCCAACGCCTGCAGCAGTTCGCACGCCGCGTACACTTCTTCGCGGCGGTCGCCGTTGGGACGTGGAGTCAACGAGACCCGAATGGTGTCGCCGATCCCCTCGTTCAACAGCACGCCCATCGCCGCTGACGACCACACCAGGCCTTTGGTCCCCATGCCGGCTTCGGTCAAGCCGAGGTGCAGCGGCTGATCGGTCTGCCGTGCGAGTTCGCGGTAGACGCTGATCAGATCCCGCGGCCGCGACGTCTTGCAGGAAATGATGATCTGGTTCTTGCGCAGCCCGCTCTCGATGGCGAGCGCCGTCGATTCGATTGCCGACAGCACCATGCACTCGTTGATGATGTCTTCGGACGAACGGCCAAGATCGCGGTCGGTGTTCTCCTGCATCCTCGCCAGGACGAGCTCCTGGTTGAGCGAGCCGCCGTTCACGCCAATGCGGACCGGTTTGCCATGGTCCACCGCGACTTTGCAGATGGTCGAGAACTGCTCGTCGCGCCGGCGCCCGGTCCCGACGTTACCGGGATTGATCCGGTACTTGTCGAGCGCTGAAGCGCAGTCGGGATACCTGGTCAGCAGCAGGTGGCCGTTGTAGTGAAAGTCGCCAATCAGCGGCGCCTTGCAGCCGGCGTCGAGCATGCGCTGCTTGATTTCCGGAACCGCAGTGGCGGCCTCCGGAAGGTTCACGGTGATTCGCACCAGCTCGGACCCCGCTTCGGCCAGCTCGATGCATTGCTGCGCCGTCGCTCGCGCGTCCGCGGTGTCGGTCATCGTCATCGACTGCACGACGATGGGCGCGCCGCCGCCGACCTGGACGTCACCGACTTTGACGCCGACTGTCTTGTGAAGCTTCACCAGCTGCATGGGAGATCCCATGGTAGCATCCCGCAACAATCGTTCAGTAGTCCGCCTGAATGTAGTGTCCGGCTTCAGCCGGACGTTACATCGTGAGGAGATCGCACAATGCGCGCAATTCGCGTTCACGAATACGGCGGCCCGGCCGTCATGAAGCTCGAGGAGATTCCTGATCCGATCGCCGGACCAGGCGAGATCGTCGTGCGGGTACGGGCGGCGGGAATCAACCCGGTCGACACCTACCTCCACACCGGTACCTACGCGCGCAAACCGCCGCTGCCCTACACGCCCGGAATGGACGGGGCAGGCGACGTCGAGTCGATCGGCGCCGACGTCACCGAATTCAAGGTCGGCGACCGAGTCTACATCGCCGGCACCGCGCACACCGCAGCCGGTGCGGGCACCTACGCGGAGCGCGCGCTGTGTGTGGCCTCCCAACTGAGCCGGCTACCGGCGCGCGTCTCGTACGAGCAAGGAGCCGCCCTCGGCGTGCCGTACATGACGGCGTACCGGGCGCTGTTTCATCGCGGGCAGGCACGGCCGGGCGAGACGGTCCTGGTCCACGGCGCCAGCGGCGGCGTCGGCATCGGCTGCGTGGAACTGGCGCACGCACGCGGGCTCACCGTCATCGGCACCGCCGGCACCGACAAGGGGCTCGCTCTCGTGCGGGAACACGGCGCCGACACGGCCGTCAGTCACCGCGACGCCGATGCCGCCGAGCAGATCATGGCGGCGACCGGCGGCCGCGGCGTCAACGTCATCATCGAGATGGCGGCGAACCTCAACCTCGATCGGGATTTGACGATGCTGGCGCGGTTCGGACGGGTGGTGATTGTCGGGAACAAGGGACGCGTGGAGATTGATCCGCGGGCGGCCATGGGTCGTGACGCGACGATTCTCGGGATGACGCTCTTCAACGTCGACGACAACGATCGAAAGGAAATCAGCTCCGCCCTCGTCGCCGGCCTCGCCAACGGATCGCTCAACCCGGTCATCAGCCGCGCACTGCCGTTGGCGGAGGCTGCGAGCGCGCACGCCGCGGTCATGGAGCCGGGCGCTCACGGCAAGATCGTCCTCGTTCCATGATGCAGAATCCACGTTTCGCTTCCGTGCTCGCCATCGCGGCTTCCAGCCTCGCGCTGGCGGGGACGATGATCCTGATGTCGCCGCGGCTCGCGGCACAGCCGCGCGGAAAAACGGTCTACGACGCTCACTGCGTCGAGTGCCACGGTCCAACTGGACACGGCGACGGACCGTCCGCGACCTATCTGGTGCCGCGCCCTCGCGACTTCAGTACCGGCAAGTTCAAGATCCGCACGACCGAGACCGGCAGCGTGCCCTCAGACGAGGATCTGAACGGATCGATACGCCGCGGCATGTACGGCACCTCGATGCCCGGCTGGGAACGCATCCTCTCCGATTCGGAGATCGCCGACCTGGTCGCGTACGTCAAATCGTTCTCGACCCAGTTCACAGCGCCGCCCAAGCCGATCGCGATCGGGGACGGTGTGCCGAGTTCACCGACCAGCGTTGCGCGCGGCTCACAAGTCTACGACCGCCTGCAGTGCAGCAAGTGTCACGGCACGGACGGCCGCGGCGCCGGCGCGGTCAGGACCGATTTCGAGGACGATCACGAGCAACCGCTGCCCTCCGCCGACCTCTCGGAACCGTGGACGTTTCACGGCGGCGCCACCGCTCGCGACATCTACACACGCTTCCGCACGGGCATGATGGGCACGCCGATGCCGTCGTTCGCGGACGCGGCGAGTGACAGCGACATGTGGGATCTCGCGAACTATGTAGTCTCGCTCGCGCGAAAGCCTGTGTGGTCGATGTCAGCGGAAGAAGTGCGGCAGTTCTACACGGCAAAAGACGCTGAAGCGAAGGCTGATCCAGTGAAGCGTGGCAAGTATCTGGTCGAAACGCTCGGCTGCGCACAGTGCCACTCGCCAGCCGACAAGGACAAGCACGTCCTGCCCGGTATGCGGCTCGCCGGCGGTCTCGTGCTCCGCATCGAACCGTTCGGCGACTTTCCAACGGGCAACCTGACATCCGACAAAGCGACCGGCCTCGGCAACTGGACCGACGATGAAATCAAGCGCGTCGTTACGAAAGGAACCCTTCGCGACGGCACCCGTCTGCTGCCGTTTCCGATGGACTGGGGATCGTTTTCGACGCTGACGCCGGACGATCTCAGCGCGCTCGTCACGTACCTGCGAACGGTGCCTCCGGTCGTGAACAAAGTGCCGCCTCTATCGAAACCGTTGCTGCCGATCTATTTGTGGGGCAAGTTCCGAATGCTGATTCTCGGCAGCGATCCACCGATGGTGTTTTTCTCCGGCAACGCCGGCACGAAGGGAGCGCATTGATGAAGACGTTCCTCAAGGGGGCTGTCCTCGTCCTGCTCGTCGTGGCAGCCGGCGGCTTGTGCACTTTTCTGTATTTCATCCCGCCGTTCTACACGACGCCGCCAGAGGAATTCGGCAAGGCGATGTCGGACGCGGCGCCAACCGTCACGGACATTGCCGACCCTGCGCAACGGGCCATCGCCGAACGTGGGCGCTACATCGTGATGACGAGCGGCTGCATCGGCTGTCACGCTACCAATGGTTCACAGGGCCCCGATCTGACGAAGTATCTCGCCGGCGGCGCGGTGAAGTTTCAGACGGCACACTCAACCACGGTCAGCCGCAATCTGACATCGGATAAAGAGACCGGGCTGGCGCGCCGCACCGACGACGAGGTGAAGCGCGTGTTGCGCAGCGGCACCTTCACCGATGGTCACGTCGTCGAGGGGTCGGTCATGCCGTGGCCGGTGTTCTCGAACTGGACGGAAGAGGATCGCCACGCCGTCGTCGTTTACCTGCGCCAGATCAAGCCGATTCGTCACCGGATTCCCGAGCCTGTGCCAGGCAACGCGCTGACAGTTCCTGGCGCAGTCGAGCAGGATTACGCTGGGAAAGATTATGGGGTCAAGGAGCAATAGCACGGTACTGGGTGCGAGGTGCGAGGTGCTGGTGCTGGTGCGAGGTGCGAGGTGGTAGTGCGAAGGGCCGGTCACGGGCCGCCGAACAAACCGTGCAGCAGCAGCGCGGTTAGAACGAAGCCCAGGACCACTGTCGTGACGACAAGGACTGCGTTCAGATTTGAGCGGGAGTGGGACGCCGGCCGTTGGTACTGAACGGCCTGCACGCGTTTTACCGGCACGACGATTCGCTCAGCACCTGGCTGAATACGCTGGCGGTCAACACTGCGACGATCAATTTCCTTAACATGTGCCCTCCGTCGTTCAATGCGAAACGAACGGGCGGTTCAGCTCAAACGTGGAATAATGCCGACGAAGGCAAATTGATTCCGGCCGAGACGGAGACCCTCCCATGAAAAAACTGATTCTCGCCATCGTCGCCGCAGGCGTTGCGGTGATGCCACTCGTCGCCCGGCAGCACCACGACGATCCCGACAAGAAGATGGCAGGTCCCGGTTCGATCCCGGCGGGCTGGAAGGGGCGTCTGGACAGCGGCGACAAGACGTTCGCGGGCGTCAAGGCCATGCAGATGGGCACCGGTGTCCATTTCACGACCGGACCGGCCGGCATCTACTACCGTCCGAGCGACAAGGCGATGGGCGCGTTCGAAGTACAGGCCACGTTCACGCAGATGGAGCCGGCGGCTCATCCGGAGGCGTACGGCATCATCGTTGGTGGTTCGGATCTGGACGGCGCCGGTCAGAAGTACACCTACTTCCTGGTGCGGCAGGACGGAAAGTTCATGATCAAGCGGCGCCACGGCGAGGCGACGCCGACGGTGACGGACTGGACTGACAACGCCGCGATCAAAAAGCCCGAAGCCGGCGGCACGAGCATCAACGCGCTCGCCATCGACGTGACAAAGGACAAGGTTCGCTTTCTCGTGAACGGCACGGAAGTGTCGACGGCCGATCCGGCGAAAGTGGATACGGCGGGCATTGCGGGACTGCGCATCAACCACAACCTCAACGTCCACGTCGACGGCTTCGCGGTCAAATCGCACTAGGGTGGCTGAGACCATCGACTGGCCGCCGCCGCGTAAGCCGCGGCCGCGCGGCCGTCTCCTCCTGCTCGCGCTTCTCGCCATCCTCTTTCTCGGCGGTGGCACCGCCCTGTCGTACTACGTCGATGCGCTCTGGTACGGCTCGCTCGGCTACGCCGAGGTCTTCTGGAAAACGCTGAATCTGCAGGCGTCCGTGTTCGCGTTCTTCACGGTGGCCACATTCGCGGTCATCTACGGCGCGTTCCACGCGGTCAAACCCGCCGGGCTCGGCGAGCTCGCGGGTCTGCCGATCGTCATCAACGGACAGCCGATCAAGCTGCCGGTCGAACCGGTACTCAAAATCGCCGCGTTTGGCGGTTCGGCGATCATCGCGCTCGCCACCGGCGCCGGATTGATGGCCGAATGGCCGACGCTGGCGCTGTATTGGTACGCGCCGCCGCCTTCCGGTCTGGTCGATCCGATCCTGGGGAAGCCGCTGACCTTCTATCTGTTCACGCTCCCGGCGTGGCAGCTCGTCAGCGGATGGCTCATGACGCTGGCGATCGTGGTGGGCGCCGTATCAGCGGTGTTCATCGCAATCACCAGCGGCACGCGGCTGATCGGCGGACGCCGCGACTCCGGCACGTCGGCATGGCGAGGACTCTCGCTGGCGGTCGCGACAGCGCTCGCAGTTCTGGCGCTCCGCGCCTACCTCGGACGCTTCGAGCGCCTGTTCGACGATCACACCATCTTCTCGGGCGCGACTTACACCGACGCCCACATCACGCTGACCGGCACGCTGGTGGTTTGCGCCGCGCTGCTCCTCGGATCGGCGATGGCAATGGTCAACGCCGTGGCGGCGCCGCGTATCCGCTGGCTGATCGCCTCGGTCGTGCCGGCCGCGATTGCGTTTCTGGGCGTCGGCCTGCTCGGCTGGTATGTCACCAGCTTCATCGTCAAGCCCAACGAGCTGGTGAAGGAAGCGCCTTACATCGGGCACAACATCGAGATGACGCGGCGGGCTTACGCGCTCGACCGCATCGCACAACAGCCGTTTCCCGCCGAGTCCGGCGTCGAAGCCGTGGACGCCGCGCACAATCAGGCGACGCTCCAGAACATCCGGCTGTGGGACTGGCGGGCGCTGCAGGACACACTGCGACAGATTCAGGAAATCCGCACCTACTACGACTTCCCGGACATCGACATCGACCGCTATCAGGTGGACGGATCGGTGCGGCAGATGATGCTCGCTACGCGCGAGCTGAACGTCGAGAAGCTGCCGGAAAGCAGCCGCAACTGGATCAACGAGAAACTGATCTACACCCACGGCTACGGCGTCACGATGACTCCGGTCAACGGCTTCACGACCGAGGGACTGCCGACGCTGGTACTGAGCAACATGCCGGTGCAGAGCACGGTTCCGTCGATCGCGATCAAGCGTCCGGAAATCTATTTCGGCGAGCTGACAGACACCGACGTCTACGTCAAGACCCGGCAAAAGGAATTCAACTATCCGCAGGGTGAGAGCAACAGCCTGACGTCGTACGAGGGCGATGGCGGCATCGTGCTCGGCGGCTTGCTGCGACGGCTGATCATCGCCATCGACCGCGGCGACGTTGCCAAACTGCCGTTCAGCGACGATGTGACGCCCGAGAGCCGGCTGCTGATGCGGCGTAACGTCCGCGATCGGGTCACGACGCTCGCGCCCTTCCTGACCTTCGATCAGGATCCCTATGTCGTGATCGGCGACGATGGGCGACTGTCGTGGATGATCGACGGCTACACGACCTCGGAAACCTACCCGTACGCGCGCCACTTCGTTCTGGGCCGCGAGCGCATCAACTACATGCGCAACAGCGTCAAGGCGGTCATCGACGCTTACAACGGCACGACGACGTTTTACGTCTTCGATGCGGAGGACCCGATTATCGCGGCCTACCGCGGGCTCTTTCCGGTCCTGTTCAAGGACGCGGCAGCGATGCCCGAGGATCTGCGAAAGCACGTCCGCTATCCCGAGCTGTTCCTGAAGATGCAGGCGGCGGTCTACGGCCTGTATCACATGACCGACGCCGGAGCGTTCTACAACCGCGAAGACTTGTGGAGCGTCGCCAGCGAAGTCGGCATGAACTCCCGCCGGGAGCAGGCGCAGCAGGCGATGGACCCGAATTTCGTGCTGATGACGCTGCCTGGCGAGACCAAAACGGAATTTATCGAGATTCTGCCTTTCACACCGGCTAATCGCAACAACCTGATCGGCTGGATCGCGGGACGCAGCGACGGCGAGCATTACGGCACCGCAATCGTCTACGACTTTCCCAAGACCAAGCTCGTCGACGGTCCGCTGCAGGTGGAGGCACGAATCGATCAGAACGCGCAGCTCTCGGGCCAGCTGTCGCTGTGGAATCAGCAGGGATCGCACGTGCGCCGCGGCGGACTGATCGTGATTCCGGTCGGCAAGGCGTTGCTCTACGCGGAGCCGATCTATCTGCAGGCCGAACGAAGCCCGATGCCGGAGCTGCGCCTGGTGGTACTGGCACTGCAGGACCGGTTGGCCTACGGGCCGACCTTCGAGTCGGCGATGGCGGCGCTGTTTGGCAACGGCGAATCGAGTGTCGCCGCGGCGCCGCGGAGCAACAATCCGGCGCCTGCGACCGGCGCCGCTCCGGCCGCAGCCAATAACGTGACATCGGCGCCGCTCGGCGGCAATGCGTCCGACCTGAACAGCCTGATTAGCGGCGCGGCCGGCGACCTCGCCGACTACCAGCGCCTGACCGCCGAAGGCAAGCTCGGCGAGGCGGGACAGAAACTCGACGCGCTGAAGCGGAAACTGGAACAACTCAATACGCTGAAACGCTGATTCGAGGTCGATCTAACCGCCTTGCGACGGCCTGCACCGACAGTCACTCTGTTTGCCGCGGCGACGCTGCTGCTGGCGTGCTCGCTGTTGGCCGCGATCCTCGACCCTCTTCCCGAAGGCCTCAGCGCCACCTACTTCAACACGTCGAACTGGAGCGGCACGCCGGCGCGCTCCACGATCGACTCGACGCCGTCCACCTACAATCTGTACGTCGCGTGGCGCGGCCGTCCGCCGCAATCCTTCAGCGCGACGTGGACCGGCTGGATGATCGTCCTGCGCGACGGCACCTACACGTTCACCACGACCTCCGAAAACGGATCGTCGCTGCGGATTGGTCAACAGCTCGTGGTTGACGGCAGCGCCGCGCACCCAGCGGGACTCGCGACAGGCCGTGTCGATTTGATCCGCGGCGTGCACCGTCTGCTGGTCACGTACTCCGAGGCCGGTGGATCGCCGGGGCTCGATCTGAATTGGGCGCGGGGCGGCGAGGAGCTGCAGCCGCTCTCCGCCTGGGCGCTCAGTTCGCGACCGGTCGGCTTCGCGCGATTCGCGATCAGCGTTTTCATCAGGCGCCTGGCGTCGATGACGGTCTGGCCGTGGCTGGCGGCGACGGCGTTGGCAATCGCCGCGGCGATCTTCGGTTCCTTTCGCCGGGCGCGCGCCGCGCGCGACAGCCGTGCCGCGGCCGAGTGGGGCCTGATTTTCACCGGTGCGGGCGTGTTGCTCTTCGTGCTGCCGCACTGGATTGCGAGCGACGGCTACGTGCGTTACTTCTCGCTCGCGCAGCTGATCGAGTGGCGCGAGCTGGCGGCGACGTCATTTTCGCTGGTCGGACCGCTGTCGTCCGCGCCGCTGTACTTTCTGGGCCGCGTGATCGCGTCCCCGAGCTGGTGGTGCGCCCGATTCAACACGCTGGTGCTGCTCGCGGGCATCTCCGTGATGTGGCAGCTCCTGCGTGGGGAAGTCGCTCCTGAACTGTTCAGGAAGTTCGCGCTGCTGCTCATCGCCGGCTCGATGTTCCCCAATCACATCCTCGACTATTTTGGCGAGGTCTACACAGCGGTGCTGGTCGCGACCGGACTACTGGCCGTGCAACTCCGGCATCGCGTCACCGGGTGGACCGCAGTCATCGCCGGTGTGGTGAACACTCCGGCAACGCTGGTCGGTCTCGCCGCGGCGGCCGTGGTGCTCAGCTGGCGCACGCGGCGCCTCCGGCATTTCGTTCCGGTCGCAATAGCGGCGGTTCTCATCCTGCTGGAGGCGTGGATTCGCCGGGGCGCGCTGGTCGACAGCGCCTATCTGGGCAGCGCAGGAAACACCACGGTGCTGACTTACTCGGGAAAGCCCGGATTCAGTTATCCGCTGTTTTTTGGTCTGCTGTCGGTGCTCTTTTCCTTCGGAAAGGGGGTGTTCTTCTACGCGCCAGGGCTGCTGCTGCCGGTACGCGAGCAGCTCCGCACCATCAGCGCGCGCCTGCTCGGCGCCTACGATCTGTGGATCGCCTTCCTCGTCGGCGTCATTCTGGTGTACGCGAAGTGGTGGGCATGGTTCGGCGGCTGGACATGGGGGCCGCGATTCTTTCTCATCGCGTCCGTCCCGGCGTCGTGCGCGCTCGCGGTCGCGCTGCATCGCTTGACGTCGTTCACCGTCCGCGTCCGCATCGCCACCCTGGCGATCCTGACACTCTCCGCGTGGGTCGCCATCGACGGCGCCGTCTTTGGCCAGGCCGCACTCGGCGCCTGCTTCGACGACACGTTCGCGGCCTTGTGTTGGTACGTGCCGGAGTTCAGTCCGCTGTGGCGCCCGTTCGTGCAATTCACGCCGCCGTCGCCTGCAGTGGCGACGGTCGGCGCATACTTCGGGGTCGTCTACCTCTGGCTGGCGGCGCCTCTCGCACGGGATCTGTTGCCGAGAAGCGTCGCGGCGGCTGCGTCCGGGTGGCGCGCAGTCAGCCAGGGCGAACGGTGGCGCATCTGATTCCGAGCTTGCGCGCGACGCCTAGGATTCCGTCGGCGGCTGGCGCTCCGCGAAAGTAATCACGTAGCCGTCGGGATCGGCGATCGCGAATTCGCGCATGCCGTACCACTGCGTCACGATCGGCATGACGATGGTGACGAGCGGCGCGAGCCGGTCGTGAATGGCGTCGATCCCTTCGACTTCGATGAACAGCGTGCCGGTCGCGCCGATCGGCTTGCCGCCGAACGCCGGATATTCCTTGATGGCGGTCGCTGCGTCGTTGAAGAAGATCTCGACGGCGCCGCTGGTGACGGCGGCAAAGACCAACGGGGATTCTTCGGGGACAGTCATCCCGCGCTCGAAGCCGAGCGTCTCCACGTAAAACGCGAGGCTCCGTTCGACGTTGGCGACGAGAAGATTTGGCGTGAGCTTCGTGAAATGCGGCATCGGCACACCTTTCGTGTGTGCTCGCTAATGCCTACATCCACGGGCTCGGCGAGAACGAGCCGGCAGGTAGGAAATACATCGGCGATTGCCGATCGGGTGGATCGGCGATCCGATGGTAAATCGGCGATCACCGATCGCCAATCGCCGATGTATTTCCGCTAGGTACGCCGGCAGGATACCACAGGTAAAATGGCAGGATATGCGCATGATTCCGGTCCTGGCCTTTGCACTCATTGGCGCGTCCGTCGCGGCCCAACCGCCGGCGCCCACGACGCCGCCGTCGACGGTCTCAGCTCCTTCCGACGTGGCCGCGCCGCCGGACACCGCCGTCAAAACCGGTTCGGGGCTCTACACACGTGTCCTCGCGCCGAGCAACAACAAGGATCATCCGACTCGCGACGACGTGGTCTCGGTGCACTACACCGGGTGGAAGACCGACGGCACGATGTTCGACAGCTCGGTGACGCGAGGCAAGCCGGCGACCTTCGGCGTCGCACGCGTGATTCCCGGCTTCAGTGAAGGCCTTCAGCTGATGGTGCCGGGCGAAAAGCGCCGCCTGTGGATTCCCGAGTCGCTCGCCTACATGGGCAAGCGGGAGCCGAAGGGCATGCTGGTGTTCGACGTCGAACTGCTCAGCATCCCGAACCGGGCGCCGGCCGACGTCAAAGCGCCGCCAGCCGATGCGAAGAAAACCGCGAGCGGCATTTCCTACAAAGTGTTGACGGAGGGTACCGGCGGCCGGCATCCGCGGCCGTCGAGCAGCGTCACCGTCAATTACACGGGCTGGACGACCGACGGAAAGATGTTCGACAGCTCCGTGACCCGCGGTCAGCCGGCGACCTTCCAGCTCGATCAGGTGATTCCCGGCTGGACCGAAGGGGTGCAGCTGATGTTCGAAGGCGAGAAGGCGCGCTTCTGGATCCCGGAAGATCAGGCCTACAAGGGAAAGAGCGCGCCCTACGGCGCGCTGGTATTCGACATCGAGCTATTGAAGATCCAGTAGCTACACTCGCGCCTTGGGAGTGGTCGCGTCCGCGATTCTGCGCAGTGCGCGCTGGAAGCGATCGGCAAGTGGACGGCGGGTCGCGTCCGGCACCGGACCGACCCGCATCCAGCCCGCCTGCGCCTGACGAACTTCCTCGTTAGCCGCTCGAACTTTGCTCTCCTCGTCCACCTTGCCGCCGATGGTGTTGGCGGCCAGGGCTTCCTTGAGCATCGACGCGAGCCTGGTGGTCGGCGAGACGGCGGCAGCGCCGGCGCCGGACCCGCCCGCCAGGGATCCCGCGAGTTCTTCCATCCGACGTACCAACGCTTCCATCTTCTTGCGATTGGCGTCCGGATCCAGATCGGATCCCGCGAACGCCGCCGGCCAACGCGTCAGCGCGCCGGAAAACGCCGCGGCAAATCGCGCGTCGAGCGCAGCCGCACGGTCGCGATCGACGCCGCGCGCGGCGATCTCCTGCTGCCACCGTCCGCGCAACGCCCTGACCTGTGCCGCGAGATCCACGGGTGGCGTTGCATCATCGGTTGACGCCTGCCCCAATTCCTCGAGCTCGGCGCAAATCGCCTCGCGGGCGGCGACGCGTTCGCCGCGGGCGATGTCGTGCCGCTGGGCGTAGCGCTGAAAGAACTGATCGCAGGCACCGCGGAAGCGCTGCCACAGCGCCTCCGATCGGCTCTTCTTGACCGGCCCGATGCTCTTCCACTCGTTCTGCAGGCGCCTGATTTCCGAAGCGGTCGCGTCCCAGTCAGTCGAACCGGACAACGCCTCCGCTGCCACGCACAGCGCCTCTTTCTTCGCCAGGTTCTCCGCCCACATCGTCTTGCGTTCGGCGAGATCGGCGTGACGACGGGTGAAGAATCGATCGCAGGCGGTGCGGAAACGCTCCCAGATGGCTTTCTCCTGTCCGCGAGTGACCGGGCCGATGGTCTTCCACTCGGCCTGGAGTTTCTTGATCTCGTCGGCCGTCTGAACCCAGCTGGTGGAGTCGGCAAGCGCCTCGGCGCGGTCGGACAACGCAACTTTCCGGGCCAGGTTGCCCGTCCGGGCTTCGGCCTGCGCGGCGAAATAGGCTTCGCACCGCGACCACGCCGCGTCGTGCGCGGTCTTGAAGCGGCGCCACAACGCCTCGCCCTGAGCGCGCGGCACGTCGGCTGCCTGCTTCCATTGCTGCTGCAGATCGCGAACCTGCCTGGCGATCTCCTCCGGATCCTCGATCGACGCCAGCGCCTCCATCTTTTCGCAGAGCTGTTCCTGCAGGCCGACGTTGGCCCACCGCTGCCAGCCGGCGACGTCGCGGAGTTCCTGGACCTTGGGCGTCAACGCAGTTTGCGCGGCCTTCAATCGCTTCAGGATGTCCTCGTGATCGCGCTTGGACGGCAGCGGCGGCAGAGTGCCGAGCGCCGCGCGCACGTCGCGCAGCCCGCGCTCGCCGGCTTTGAGCGTGAGATCTGTCCGCGACGCCAGCGGCTCGATGCGGCCGAGCAGCTGCTGGATTCGGGTCAGCGCTTCGCGGCGGGCGCGCTGATCCGCTTCGTGAGCGGCAGTGTCGCGGGCGGCGAACGCGGCATCCGCCTCGGTGTACTTGGCGAAGACTGCTGCCTCGTCTGCTCCGGCCGGACCGAGGCCGCCCCATTCGCGCCGGATCACATTGAACTGCCGACGGGCGGCGGCGACATCGTCCAGTGCAGCGGTGGCGGCCGCCTGCTCGGACAACTCGGCCCGGCGCGCCTGGCGGCGGGCGGCTTCCTTGTGCGCCAGTTCCTGGGCGGCGGCGACGCGATCGCGCTCGGCAACGGCTTCCTGGTCACGCTGCCGCGCGGCGGCCTCCTCTCGCGCAGCCGTCTCTTCGTGTACGCGCGTCTCGTCGGCCTGTTTCGCCGCTTCGATCTCGGCGGCTCTCGCCCGCTCCGCGGGATCACTCTCGACCGGCCGTTCGGCCAGCTCCGCCGCGGCAGCCGCGGCAGTCTCGGCGTCGAGCGCCGCCTGGCGTTCGTCCATCTCGCGAACGATGGTCCTGGCGCGCTTCGAGGCGGCCTTGTTCTTCGCGCGGGCCGCAATCTGCTCGAGTTCGGCGCGATCCGAGATCCGATCCACCGCCCCAACCGTCGGATCCTTGAAATCGCTGTTCAACGCGACGCTCAGGATTTCGGCGGGATCGCCCAGCCGCTCGAACGCGGCGCGCCGCACCGACTCGTGTTCCGCGTGGCGGGCGATCGAACCGAGCACGTGCCCGTCAGTGACCCGTGCGAGTGCGCGTAGGGCGGTCGATTCGCGCGGCGCGCTCCGGGCGACCGCACTCAGCGCTTTCGTGTCAACGAGCGCATCGGCGGCGGCCAGGCTCTCCGACTCGCCGCAGCCTTCGAATGCTTCGAGCGCCAGGTCACGAAGCATCGTATTCGCCTGCGCCCTGACACCCTCGTCGGCATCGTCTCGCGCCACGAGCGCGAGCGTCGCCGGATCGAGCAGCTTGGCGACGGCGGCACGGCGGACGCGAGCTTCAGCGTCCTCGCGTGCGACCTCAGCGATCAATTCGCGTTCGTCGAGCGGCAGCGCTTCGAGAAATTCGAGCCGGGTGGCGGGGTCCGGGTGCTTGTGCCCGGGGTGAGCGCGGAATCGATCCATGAGAGCCATTGGGTCTCCAGCCTGATCGCGAGGCGATCAGCTTGTGAGGTCGGTCAGCTTCGACAAAACATCCGCGCCATGCGAGGACGCGCTGACCTTCTTGTCAATTTCGAGAATGCGGCCGTCCGCTCCGATGTAAAACGTCCAACGAGAGGCAAACCCGCTTGCGCCAAGCACGCCGTAGGCGCGCGCCACGCTTTTCGTGACGTCGCTCAGAATCGGGTAATCGAGATCGAGCGAGGCGGCGAATTTCGCGTTGAGCTCAGGTGTATCGACGCTGGCCGCGAAATGACGCGCGTGTGTCTTCCGCAGTGCGGCGCTGTTTTCCCGCAGCGACTTGCATTCCGCCGTGCAGCCACCCGTGAACGCCTTCGGGAACCAGGCGATGACCAGCGGTTGTCCCGCGAGCTCCTGGAGCCGATAAGTACGTCCGTCGGACCCTGGCAGCGCGAAGTCCGGCGCTTGATCTCCCGGCTTCAATTCGACCACAGGCTCATCGTGATGCATCAGCGTATTGACCGCTCCGACCGCTATCGCGCCCAGCGTGTGGGCGATGGTTCGCAGCGGCTTGACCAGTTGCAGGGGCAGCCTCCAAGCCGAATATGTCATTCTAGTTACCGGCGGAGGCCGGCGCTGTTTCCGGTCGCAGCTTTTTTCATATGAATCATCATTCTCCAATTCTGCGGATCGCAGTCGTGTGCTCTGCGTTCGCGTTCGTGACCGCCTGTGACAAATTGGGACTCGGTAACAGCAGCCCAACGGCACCCACCGGGCCACCAGCCGCCGGATCCAACATTGTTTACAGCGCCGTAGGCGCCAGCGACGTCACCGGGGTCGGTTCTTCGGTCGTCTGCCCTCTGGCGGACTGTCCCGATGGGACCGGTTACGTGCAGGTGTCCGTGCGGCAGTTGCGAGCGCAGAAATTCACTGTGGACATCCGGAACCTCGGCATTCCGACCGCCGTCATCGGCCCCGATTTCGAAGCCCTCGGACAGCTCTACAACCGGACCATCGTCGGTAACTTCATCCAGCAGGAGATGTCGTTCGTGCAATCGACCGCCACGCTGGTCACCATCTTCGCCGGCGTGAACGACGTCAATACGATCACGTCGGCCCTCGGCGCCGGCGCCGGCGGCGCCGATCCGAACGGCTACGTGGACACACAAGTGAAAGCGTTTGCCGCCGACTATGTGACCCTGCTCAACGGGATTCGGTCCCGCGCCGGTGCGCCGCGGATCGTGATTCTCAACCTCCCGAACGTCGCGGCGCTGCCGTACCTCGCCGGTGCTTCTGCGTCGCAGCGATCGGCCGCGCAACGTGCCGCGGTCGGGATGACCCGTTCCGGCGTCAATTCGCTGGTGGCTAACGGCGTCACGGTGGTTGACTTGATGTGCGACGCACGAAGCTATGTGCCGGGAAACTATTCATCCGACGGCATGCACCCCAACGATGCCGGCTACGCGTTCATCGCCGGCGAAGTCGTGCGCGCCATCACCTCAGCGGCCTATCCCACGCCACAGGACAGCTGTTCGGCCATGACCGCGGTGCCCTGACGTCTCTGGCGGTTCGGACAAGCGACACCACGGACGCATGAACTTCAGCGAGGTCGTCGCCCGCCTCGAGACCGCGCTGGGTCGCGAGTTGCCGGGAGCCGTTGCCCACGAGCGGCTCGCACCCGTGCCGCGCCGGAAATGGCCTGCCGCTTTCGATCGCGCTCGCATTCGCGAAGCAGCCGGATTGCTGCTCGTGTTTCCCAGGACGATCGATGCAGAGTTGGCCTCAGGTAGCGTCCGGCGTCAGCCGGACTCTCTACGAAGTCTGCGTTCTACATCATCGGGAGAAGCTCACATCGTGCTCACGGTCCGCGCCCACGCGCTTGGTCGCCACAGCGGTCAAGTATCGTTGCCGGGAGGAGTGGTCGAGCCGGGCGAAAGCTTCGAACAGGCGGCGCTGCGTGAAGCGCACGAGGAAATCGGCCTCGCGCCGAATGATGTGCGCATCCTCGGCGTTCTGACGCCGCTCGAAATTCCGGTCAGCGGCTTCCGCCTGCACCCGATCGTCGCGGCCACCGCAGCCCGTCCGAAACTGTCGGCCGCCGACGGCGAGGTGGCGCGCATCCTCGAGATCGCGGTAGACGATCTCCGCGACCCGCAACACCTGCGGCGGATTCGCCGCGAGCGCGACGGCGTGATCATGATGATTCCCGGTTTCCACATCGCGGATCAGGAGATCTGGGGCGCCACCGGAATGGTGCTGGCCGAATTTCTGGCGCTCCTCGAATAGCAAGAACGCGCCGGGACGATAATTGATTTGTGCACATTTAGCACGTTTTAACGAGCACTCCGCAGAATCGCACCGCCTCGCACAGATTTGATTCGTCTCCAACTACATAATTCGCACGAATATTGGCATAATGGATACTGCAGTGATGGCGCGATATGATCCGCGTTTCGGCCGGCTTTTTCTCAGTTACTAAGGGGGCGGGGTGATGGGTTCCAGTGTGCTCGGCGAAGCGATCAGTGCGATTCGCAACTGGTCGGTGACGGAAACGAAGGAGCCGCGCACTCCGCGCGCGACCGAATCGTTTGGCAGTCTGGTGTTCAATGACGAAGTTCAACAGTCCCGTCTGCCGAAGCCGGTGTATCACGCGCTGCGCCGCACGATGACCCACGGCGAACCGCTCGACGTGTCGGTCGCCGACGCGGTGGCGTCGGCAATGAAGGAATGGGCGGTCGAACACGGCGCGACCCACTATACGCACTGGTTCCAGCCGCTGACCGGCATCACCGCCGAAAAGCACGACTCGTTTCTCTCGCCGACCGGCGAGGGCAAGGCCGTGCTCGAGTTCTCGGGCAAGGAACTGGTGCGCGGCGAGCCCGACGCGTCGAGTTTTCCATCAGGGGGTATGCGCTCCACATTCGAAGCGCGCGGCTACACCGCGTGGGATCCGACCAGCCCGCCGTGGCTGCTGAAAAGCGGCAATTCGACCACGCTGGTCATTCCGACAGCGTTCGTCAGCTGGACCGGCGAGGCGCTCGACAAGAAAACGCCACTGCTCCGCTCGATGGAAGCACTATCCACTCAGGCGATCCGCATCCTGAAACTGTTCGGCTCGAAAGCCGAACGTGTCGTCACCACCTGCGGACCGGAGCAGGAATATTTCCTCATCGATCAGTACTTTTACCTGTCGCGTCCGGACCTGATTAACGCCGGCCGCACGCTGTTCGGAGCGAAGCCGCCCAAGGGCCAGGAGCTCGAGGACCAGTACTTCGGTGCGATCCCCGATCGCGTCATGGCGTTCATGACCGACGTGGAAACCGAGCTCTACAAGGTCGGCGTACCGGTCAAGACGCGCCACAACGAAGTGGCGCCGAGCCAGTACGAAATCGCGCCGGTCTTCGAGAACGCGAACGTCGCGACCGACCATCAAATGATGCTGATGGAAACGCTCAAGCGCACCGCGCCGAAATACGGGCTCGCCTGCCTGCTGCACGAAAAACCGTTCGCGGGCGTCAATGGCTCGGGCAAGCACCTCAACTGGTCGATGAGCGACGACGAGGGCAACAACCTGCTCGGACCAGGCGCGAGCACGCACGACAACATGCAGTTCCTGCTCTTCTGCGCGGCGGTGATTCGCGCGGTGGACATGTGGCAGGGACTGCTGCGCGCCAGCATCGCCAGCGCCGGCAACGACCATCGGCTTGGCGCGAACGAAGCGCCGCCGGCGATCCTCTCGATCTTCCTCGGTGACATGCTCACCGACATCTTCGAGCAGATCGAAAAGGGCGGCGCCAAGACGACCAAGAGCGGCGGCGTCCTCGACACCGGCGTGCTGGTGCTGCCGAAACTGCCGCGCGATGCCGGCGATCGCAACCGCACCAGCCCGTTTGCCTTCACCGGCAACAAGTTCGAGTTCCGCGCGGTGTCGTCGAACCAGAGCATCGGCTACCCGAACATCGCGCTGAACCTCGCGGTCACCGAGTCGATCGATTACATGGCCACCGAGCTCGAGAAGGCGATCGAGAAGGGCGAGACGCTCGAAGCCGCGGTCGGCAAGCTGCTGCAGAAGGTGGTCAAAGAGCACAAGCGGATCATCTTCAACGGCAACGGCTACTCGGCCGAGTGGGAGAAGGAAGCCAAGAAGCGCGGCCTGCTGAACCTGAAGAACACCGTCGACGCGCTGCCACAGCTGATCGCCAAGCCGGTGATCGCGCTGTTCGAAAAGTACAAGGTGCTGAACCAGCGCGAAGTCCACGCGCGGTTCGAAATCCTTGTCGAGACCTACAACAAGGTGGTCAACGTCGAAGGCCAGCTGATGGTCCTGATCGCGAACCGCTACATCCTGCCGGCGGCGTTCGAGTACCAGAAGCAGGTCGGCCAGAGCGTCGGCGCGGTCAAGGCGGCGGGTGGGAAATCGATCGAGGGCAAGAAGGCGCTCGACAAGCTCACGAAGCTGACCGACGAGTTGAAGCGGCGGGCCGACAAACTCGAACACGCGCTCGAGCACGAGAGCAACGGCTCATCCGAAAAACACGCCAAGCACTTCCGTGACATCGTGGTGCCGGCAATGCAGGCGTTACGGGAAGCCGGCGACGAGCTCGAACTCATGATTCCGCACGGCCTCTGGCCGCTGGCGACCTATCGCGAGATGCTGTTCATCAAGTAGCGCCTCACAGGTCAGTTGGACGGCAGGTCTGGTGGATTCGTTTCCGCCAGGCCTGCCTGTTTCACCCGACCTGGATCACCGACTCGATCTGCCTGACCTGACCCGCCCAGCCCGCAAGCCTGTCTCCCAAACAATCGAGCGCGATCTGCTCCGCGTTTCGATCGTTTATGCTCCTACCGGAGAGAAGCAGATGCCCGATTTACCGACCATCAGCCGACGCCAGTTGCTCACCGGCGCCGGCGTCGGTGCCGCCGCAGTCTTTCTCGATCGCGCTGCCCTTCAGGCGCAGACGCCGCCGACAACGACGGTCGTGTTCTCTCACACCACCGTCGTGACTGTCGATGCGGTGCACGACGATGTGGCGCTGGCGGTGGAGGGAGACACGATCGCCGCAATCGGACCAACCGATCCGATTCTTCAGCGCTACCCTGCAGCACAGGTCTATGACGGACGGGGGAAGGCACTCTTCCCCGGCCTGATCAACTGTCACTCGCACCTGGCGGCAACCATCGAGCGTGGCTTCAACGAGGACTTCGGATTTCCGAACTCCGTGAAGTTGCCGGTCCAGCCTTCGAGTCTGCTCTCCGAGGAGGAGCAGGTTCTGATGATCACCGTCGGCGCACTCGAGGGTCTCCGCTCCGGATCGACCACCATCGTGCAGAGCGCGTCGAACATCGCCGGCTCCGCGCCCGCACTGGCGCAGACCGGACTGCGTTTCGTGTTCGCGGAGGCGATTCGCGATCGTGAGAACGGCTCCGGCCCGATGTCGCCCGAGAAGTTGGCGAGCAGCAAGGCTCCGATTTTCTCCGCGAAAATGCGCGACCAGGGACTTCAGCGGATCGAAGACCTCTATACGACGTGGAACGGAAAACAGAACGGTCGCATCCGCGTTTTTCCGGCGGCGACGCTGGCCGAGGATGCGTCGCCCGAGCTGCTGCGCGCGGTTCGCGCCTTCGCTGATAAACACGACCTCGGCTATACCGTGCACCTGACCCAGAGCGTCGCCGAAGCCGATTTCATGACGCGCTACCACGGCGTTCGACCCGCGGTGTTCCTGGATCGGGCCGGCTTCCTCGGTCCGCGTCTCTTCGCCGCGCACTGCCGCTATGTCGACGCCGCCGAGATTGCAGTGCTCGGCCGCTCGCATACCATCGTGTCGAACCAGGCGGCAATGGCGGCCAATCGCGGTGTGATTGCGCCGATTCCGGCTCTCCGTGCGGCCGGTTGCCCGATCGCGCTTGGCACCGACAACAACACCAACGACCTCGTCGAGGTGATGCGCGTCGCGTTGATGACCGAACGCATCCGGCGGGACGATGCGATTCCTGGAACGAGGCCGCAGCCGGAAGACGTGCTCGAAGACGCCACGCTCGGCGGCGCGCGGGCGACGGGTCCAGCCAACCTCGGATCGCTGGAGGTCGGAAAGAAGGCAGACATTTTGGTGCTCGACACCCGCAAGATTCATCTGGTGCCAGCCGGGCGGATCGTCTCGGCATGGATCCACAATGGCCAGCCGTCGGACATCGAGTCAGTGATGGTTGACGGCCAGTTCGTGATGCGCAACCACAAGATCCTCACCGTGGACGAAGACCGCATCATCGCCGAAGCTGACCGGGTCGGACGAAGGGTGTGGAGCAAGGTGCTCGAAGGCGGGCCGGTGCCATTGCCCGGACGGACCGCGCGGAAATAGCGGCTGAACGGCTTCAGGTTCGCTGGGAGATTTCAGCAGCACGGCCGCCACGACACGGTCGCAGCTGTGATTGTCACTAACGACTGCCGCACGGCGGCGTGCCACACGGTCCGGCAGAGGATCCGGACCGTAGGGCGTCCGCCGACGGCAACAGCGAGGCGTCCCAGCCGCCGCCGAGCGCCTTGACCAGATCGACCGCGGCGCTCACCCGCCGCTGCAGAATCTCCACCGCGACCTGCTGATCGTTCAGCGCAATCGCCTGGGTGGTGATGACGTTGAGGTAGGAATCGGTTCCGGCCCGGTAGCGATCGGTTTCGAGGTTGACCGCCTGCTGCGCCGCCGTGACCGCCTCCTGTTGTTGTCCCGCCTCTTCCGCGAGGTAGCGCAGCGCCGCCAGGTCGTCCTCCACTTCCTGGAACGCCGTCAGCACCGTCTGGCGATAGCCGGCGACGGTGGCGTCGTACGCCGCCTGCGCGCCCTCAACTTGCGCGCGGCGCCTGCCGAAGTCCGCAACCGTCTGCGACAGCGCCGCCGTCGCCGACCAGCTCCGGGCCGCCCAGCTGAAAATGCTGGCGACCGAGGTCGCGATCAGCGCCGGATTGGCCGACAGCGTCAGCGTCGGGTAGTAAGCGGTCTGGGCCAGACCGACGTTGGCGTTGGCCGCGGCGACCTGACGCTCGCTCGCGGCAATGTCGGGACGGCGCTCGAGCAGGTGCGAGGGAATCGTCATCGGCACAATCGGCGGCGGACCATCGATTTTGGTGATTGCGATCGGGAGGTCCGACGCGGTTCGGCCAGTGAGCGTGGCGATGGCGTGCTCGAACTGCGCGCGCGTGACGCGAAGGTCGGTGCTCTGGGCCCTGGCGCCGGCAAGCTGTGTCTGTGCCAGCGTGACGTCGCTTCTCGATGCGACGCCGCCGTTGAACCGATCGGTCGTCAGCTTCATGTTCTTGGTATAGGCCTCGATGGTGTCCTGCAGGATCGCCTGCTGCATGTCGTTCGCGGCCAGCGAGAAATACGCAACTGCGAGGAGCGCCTGCTGACTCAGGCGGACATTTTCGAGCTCAGCGGCGCTGACTTGCGCGTTGTTGGTCGCATTCTCAACCGACAGCCGCACCCGGCCCCATAGATCAGGCTCCCAGGTCACTTCGCCGGGAATCGAAAACGTCTGACTCGTCCCGCCGATGCCCCGCCCGTTATTCGGGCCAAAATCGGACTGCGTAATTGCCGGATTGACGCCAATCGTCGGGTAGTAATTCGCGCGGCTGGCGTGAACAAACGCCCGCGCCTGTCGAAAGTTGGCCTCGGCCTGCTTGACGTTCTGGTTGTCGATCTCGAGGCTGTCCTCGAGAGTGTTCAGCTGCGCGTCGCCGAACATCGTCCACCACTTGCCCTTCGGCAGGTCGTCGCTCGGCGTCGCCACTTTCCACTGATCGGTGTCCGCCATTTCCTTGAAGTCGGGCGGCGTCGGCGCTGCGGGACGCTGATAGGGCTGACCGATGCGGCACCCTGCACAGCACATCAGCGCGCCGACCAGCATCGCCTGTCGAGTCATCAATGAGTGCCTTCCGCGAGCCCGCCCGGCACCAGCGCGCCGGGACGGTGCTGATAGGTCGGCTTCCGCCACGTCAACGCGCTGCGGAGCCGATCGAGATAGAGATAAATCACCGGCGTGGTGAACAGCGTCAGCATCTGGCTCACCACAAGTCCGCCGACGATGGCGACGCCGAGCGGCTTTCGCAGCTCGGCGCCGGCGCCGAGGCCGAGCGCCATCGGCATCGCCCCGAGCAGCGCGCACATCGTCGTCATCATGATCGGCCGGAAGCGCAGCAGGCATGCCTGGTAAATCGCCTCCCGCGCCGTCATCCCCTCGTTGCGTTCGGCCGCGAGCGCGAAGTCGATCATCATGATCGCGTTCTTCTTCACGATCCCGATGAGCAGGATGATCCCGATCATGCCGATGATGTCGAGGTCGCTCTTGAAGAGGACCATCGCGACCAGCGCGCCGACACCGGCTGACGGCAGCGTCGAAATAATCGTCAGCGGATGGATCAGGCTTTCGTAGAGCATGCCGAGCACGATGTAGACAGCGAGAAGCGCCGTCCCGATCAGGATCGGCTGGTTGTCGAGCGCCTCCTGATAGGCCCGGGCAGTGCCGGCGAACTTGCCGGTGATGTTGGCCGGCAGCCCCATCTCCACCTCGGCGTGGTCGATCGCCGCTACCGCATCGCTCAGCGCGACGTTTTCACTCAGGTTGAACGACAGCGTCGTGGCCGGAAATTGGCCCTGGTGCGGCAGCCTGATCGGCGTGATCCCCTGGGTGAAGTGCGTGAACGTCGACAGCGGCACGTCGGTCCCCTTCGGCGTCTGGACGTAGATCGTGTTCAGGAAGTCCGGACTCGACCACCATTGCTGCTGCAGCGCCAGGATCACGTGATACTGGTTGATCGACTTGTACATCACCGACACCTGACGCTGGCCGAAGGCGTCGTAGAGCGCCGCGTCCACCGCCTGCGCGGTGAGTCCAAGCCGCGATGCCGTGTCGCGATCGATGACGACGTTCGAGGACAGACCGGAGTTCTGCTGATCCGAGCTGACGTCGGCAATCTCCGGCAGTGTCGATAGCCGGTCCAGGACTTTCGGTCCCCATTCGGCCAGCGACTCGAAATCCGGCGCCTGCAGCGTGTACTGGTATTGCGCATTTCCCTGGCGGCCGCCGATGCGCACGTCCTGCGAGTTCTGGAGAAACATCGTCGCGCCGGGGACGCCGTTCGTCTTCCGCCGCAGCCGAGCGACCACTTGATCGGAGGTTGAGTGGCGCACGCCGACCGGTTTCAGCTGGACGTTGATGTTCGCCGAGTTCCCGCCGAAGCCGCCGCCGCTGGTGCCGGCGACCATCGTCACCGTTTCGACGTCCGGATCGGTCCGGACC
>DASXIR010000160.1:0-14606 GCA_036497895.1 Vicinamibacterales bacterium | reverse complement strand
GCAAACGTGGCTTTGGTAAACCGACCCGCCTCGAGTGCATGCTGAATGTCCATGCCGTAGTCGACGATGTTCGCGACGAATTGCGCGTGGGCCTGGGCTTGATTGAAGGCGCCCATGATCCCGAAGCCGATTTTGGTGCCGCCGTTACGCATGAAGCCGGGGATGATCGTGTGCAGCGGCCGCTTGCGAGGCGCCAGCGCGTTTGGATGGGATTCATCGAGCGTGAACAACCCGCCGCGGTTGTGCAGCGCAAATCCGCAGCCGGACGGAACCAGGCAGCTCCCGAAGCCTTCGTAAATGCTCTGAATCAGCGAGACGATATTGCCGTCGCGATCGATGACCGACAGATAAATCGTATCGCCGCCCCTGGTGTTGGTCAGGCCGTCGAAGAACGACGGTTCGACGTTGTGCGCCGCGCGCGCTGAATCGATGAGGCCGGCGCGTTTGGAGGCGTGCGCTTTGTCCAGCATCGCCGGTACCGGCGTCGCCGTGAATTTCATGTCGCCGACGTAGTGCAGCATGTCGGCGTAGGCGAGCTTCTTTGCTTCGATCAGCACGTGCAGCGCCGCGGCGCTGTGAAATCCGTATTCGCTGAGAGGGAACCTTTCCATCAGGTTCAGCATCATCAAGGCGGCGATGCCCTGCGTGTTCGGCGGCAGCTCGTAGACGTCCCAGCCGCGGTAGTTGGTGGAGATCGGCGCGACCCATTCCGGCGCGAACGACGTCAGATCGTCGCGGGTCATGGTTCCACCTCGCTCGCGCGAGATCGCCAGAATGGCATCGGCCGTCGGACCGTCGTAGAAGCCGGCGGCGTCATGCTGGGCGACGCGGCGCAACGAGGAGGCGAGGTCGGGATTCCTGAACAGCTCGCCGCCTCGCGGGGCGCGGCCGTTCGGCAGATACGTCGCCGCGGCGTTGGGTTCCGCACTCAAGCGCGGCGCCAACGCTTCCCAGTGCGCCGCAATCACGTCCGACACTGGAAAGCCGTCCTCGGCGTAGAAGATGGCCGGTGCCAGGAGCTCGGCCATCGATAGACGTCCAAGGCGTGTGCGAAGTGCGTCCCATCCCGCGACCACGCCTGGAACCGTGACCGAGTGGATACCGCCTGAAGGCATCTCCGACATGCCGGCGGCCTTCAGCAAGGCCGCGCTCAGTCCTGCGGGTGCCCACCCGCCCGAGTTCAGCCCGTGAAGCGCGTCGGTTTTCGTCTCGTAGACCATCGCGAATAGATCGCCGCCGAGGCCGTTCGACTGCGGCTCGACCAGCCCCATCACCGCGTTGGTGGCGATCGCGGCATCGACCGCGTTGCCGCCGCGCTCCAGCACTTGCACTCCCGCCCTTGCGGCGAGCGGCTGACTGGCGGCGACGATGCCGTACTTGGTGGCGATTCGCGATCGACCGGCGGTGACGCTCATATCTTGAGATTTAACCACAGGGCGCCGAAGGCACTGGCCCCGCGACTCTGTGGTTAACTGAAGGAGTGAGCGGACGTCACTTTCTCCAAATCCCCGGCCCGACCAACGTGCCCGACCGCATCCTGCGTGCGATTGCGCAACCAACCATCGATCACCGCGGTCCCGCGTTCGCCACTCTTGCCCGTGAGGCGCTCGACGGCCTGGCGCGCGTCTTCCAGACCAAGGGCCCGGTCGTCATCTTCCCTTCATCCGGAACCGGAGCGTGGGAGGCGGCGTTCGTGAATACGCTGTCGCCTGGCGACACCGTGCTGATGGTCGAGACCGGGTACTTCGCGGTGCTGTGGCGCGACATGGCGTTGCGTCTTGGACTTCAGGTTGACTTCATTCCGAACGACTGGCGTTACGGCGTCGATGCTGCGACCATCGGCGAAAAGCTGAAAGCCGACACGAACAAGACGATCAAAGCCGTCGCGGTGGTCCACAACGAAACGTCCACCGGCGTGACCAGTGATATCGCGGCGGTGCGCCGGGCGATTGATGCCGCTGGTCATCCCGCACTGCTGCTCGTCGACACGATTTCCGGGCTCGGGTCGATCGACTACCGGCACGACGAATGGCGCGTGGACGTGTCGATCAGCGGCTCGCAGAAGGGGATGATGCTGCCGCCCGGCGCCGGGTTCAACGCCGTCAGCGCCGCCGCCCTCGCGGCTTCGCAAGCGGCCCGGCTGCCACGCGTGTACTGGGACTGGGCGCCGATGATTCGCGACAACCAGGCCGGGTTCTTCACGACCACTCCGGCGATCAACCTGCTCTACGGACTGCGCGAATCGGTGCGGATGCTCGAGGAGGAAGGGTTGCCGAACGTCTTCGCCCGGCATCGGCGTTTCGGCGAGGCCACTCGTCGTGCGGTGGCGGCGTGGGGGCTCGAAGTGTTTGCCGCGAAACCGGCCGAATACAGCAACGCGCTCACCGCGGTGACGCTGCCCGATGGCCACAATGCGGACGCGTTCCGGAAAACGGTGCTCGAACGATTCGACATGTCGCTCGGCGCCGGTCTCGGCAAGCTGAAGGCCAGGGTGTTCCGCATCGGTCACCTCGGCGACTTCAACGATCTGATGCTCGCCGGCACCTTGAGCGGCGTCGAGATGGGGCTGACCGCGGCCAGGGTGCCGTTCACGCGCGGCGGGATCACCGCAGCGCTCGATTACCTCGCCTGCGAATCCAGATGAATGCAGAGGACGTGACGTCTGACATCTGCACTCAGAGCGCCGTCGATCTCGCCCGACTGCTTCGGACGAAGAACGTGTCCGCGCGGGAAGTAGTCGACGCCCATCTGGCGCAAATCGAGCGCGTCAATCCAGGTGTCAACGCGATCGTCACGCTGGCGGCCGAGCAGGCTTTGATGCAGGCCGCCGCCGCCGACGAGGCGCTCGTGCGAGGCGAACCGGTCGGCCCGCTGCACGGCCTGCCAATCGCGCACAAGGACCTTCAGCCGACCAAAGGTATTCGAACCACGTTCGGGTCGCCCATTTACGCGGACTTCGTGCCGACCGAAGACTCGTTGCTGGTTGAACGACTTCGCGACGCCGGCGCGATTTGCGTCGGCAAGACCAACACTCCGGAATTCGGCGCCGGCTCGCAGACGTTCAATCAGGTATTCGGCGCGACGCTCAATCCGTACGACCACACGAAAACCTGCGGCGGCAGCAGCGGCGGCGCTGCTGTTTC
The DNA here is from genome assembly GCA_036497895.1 of Vicinamibacterales bacterium. Taxonomy (GTDB): domain Bacteria; phylum Acidobacteriota; class Vicinamibacteria; order Vicinamibacterales; family CAVVIG01; genus CAVQFC01. The sequence continues at coordinate 11,463 of DASXIR010000160.1, read as the reverse complement.
ACTGGCGTGCCGGATGCTGCCAATCGCCGATGGCAGCGACATGGGTGGGTCGCTGCGAAATCCGGCGAGCTTCTGCGGCGTAGTGGGGATGCGGCCGTCGCCTGGACGGGTGCCGATCTGGCCAGCGGTCAACGCGTGGTCAACGCTCAGCGTCGATGGACCGATGGCTCGGAGCGTGGCCGACGTGGCGCTGTTATTGAGCGCGCTTGCCGGTCCCGATCCGCGATCGCCGATCTCGCAGTCCGAACCAGGGTCCCTATTCGCAGCGCCGCTCGACCGCGACATGAACGGCGTGCGGGTGGCGTGGTGGCGGGATCTTGGCGGCGCGCCGGTCGATCGTCGCGTGCGCGAGATTGTCGATGCCCAGAGAGGTGTCTTCGAGTCGCTGGGCTGTCTCGTCGATCAACAAGAGCCCGACTTCACCGACTTCGACGAAGTGTTCAAAGTCGTTCGCGGTCAGGCGTTTCTCGCCGGCGTGGCGCCGAGGATCGCAGGCCGGCACGATCAGGTCAAGGAAACCGTCCTCTGGGAGATCGAGCGCGGCGGCCATCAGCCGGCGACCGCAATCATGTGGGCGGAGACCAAGCGGACCGAGTTGTATCACCGCATGCGGCGGTTCATGGAACGCTACGACTTTTTCGTCCTCCCCACGGTGCAGGTGCCGCCGTTCGACGTCACCGAACACTATCCCAAGGCGATCGAGGGTCGGACGCTCGAGACCTACATCGACTGGATGAAGTCGTGTTACTTCATTTCGGTGGTGGGAAATCCCGCGATCTCGGTTCCGTGCGGATGCACGCCTGAGGGACTGCCGGTGGGTCTTCAGATCGTAGGCCGTCATCGGGACGACTGGGGTGTGCTCCAGATCGCGCACGCGTTCGAAGGTGCCGCAGCGGTGTCGTCACCGCGGACCACCGATTAGGCATCCACCTGGCCTCGACGCCGCCTTACGTGGTCGCGCCGCCCGATCGGATCGCGGCGATCGCAACGTCGTCATATCCGACTTCGCCGAGCACTGCGTTGGTGTGTTCGCCGAGTTGTGGCGCACGTCGTGTGACTTCGGGCGGCGTCTGACTCATTTTGATCGGCGAGCCGAGCGTGCGAAGAGTGCCGAGCGCCGGGTGCCGGGTTTCGACCACCATCTCCCGCGCCAGCACCTGTCGATCGGCGAACACCTGCGCGTAGTCGTTGATCGGGCCGCATGGGATGTCATGAGCATCCAGCCGCTCCAGCCAGTAACTGCACGGTTGCTCGATGGTGACCGACTCGATCCGCGTCGCCAGCGCCGCGCGATGTTTGACGCGGCTGGCATTGTCCGCGAACTCCGGCACGGCCCCCCACTCGGGTCGATCCAGCGCTTCGCACAATCGCCGGAACAGCCGTTCGTTGGCGGCGCCGAGGGTGATGTAGCCGTCGGCGCAGCGAATCGCCTGGTACGGGGCGTTCATCCGATGCGCCGACCCGAGCGCCTGAGGCACGCCGGCGCCAGAGAAATATTCGGTGGCTTCCCACACCGACAGCGCCACTCCCGCATCGACTAGTGACGTGTCCACGCGCTGGCCTGCCCCGGTGGCGTGCCGATGGTTCAGCGCGGCGAGGATGCCGACGAGCGCGAAGAGGCCGGCGCCGAGGTCAGTCAGCGGCACGCCGGCTTTTACCGGCCGTCCGCCAGGATCTCCGGTGACCGACATGATTCCCGACTCGCCCTGCGCGATCAGATCGAACCCGCCTTTTTCCCGCTTCGGCCCGGTCTGGCCATAACCGGAAATGGAGGCGTAGATCAGCCCGGGATTCGCGGACGCCAGCGCATCGTAACCAAGCCCGAGCGCGTCCATCACGCCGGGACGGTAGTTCTCGACTAGGATGTCAGACTGAGTCGCGAGGCGCACGAACGCCTCACGTCCTCCGGCGGTTTTGAGGTTCAACACGACGCTCCGCTTGCCGCGGTTCACCGCATTGAAACTGGGGCTGTCGCTGCCGACCGCGCCCGGCATCTGGCGGGTGGAGTCGCCGGCGGGCGGTTCGATCTTGATCACGTCGGCGCCCAGATCCGCGAGCATCATCGCGCAGTATGGGCCGGCCATCACCTGGGTGACGTCGAGCACGCGCAGGCCGCTCAGGGCGCCAGTGGATTTGGTCATGGATTCATCTCGTCATCGGCGCTGGTCATTTGCTGATTCCACATCGGGTCATTGATTATCGGGTCATTTCATGACGACCATCTACGAAACCGACGGTCCGGTCGCGACGCTGACGTTCAATCGCCCCGAAGCACGCAACGCGATGACGTGGGAAATGTACGAAGCGCTGGTCGCCGCCTGCGACCGGGTTGATGCCGACCCTGCGATTCGCGTGTTCGTGCTGCGTGCCTCCGGCGGCAAGGCCTTCATCGCCGGTACCGACATCTCGCAGTTCCAGAATTTCTCCAATCGAGACGATGGCCTGAAGTACGAGGAGCGGCTGGACAATGTGCTCGACCGACTCGAGCGGGTGTCGAAGCCGACCATCGCGCAGGTCGAAGGCGTGGCGGCCGGTGGCGGGTGCGCCATCGCGCTCACCTGCGATCTGCGCGTCTGCTCGCCGACCGCGAGCTTCGGCATCCCGATCGCACGCACGCTCGGTAACTGCCTGTCGGGCGCCAGCTACAGCCGCATGCTCGATGCCATGAGTCCGGGGGCGGCGAAGGACATTCTCTTTACCGGCCGCCTCGTCAGTGCCGACGAAGCGCACGGTCTCGGTCTGGTCAACCGCTTGGTGGCTGCAGAGGAAGTCGCGGCGACCGTCCACGAACTGGCCACCAGCATCGCGTCGAACGCGCCGCTGACGATCCGCGCCACCAAGGAAATGATCCGCCGCGTCCTGACGCAGCGGCGGCTGCCGGTCGGCACCGACTCGGACATGGTCGAGCTGTGCTATACGAGCGCCGATTTTCGCGAAGGGGTCACGGCCTTCGTGGCGAAGCGTAAGCCAGTCTGGTCCGGACACTAGGAGGCGTCGCTTCGGTTACACTCCTCCGGTATCGCGACCGTCCCCCGCGGTTCACGACAACGCAATGAAGGAGCAGTGCCATGCCTGACGAGAAGAACGAACTGTCCCGCCGCGATTTCGTCGCGCTCTCAGTGGCCGCCGGCCTCGCCGCCGCGACCGAGAATCTCGCGTCCGCCGCCGAACTGCCGGTCTCGGTGAACAACGTCAATGTGACGACGCCCGACGGGACCTGCGACGCGGTCTTCATCCATCCGAACACCGGTTCTTATCCGGGCGTGATCATCTGGGCCGACGCGTTTGGCCTGCGCCCCACTCTTGTCGACATGGGCAAGCGTCTCGCCGGCGAAGGCTACGCGGTGCTCGTGCCGAATCCGTACTACCGGCTCACCAAGGCTCCAGGCATCGAAGCGGCCGGCTTCGACTTTTCGAATCAGGCGGCGATGACCAAGCTGCGGCCGCTGATGGGCAGTATCGGCGCCCCGGGCGCAGCCGAAAAAGACGCGACCGCGTTCGTCGCGTTCCTCGACGCCCAGAAGGCCGTCAACACGTCGAAGAAAATCGGGACCCAGGGCTACTGCATGGGTGGCCCGCTCGTGATGCGTACCCTCGCCGCGGTTCCGAACCGCGTCGGCGCCGGCGGCTCGTTCCACGGCGGCGGATTGGTCACGGATCAACCGACGAGTCCCCATCTGCTGATTCCGAAGATGAAGGCGCATCTCTACGTCGGCATCGCGGCCAACGACGACCAGCGTCAGCCCGACGCGAAGGACAAGTTGAAGGAGGCGTTCGCCAGCGCGCACCAACCGGCGGAAATCGAGGTCTACGGCAGCCAGCATGGCTGGTGTATGGCCGACATGCCGGCGCCACCGGACAAACCGATTTACAACAAGGCCGACGCCGAAAAGGCGTGGGGCAAGCTGCTGGTGCTCTACAAGACCGCGCTGGTCTGATGCGAGGGTCCGGCTGAAGCCGGACACTACAATGGCGTCATAGCCACTGGGCCCGGCTGAAGCCGGACACTACGCGGTTGGACCGCACCTGCTGACGCCGGACATGACGACGTCGTGTCCGCCTTCAGGCGGACCATCGCGAATGGACTGAGGGAGCGTTCGATGAGACGTTCGATTCTGATGACGTTGCTGCTCGCGAGCGCCGCGCCGATGCTGGTCGCGCAGAGCGAGAAACTCGACTACGCGATGATCGGACGCATCCGCAACGAAGGACTGACTCGTTCGCAGGTGATGGATCACATCTCGTGGCTGAGCGACGTCTACGGTCCGCGTCTCACCGGCTCGCCCGGTATCCAGCAGGCCAGCGAGTGGGCCATGAAGACGATGAAGGAGTGGGGCCTGGCCAATGTGCATCAGGAGCGATGGGCGCTCGGCAAAGGCTGGTCGCTGGTCCGTTTCAGCGCCCACCTCGTCGAACCGCAGGTTCAGCCGATCATCGGCTTCCCGCACGAGTGGTCGTCTGCGACCAAAGGCACCGTCGTCGCCGAAGTGGTGCGGGCGCCGATCGTGAGCGAGGCCGACTTCGCCGCCTATCACGGCAAACTCGCGGGCAAGATCATTTTGACCCAGGCCGCCCGCAAGGTTCGCATGCTCGAAGGTCCCTTCATCGTCCGCATGACTGACCCGGGCCTTGCCGATCAGGCTGCGTCCACGCCGATTCCCGAGTCGGCGGCTGGCGGTCGCGGCGGCCGCGGCGGTGCGGCGGCGGCGTTCCGGCAGAAGCTCGCCGACTTCTACGTCGCCGAAGGTGTGGTCGCGCTGTTCGATCGCGGCGGCGACAGCGACATGGGCGCCGTCGGCAGCGATCTCCTTCAGCAGCAACAGCATCCCGACGGCGGAACCATTTTTCCGGCCGGCGCAGGCGCTCGCGACGAGCGCGCCGGCAAGGCGGTTCCAGAGGTGACCCTGGCTGTCGAGCACTACAACCGGATGGTCCGCGTCCTCGACAAGGGCGTGCCGGTCAAGGTCGAGTTGAATGTCGACACGAAGTTCTACGACGAGACGCAACCGAACGGGTTCAACACGCTCGCGGAAATTCCAGGCACCGACCTGGCGTCCGAACTGGTGCTGATTGGTGCGCATTTCGACTCGCATCCGTACGCGACCGGCGCCACCGACAACGCGACCGGCAGCGCCGCGATGATGGAAGCGATGCGCGTCCTGAAAGCGTCCGGCGTCAAACCGCGCCGGACCATTCGCATCGGTCTCTGGGGTGGTGAGGAACAAGGGCTGCTCGGTTCGCAGGCGTATGTGCGCGACCACATCGCTGACGTCGAGACCATGACGCTCAAACCGGAACAGGGAAAGCTGTCCGCATACTTCAACTCGGACAACGGCACTGGCAAGGTTCGCGGCGTCTGGATGCAGGGCAACATGGCGGTCACGCCGATTTTCGAGCAGTGGATCGCGCCGCTGAAGGATCTCGACGTGACGATCCTCGGACCTCGCTCGGTCACGTCCACCGATCACGTCTCGTTCGACAACGCCGGCATTCCGGCGTTTCAGTTCCTGGTCGATCGACTCGAATACAACGCACGCAGCCACCACTCGAACATGGACACCGTCGATCGCGTCCAGCGCGACGACATGATCCAGCAGGCGACGGTCATCGCAGTGTTCGCCTACGAGGCGGCGATGCGGGACGAGAAACTCCCGCGCAAGGCGCTGCCGGCACCGGCCAAGCCTCGGGGATCGGCGAATCAATAGCCGCGGTGGCTCTCTAAGCTTCCTCGAACGCCCGCTCGGGGTGCATGGTTGGTGCGAGCAGCGCTCCCAACAGCAGGAAGCCCAGCGAGCCGGCGAACGGCAGCTGCCAGTTGCCGGTCCTGTCGATGATGTAGCCAAAGGCGATCGGCGAGAGGATCGCCGCAAGCGCCGATCCGGTGTTCATCATTCCCGCGGCGGTGCCCGAGAACTTGCCCGCGATGTCCATCGGAATCGACCACATCGGCCCAATCACGATTTCGGCGAAGAAGAACGCGCCGCCGAGCGACAGGATGATCAGGGTCAGATCGCGGGTCAGAAACACCGGGATCATGCAGACAAACGAACCGATGAATCCGATCATCACCACATTGCGCCGTGCGGTCTGAAGGTTGCGGGTGCGGTGAAGCACGCGATCGCTGATCACTCCACCAAGGTAATCACCAACCACACCCGCAAAAAATACCGCCGATGTGAAGAGCGCGGATCGCTTCAGGTCGAGGTGATAAGAGTGCAGGAAGTACTGGGGCAGCCACGTCAGGTACAGCCACAGCGTCCAGCCGTAACAGAAGTAGACGATCGTCACCGGCGCCATCCGGCGGGTCAACGCTCCCCACGGCACCCGCGGCCGAACCACGGCGGCCGCCGCACCTTGATTGGGCAGCGGCGCCAGATCCGCGGTCGTCATCCCATCGTGATCGGCCGGGACGTCGCGGAAGTACCACAGCCACACCAGCACCCAGATCAGACTGCAGCAGCCCAGGACAATGAACGAACCGCGCCAGCTGATCGTGATGATCAGCCAGGCCACCACCGGGGGCGTGATCGCGTTGCCGAGTCGAGCGAACGAGTGGGTGAGGCCCTGGGCAAAACCGCGCCGGCCGATCGGCGTCCAGTTCTGCATCGCCCGCGTCGCTACCGGAAAGGTCGCGCCCTCGCCGATGCCCACGAGCACGCGACAGGCAAACAGCATCATCAGGCCGACTGAAAAGCCGGTCAGGATTGTGGCGGTGGCCCACACCAGCCCGCACAGGAACAACGTGCGCCGCGGTCCGAAGCGATCGCCGACCCAGCCGCCGAACACCTGGAACAGCAGATACGGATAGCCGAACGCCGATTGCAAGAACCCGAGCCGCGTGTTCGAAAGTCCCAGCTCGCGCTGAATCGCGTCCGCGGCGGTGGAGATGTTGACGCGATCGACGTAAGTGATGAGATACATCACGCACAGCAGACCGAGCACGATGTTGGGAGGAGACAGGCGTCTGGTCGTCGCCATGCGGGAGGCTATAGACTACTTCAATGAAATATCGCCAACTAGCGGATACCGGCGTGTTCGTTTCGGAATTGTGCCTCGGCACCATGACCTTCGGCGGCACCGGCCAGATCTGGGAGATGATCGGCGGCCTCGATCAATCCGTCGCCGACGCCATCGTCCACCGCTCGCTCGACGCCGGCATCAACTTCGTCGACACCGCGAACGTTTATGCGAGCGGCCAGTCAGAGACGATGCTGGGAAAGGCGCTGGCCGGCAAGCGTCAGGGTGTGATTGTCGCCACCAAGGTGCGCGGGCGGATGGGGCCGGGCGCGAACGAGGTCGGGCTGTCGCGGCTGCACATCATCGAGAGCGTTGAGGCGAGCCTGAAGCGTCTCGGCACCGATTACATCGACCTGTTTCAGATTCATCGCTCGGACACGCTGACCAACATCGAGGATACGCTGCGTGCCCTCGACGATCTGGTGCGTTCGGGCAAGGTGCGCTACATCGGCTGCTCGAACCTGCCGGCGTGGTTTTTGATGAAGGCGCTCGGAGTGTCGCGAGAGCAGCGCCTCGAACGATTCCGCACGACGCAGTCGTACTACTCGCTGGTCGGCCGCGAGCTCGAACGCGACACGATTCCGTTGATCAAGGATCAGGGCCTCGGATTGCTGGTGTGGAGCCCGCTGGCGGGCGGATTCCTGTCGGGAAAGTTCACCCGAAACGGCGGTGACGAACAGGCGCGCCGCGCCAAGTTCGATTTCCCTCCCGTGGACAAGGAGAAGGGCTTCGACATCCTCGATGTGCTGGTCGGCATCGCGAAGAAGCGCGACGTGAGTCCGGCTCAGATCGCTCTCGCCTGGATTCTGGCCAACGACGCGGTGTCGAGCGTCATCATCGGCGCCAGAAAGATGCCGCAGCTCGAGGACAATCTCAAGGCCGTCGACATCACCCTGTCCGCGGAGGAAATGACGGCGCTCGACGAGGTGAGCAAGCTGCCGCTGCCGTATCCGGCGTGGATGGACGTGCTCGGGTCGGATCGGAAGCCGGGAGAAAGGCGCTACTAGGTTGGTCCTTGGTGCTTCGTGCTTGGGGCTTGGTCCGTCCCTGGTCCTCGGTCCTTGGTCCTCGTGGGTCTGAGAGTCCGCGGACCAGGGACCAAGGACTACGGACGGACCAGGGACCACGAACGGACCAAGACCCAAGCCCCAAGTCCCAAGTCCCAAGTACTAACCCGCGCTCTTGAGTAATGAGCGTAGAAGCTGGGCGGGGTGGAGAGCCGTGACGCCGGTGAAGTGTTTCACCTGCTGCCGGCACGAAGTACCGGGCGCGACCAGAACTGTTCCTGACGTCATCGCGCGGGCGGCCGGCAAAAGCTTGCGCTCGCCGATCTGGCGCGAGACGTCGTAGTGTTCTTTCGCGTACCCGAACGATCCGGCCATGCCACAGCAGCCGGCATCCAGGTCCACCACCGTGCACGATGGAATGCGCGACAACAGCGCGCGTCCTGGCGGCAGCATGCCCATCGCGTTCTGATGACAGTGCCCGTGCAGCAACAAGGTCGTCGGTCCCGGCACAAGGCTGAGGGTCGCGAGACCATCGGCGCATGCCCGCTCGAGATGATCCTCGAACAGCGTGCAGGCATTCGCCACGACCCGTGCCTTTCTGGCCTGCTCGCCTCGCAGCAGGGCCGGGCCGTCCTCTCGAACGGCGGACAGGCAGCTTGGCTCGAGAAACAGAATCGCCCTGCCCGCGGACGCCGCTCCATAGAGGACATCGGTGTTTTGCGCCGCCACCTTCGTCGCCTCGTCGAGCAGCCCCTGCGAAATGAGTGGCCGGCCGCAGCAGACGTGCGGCAGGAGCCCGGCTCGCATGCCGGCCGCCTCCAGCACGTCCGTCGCGGCAACTCCGACGTCCGGATGGTTGAAGTTGGTGAAGGTGTCGTTGAACAAGACGACGTCGGTGGCAGCAGGCTGGGCGTGCGGGGTTGAGGCCGCCCGCCTCGCGAAGCGTTGCGCGAACGTCTGCCGTGCGAACGTCGGCGGCGTCCGTCGTCTATCGATACCGAGGACCTGTTCGTTGATCCAACGCCCGAGCCTGCTGTGCACCGCGGCATTCGCGATCGGCGCCAGCCGGCTGCCCCATTCCGACAGCGTCCGCACGTGACCGATTGCTCTCGTCCGGAGCGGCATCCCGTGGCGCTCCCAGTAGCCCGCGAGAAACTCGCTCTTGAATCGCGCAACGTCCACGCCGATCGGACACTCGGCCTTACAAGCGCGGCACTCCAGACAGAGGTCGAGAACGTCGTGCACGTCGTGGTCACCGAGCCCTGACTCTGCCAACCTCCCAGCCATCGCCAGCCGCAGCGTGTTCGCCCGGCCGCGGGTCGAGTGTTTCTCTTCGCGCGTAGCCATGTACGACGGGCACATCGCGCCGTCCAGGGTCTTGCGACACACGCCCAGACCGCTGCACATCTCCACAGCGCGGCCCATGCCGCCGTGTTCGGTATAGTCGAAGCGGGTTGCGGGATCGGGCGTGTCGTATCCGGCGCCGTAGCGAAGGTTCGCGGTCAGCGGTTGCGTGTCGACGACTTTGCCGGGATTGAAGCGCCCGTCGGGATCGAACACCTGCTTCACCTGACGGAAGGCATCGTAGAGAACCGGACCGAACATTTTTTCGGTGAACGCGCCGCGAACCAGGCCGTCGCCGTGTTCGCCCGAGAGTGCGCCGCCGAATTCGAGCACCAGGTCCGCAATCGCGTTGGCGATCGACTGAAATTTCGCCACACCTTCGGCGGTTTTCAGATTCACCACTGGACGAACGTGCAGGCAGCCGACCGAGGCGTGCGCGTAAATGCCGGCCACCGTGTCGTGATCGCGAACGACCTGAAGAAACCGCTCGATGTAGTCGCGGAGCCGCTCGGGCGCGACCGCCGTGTCCTCGACGAAGGATAACGACTTGGCGTCGCCCTTCATGGCCATCGACAGCCCGAGCGATGCTTCGCGGAAGCTCCAGATGCGCGCCTGATCGGCCGCACTGGTAGCCCGGCGCCAGCAACAGCGGAAGCCGGACGCGGCGAGTTCGTGCTCGAGTTGCTCGAGCCGGGGCAATAGATCCCCCGGCCGATCGCCGTAGAACTCGACGCACAGCAACGCACCCGGCTCGGTCTGCAGGATGCTGCGTCGCAGCGCGTCGAGCGCCGGGCTCTCGCGCGCGTGGTCGAGGATGAACCGGTCCATCACTTCGATTGCGGACGGCTGATGGCGGAGCACCAGCGGCGTCGCCGCCAGCGCATCGAGCAATTCGTCGAACTCGATGGTCAACACCGCCTTGGCTGCGGGCAGTGCCACCAGATTGATCTTCGCGGCGACCACGAGGCCGAGCGTGCCTTCCGATCCGACGATCAGCTTCGCGAGATTGAAGGGCCTGGACGGATCCGTGAACTCGTCCAGGTTGTATCCGCCGACCCGCCGCAGCACTTTTGGAAAGCGCCGATCGATCTCGTCACGGCAGTCGGACGCTACTTCGTGAACGGTTCGAAGGCAGCGCGCCTCCAGCGTGTCGCCAGACGAGGCCGCCGCCAGCTCGGATGGACCGAGCGATCGAAGGTGGACCGTCGAACCATCGGACATCACGACCCGCAGTTCGAGGACGTGGTCGATGGTCTTGCCGTACAGCACGGAGCGCGCACCGCTCGAATTGTTGGCAATCATGCCGCCGAGGGTGGCGCGGCTGGCGGTTGAAATGTCAGGGGCAAAACGCAACGCGTCCGGCTTGAGGCGCGCGTTCAACTCGTCGAGCACGACGCCAGGCTCGACCCAGGCCCAGCGCTCCTCGCGGTTGACCTCCAGGATCCGGTTCAGATATTTCGAGGTGTCGAGAACCAGGCCGGTGCCGATGGCTTGCCCGGCCTGCGACGTGCCGCCCCCGCGCGCCGTGATGGACACGCCATGTCGCGCCGCAATCTCCACGGTCCGCACCACATCGTCTTGCGTGCGCGGAACGATAAGACCGAGCGGCTCGATTTGATAGACGCTGGCGTCGGTGGAGTAGAGCGCGCGCGAGACCTGATCGAAGCGAACCTCGCCGGTGATGCCGGCCTCGAGCTCACGACGCAGCGCGTGAAGTTCAGGACTCTTCGTGATGGTCTCTTAGGATTTCGGCCGGAGGATGGCGTACCCGGGAAGCCCGGGCGCAGAAAGCTTCTGCATCACGCCCTTGGCGGGTTGGGCGTCCGGATCTTCGGCCTGGTACTTGATTTTCACGTAGCCGTTCAACGCCGCCTGCACGTCGCTGCCCGCGAGCGTCGTCTTATCCATGGTCAGGCAGTTCTTGCACCAGGTCGCCCACATGTCGATCAACACCGGTTTGTTTTCGCGGCGTGCCGTCTCGAGACCTTCCGCCAACGACGCATGCCAGCCGGCTTTCAGTTCCTCCTGGACGCTGGCGCTGACGGCGGACGGATCAACCCAGCGGTTCGCGAAAATCGAATACGACTCGTAGCCG
>DASXIR010000159.1:0-10971 GCA_036497895.1 Vicinamibacterales bacterium | reverse complement strand
GGTATTCGACAAGGTCGTCAACGACACCTCGGCGTATTACGTGCTCGGCTACACCAGCTCGAACCCGGCGCGCGACGGCCGCTTCCGCCGCATCAAGCTTCGTGCGAAGCGCTCGGATCTCAAGCTGGAGTACCGCTCGGGCTACTACGCCCCGCGTGATTTCGCGCACTCGAGCAAGGACGATCGCGAACAGCAGTTGACCGACCAGCTCACGTCGGATTTGTCCGCGACTGACCTCAGCGCCTACATCTCGACGTCGTACTTCCGGGTCGCGGACAATCGCTATTTCGTACCGCTCTCGGTCGTGGTGCCCGGCTACCAGATTCCGATTACCAGGGCGACGCCGAAAGACAAGGCGACCGTCGACGTGGTCGGGCTGGTGCGCGATGAGCAGAAGCGTCCGGTCGCCCGCATTCGCGACACCGTCCACCTGGCCACCGACACTGCAGACGAGTTGAAGAAAAAGACGGTGCAGTATGAAACCGGCCTCGAACTGCCGGCCGGCAAATATCATGTCAAGGTGGTCGTGCGCGAGAACCAGGACGGCACTTTCGGCTCGTATGAGTCTGATGTCATCGTCCCCGATCTCAAGCGCGAGTCACTCAAGGTCAGCTCGATCGTCGTCGGCACGCAGCTGCAGGAAGGATCGCGAAAGAACGATCGCAACCCGCTCATGCGCGACGGCCAGGAACTCGTGCCCAATGTCACCCATGTCGTCTCGGTGGGGCAGCATCTGTATTTTTACTACGAGGTCTACGATCCCGCGGCGCCGGTCAAAGTGCTGACCAGCATCGCGTTTTTCCGCGGTCGCCAGCGCGCGTTTGAAACGCCGATGGTCCAGAGCACCAGTCTCGGCGGCGCCGACAAGAAGACGGCTGTCTTCCAGTTCGATGTGCCAGCGGCGTCGTTGAAGCCGGGACTTTACACGTGCCAGGTCAACGTCGTGGACGACGCCGCGGGGACGTTCGTGTTTCCGCGATTGCAGCTGCTCGTTCGGCCCTGACGGGAAATCGGGCCTCTCTCGAAATATCCAACGCGCAGGGACGCTAGTCGACCCTTCACCCCCTCGTCTCGGTGGCTCGGCGGCTGTGGTTGTCGGCAAGACCGCCAACTTTGTAGCGAAGGCAGGACGCGTGGTCCTGGCGCTAGAATCTAGCGACCATATGAAACGTCACACCACTCTGTTGTTGTCCTGCGCCGGCATGGCGACCGTCGCTGCTGCGCTCGCAGCGTCACTCGCCGCGCAGACTCGCAGTCCGCAAACCCACCGGCTCGAGGCGACGCCGAGCACGGTGGCTGTCGGTTACTACTGGTCCGAAGCCAAGCCTGCGCTGCGAATCCCGTCCGGCGACATCATCGACGTGGATACGCTGCTGACTAATAACCCGGCTGGTCTTGCACGCGCGGGTGTGCCGGACGACAGGATCCAGGCATCGCTCAAGGCGATCGTCACCGAGATCACCGGCGACCGCCGGGGACCAGGTGGGCACATCCTCACAGGACCGGTGTACGTGGAGGGCGCGGCGCCGGGTGACGTGCTGGAGGTCAGAATCCTCTCGATCGATCTGCCGATCGACTACGGCTACAACGGCTGCAGCGGCTACGTGCCGGACAACTGCGAACGCGGTACGCCGTCCAAGATCATCGCGCTCGATCGCCGGAACATGACCGCGGAGTTCCTGCCCGGCATCATCATTCCGTTACGTCCGTTTTACGGCAGCATGGGCGTGGCGCCTGCGCCGGAACTTGGCCGGGTCAGCAGCAATCCTCCCGACCGTCATGCCGGGAACATGGACAACAAGGAATTGGTCGCTGGCAGCACGCTCTTTATTCCGGTCTTCGTACCGGGCGCGCTGTTTGAAATCGGCGACGGTCATGCGGCGCAAGGGGATGGCGAAGTCGATCAGACCGCGATCGAAACGTCCCTTCGCGGGCGCCTGCAGTTGATCGTCCGCAAGGACATGAAGCTGACCTGGCCGCGGGCGGAGACCGCGACCGATTACATCAGCATGGCCTCCGATCCGGACCTGGCGAAGGCGACGACGATGGCGATTCAGGAGATGGTGGATTTTCTGGCGGCGACCAGGAAGATGACCAAACATCAGGCCTACCAGCTCGTCAGCATCGCCGGTAACGTCGCCATCACGCAACTCGTGGACAAGCCGAATGTCGGTGTCCACGTGCGTATTCCGAAGAGCATCTTCAAGTAGCCCGCGGGTATACTGATTCTTTGTCGCACTGACCGCGACTGTCGAAGGGAGTTCGCTGTGCCAGACGTCTCATCGCACACCCCCGGATCCTTTTCATGGCCCGAGCTGGCCACCACCGATCAGAAAGCCGGCGTGGCGTTCTATCGATCGTTGTTCGGTTGGGACCTTCAGGACATGTCGATGGGTCCTGACGCCACCTACTCGCTGTTCCAGATGCGTGGCCGCGATGTTGGTGCTGCCTGCACCCTGCGTCCCGAGGAGCTGCAGAATCACGTGCCGCCGCATTGGAACGCGTACGTCACCGTTGCCGACGTGGATGCCAGCGCCAAAGTGGCGCAGTCACTCGGCGGCAAGCTGCTGGCGCCGCCGTTCGACGTGATGGACGCGGGACGGATGGCAGTTGTGCAGGATCCGACCGGCGCTGTGTTCTGCCTGTGGAAAGCGGGCAAGAGCATCGGCGCGAAAATCACCAACGAGCCGGGCGCAATCTGCTGGACCGAACTCGCCACCCGTGACACCAAGGCGGCTGAAGCGTTCTACACGAAGCTGTTTGGATGGACGGCGAAAGTCGGCGGCGCCGGAACTTCGATGGAGTACACCGAGTTCAGCAATCAGGGCAAGCCCGGCGTCGGAATGATGTCGATGCCGGAAATGGTGCCTGCGCATGTTCCGGCGTACTGGATGACGTACTTCCAGGTCGCCGATGTGGACGCAAGCGCCGCCAAAGCCAAGTCACTTGGCGGGAACCTCGCGGTACCGCCGATGGACATTCCCAACACCGGCCGCTTCTCGGTGGTCGCGGATCCGCAGGGTGCGATGTTCGCGATCTACACGCCCAAAGCTCAATAGGTGCCGTGATGTTCTTCAAGAAACCGTCGACGATTCCTTCCGCCGCCGATGCGCTGCCCGGACGCGGCGACCGCATGCCGGTGCCGGAGGCGCACTTCGTCAACAGGAACAGCCTCACTCCGCCATTCCCGGATGGTCTCGCCACCGCGATGTTCGGCATGGGCTGCTTCTGGGGAGCCGAGAAAGGCTTCTGGCAGTTGCGCGGCGTCTACAGCACTGCGGTCGGCTACGCCGGCGGACCGACGCCAAATCCGACCTACCGCGAAGTGTGCACCGGCATGACCGGGCACAACGAGGTCGTGCTGGTCGTGTTCGATCCGAGAATCATCAGCTACGACGAACTGTTGAAGCATTTCTGGGAGAGTCATGATCCGACCCAGGGCATGCGTCAGGGCGGCGATGTCGGAACGCAATACCGCTCCGGAATCTACTACTTCGACGAACAGCAGAAACAGTCAGCGGAGCGGTCACGGGACGCCTTCCAGAAGCAGCTGGCGGCGGCGCGCTTCGGTCCGATCACGACGGAAATCGTTCCCGCTCCGGAGTTCTATTACGCCGAGGATTATCACCAGCAGTATCTCGCGAAGAACCCGGACGGCTACTGCGGTCATGGCGGAACCGGCGTCAGCTGTCCGATTGGGGTCGCGACGACTGCGTAAGGATTGACTGATCGCTCCCTGATTCCCCTCCCGATCGATTCGTACATCGATCACATCGTCCAGGAAGTCCGGCAAGCTCGCGCGGCGGTCGTGACCGCCGCGCCGGGCGCCGGCAAAACCACTCGCGTGCCACCGGCGCTTCTCGTTGACGGTCCCGTGATCCTGCTGCAGCCTCGTCGCGTCGCGGCTCGCGCGATGGCCGCGCGCATTGCCGACGAGCGCGGTTGGACGCTCGGCAACGAGGTCGGCTGGCAGGTGCGCTTCGAACGGCGATTCACGGCCGCCACGCGCTTGCTCGTGGTGACCGAGGGCGTGCTCACCGCACGGCTGCAGGCCGATCCGCTGCTCTCGGAGTTCAACACCATCGTCCTCGACGAATTCCACGAGCGCAGTGTTCACGCGGACCTGGCGCTGGCGCTCGCCCGTCAGGCCTGGCGCGCTCGCGTTCCTTCGACGAGTTCGAGGTCGTCCGGGGCGTCCAGGGACGATCTTCGGATCGTGGTCATGTCGGCGACCATCGAGTCAGGACCGGTGTCGGCTTTCCTCGATGGATGTCCAGTGATCGACGTGCCTGGACGCCTGCATCGGATCGAGGTGCGGTATGCGCCGGAAGAGTCTGTCGCGGCAGCAAGTACCGGTGCTCTCGCTGAGACGACCGGGAACGTCTTGTGCTTTCTGCCCGGTGCGCCTGAGATCCGTCGAGCCGTGAACGATCTGCAGACGCGCCTGAGCCGTGATGTCGAGATCGTGCCTTTGCATGGTTCGCTCGATGCTGAGGCGCAGGATCTGGCACTGCGGTCCTCGACACGGCGCCGCATCATCGTCGCCACCAACATCGCCGAAACGTCGCTGACCGTGCCCGGTGTCACGGCGGTGATCGACTCGGGCCTGCACAAGGTGGCGCGCTACGATTCGGATCGCGGCATCGACAGTCTGGACACCGAGAGGATCACCGCGGACGCCGCCGATCAACGGGCTGGCCGCGCCGGCCGTCTCACCGCGGGCATCGTGTGGCGGTTGTGGGATTCCCGTGACCGTCTGCGCCCGCATCGCCAGCCGGAAATTCATCGTATCGATCTCGCCAGTACGGTTCTTGACGTGATCGCCTGGGGCGGCGATCCGCGAACGCTGGAATGGTTCGATCGACCGTCCGACGAAGCGATCGACGCCGCGCTCACGCTGTTGCGGCGGCTGGCACTGGTCGATGGGGTAGGGCCGGAGCTTGCTTCGCCCGGGGGCGGTTCACCGGGAGTTCCGATTCGGCTGACCGCGATCGGCGAGCGAGTTCGGCGCCTGCCCCTGCATCCACGCCTCGGTCGGATGCTGGTGGCTTCGAATGGCGCGCGGTCGATCGCGCAGGCGTGCGCGCTGCTGTCCGAGCGTCACCTGATGCCGGCGCGCACTGCGTCAACGACGTCGGATCTTCTGTCCGCGATCGACGACTGGCACAACGTTCCCTCTCACGTCCAGCGTGTCGCTGAACAGATTGTTCGCAGTTCGGACTTGAAACCTTCGCCGGGTTTTCACGAACCCGATTTTCGTCGAGCGGTGCTGTCCGGGTATCCCGACCGTGTTGCGCAGCGCCGGGAGGCCGGCTCCGCCAGCGTGCGCCTGGCGTCGGGAACGGGCGCGACGATCGCTTCCGAGAGCGGCGTGCGCGAAGGCGAGTTCGTCGTGGCGCTCGACGTCAGCGAGCGTTCCGCCGATGTTGGCGTGCGCGCCTCTGCAACGCGCAGGGTGCACGTACCGCGAGGCGCTGGTGGCGGAGGAGGCGTTCAGCCGGCCGACCTGCCGCGGATCCGCATCGCCAGCCTGGTTGACCGCGATTGGCTCGAGCCGACTTCGTCGGAGATCGTGCATCGCTTCGACCGTGAGGCCGGTCGCGTTCGGGCGTTACGCGTCGACCGCTACGATGCGCTGGTGCTCGCCGAGCATCACGTTACGCCCGATCCCGAACTGGCGGCGCAGTTGCTGACCGATGCGTGGATCGAACGCAGTCCGGGATCAGACGATGCCCGGCTGCTGCGCCGGCTGCGGTTTGCCGGCCGGTCAGTAGATCTCGCGGATCTGCTGCGAACTGCGGCCTACGGCGCGCGGGCACTGGACGAAGTGAAGCTCGAAAACGGATTGGGCGCCGACGTAATGCGCGCGCTCGAGCGCGAAGCGCCGGAAACGCTCCTGGTGCCGAGCGGCAGAAGCTCGCGCCTCGACTACAACGAGGACGGTTCGGTCACGGCGTCGGTGAAACTGCAGGAGCTGTTCGGCCTGGCGGAGACACCGCAGGTCGGGGCGCGCCGAGAGCCGGTCGTGCTCTCGCTGCTGGCCCCAAACGGCCGGCCGGTCCAGGTCACCCGCGATCTCCGAAGCTTCTGGGATCGCACCTACCCGGAGGTTCGAAAAGAGCTGCGCGGCCGCTACCCGAAGCATCCGTGGCCGGAGGATCCATGGCGTGCGCAGCCGACGGCCCGAACGACAACGCGCCGAAAGTGAGGTTGCAGGTGCAAAGCGTCCGCATCGCGACCCCATAGAATCCCCAGTGAATTCCCCGCGAAATCCAAGAATCGCCGTCGCGACGCACAGCCATAATTCGCTGCGTCATGATCGATTGAAGACGGTCGGGGCGCTCGTGCGAACGCTGAGCGCAGTAGCCTGCGGCAATCGCCGACGAACCTGACCTTCACCGTGGTCCGGCAGTAACGTTTCCGTCTCGACCCTGAGGTTCGCCTTGCACGCTAGCCTGTCGTTGACGCCCGAGCTCGTCAAGCACTCGCGATCCGGTTGAAAGCGCGGCTGTGGTTTCGTATCCGGCCAGGCCTTTCCCGATCGGATGACCCTGCCGCCGAAACATCAGCTCCATCGTCCTTGTGTCAATCACCTCCGGGTGATCGAGAATCTCCACGCCGTGCTGCAATTCGTGCGCGATCAGGGCGAGGCGTTGATCGTGGCTAATCCTGGGGTCGGGTGCGATGACGATACGCAGATAACGTTGACCTTGCGTCGGCGCGATGTAAGGCAGGACGCAGCCTTTCAGTTGACCGAAGGAGCAGTAGCCTGGTTCGACGTAGACAATGCCCGATGCGTGGTCGATTGCGGCGAGAAGATTGCGAAATGTCGCCGAGCGAGCGGCGGCTTCGTCGATGGCCAGCCGAATGGCCGCATCGGTCGAACGCACCCGGCTGCCCGAGAGTGGCACCGGAGGATCGGCCGCGCGCAACGCCGGCGAGCCGAGGGCGAGAAGCGCGAGAACTGTAACAAACCGGCAACAGATGCCGTGTCCCGAGTCGATTCCGAAAGCCATGGCGCGAGACGGTCAACAGCGTTAGGCTGTGCCGATCCTCCAGCGCCTAATCTGCGCGCCCGGTCGTGTGTAGTCCTTGGCGCCAGCGGGGGATTGTTGGGGAAATTTCTGGGAGCTTCAGCACGCGTCACGTTCGGGCCGTTTACGCTCCATCCGGATTCGCGGCAGCTGTGTGAAGACTCGAACGGGAGTCCTGTGCACATGACGCCGAAGGCCTTCGAACTGTTGTCGTTGCTGGTCGAGAACCGTCCGCGCGCCCTCGCCAAGAGCGAACTGCATCGCACGCTCTGGCCTTCGACCTTCGTGTCTGACGCGACATTGACCAGCCTTGTGGCGGAGCTGCGTGAGGCGCTCGGCGACCACGGCCGCGAGCGTCAGTTCATCCGCACGGTTCACCGGTTCGGGTATGCATTCAGCGCCGAGGTCAGCGATCACCAACCAGCGGCGCAGCCGACGGCCCACACGTGGATCGTCTTCGACAATCGTGAGATGGCGCTTGCCCTGGGTGCTTATCTGATCGGCCGCGATCCGCTGTCGGCGATCACGTTGCTGTCGCCGACCGTGTCGAAGCGCCATGCGCGGATCACGATCGGGGAAGCGGCGACGATCGAAGACCTCGGTAGCAAGAACGGCACGTTTGTTCGCGGTCAGCCGATCGCCGGGGTGACGTTGCTGGAGGACGGTGACCGCATTCGCATCGGCTCCTTTGATCTCACGATACGGATCGTGACCGGCAGCGGATCGACGGATACCCATCGATGAGACTGCACACGGGTGAGTGGCTCGGACCGTACGAGATCGCGTCTCTGCTCGGCGTCGGCGGCGGCGGAGAGGTGTACAAGGCGTTTGACCCTCGTCTCGATCGGATCGTCGCGATCAAGATTCCCCCCGCCGCCGCGGTGCTCGATTCGTCGCGCCGGGCGTTCCTCAAAGACGAAGGCCGGGCGATCAGTGGCGCTGGTGCGAACTGATCCGGAGAACGACAGACACGACATCTGGCGTCTGGACGTCGAACGGCAAGTGATGTCGCGCCTGACAACAAGCGGCAGCGCGGAGGGTCCACGCTGGTGGCCGGACGGCGCACGAATCGCCTTTGGGTCGGACCCCGGCAACACCGGCAATCTCGACCTGTATTTCATCGATCGCGGCGGCACCGGCGGGGAGCGCGTGCTGGTGTCGTCCAGGTTGCAAAACAAGAGCGTGGAGGATGTTTCGCCGGACGATCGCGTGGTTCTGTTTCGGGCGCAGGAAGGCGTCAAGTCCGTCGCAAATCTCTGGATGCTGCAGCTTGACGACGCTGAGCATCCAACTCCGTACTTGGTGTCGAGCTTTAATAAGTCCTTCTCGCGCCTTCGCCCGATGGACATTGGGTCGCCTACCAATCCGACATCAGCGGTCGCAGCGAGATCTATGTCAACTCATTCCCGAAACCATCGTCGCCAATCCAGGTGTCGGCAGTTGGTGGCGGTGAGCCGAAGTGGCGGCGCGACGGTCGAGCGTTGTTCTATCTGGCGGCCAACGGCAGGCTGACGACTGTTACCGTCAACACTCAACACGGCTTCGAAGTGGGCGAATCAGTGCCGCTGTTCGAGATTCCCGCCGCCACGCGGCTGTTGATGACGAACTACGAGGTCAGTCGAGACGGCCAACGATTTCTCATTGCTGACGCCGTTCCCGGCATTCCGCAGTCGCCGATCACGGTAGTGTTCAATTGGTTGGCGTACCTGAAGAAAACCAGCAGGTAACTCACACGTCGAATTTGCCGAACAGTGGCTGACCCGCCCGGGACGCGTAGAAGCCGAACAGCGTCAATGCGATCACCAGAACCAGGGTGACGTTCGACGTGGTCGCCGACCAGTGCGATACCGCTGTCGTCAGCGGCAGGTCGTCCAGCACCTGTTCGACCGAGAACGCCACCACCGACACCAGCAGACCGCACCTGGCGACCCACGTCACGATGAAGAGGATCAGGCAGACCTGAAACAGCGCCGCAATCCAGAGACTGGTTCCGCTATTGAGTGCGGTCTGGGCCTGAACCAGGCCCAGGACCACGAATGCCGCGGCGGTCGCAATTGAATTCCGCCTGAAAATCAGACGCAACAAGACAAAGCCGAGCACGGCAAACATCGACGTGAACAGTCCGCTCATGGCGATATCCCAGATTCGGTGCACCAGCACCGACACACCGGCCAGCGTCCCGATGTCCGAAGCGAAGTCCGGCGTCGGCGCCGGGAATCCGAACAACGGTGGCGACACCTTGTAAAACACTTCGAGCACGGTCAGCGCGACGGCGAAAGAGCAGCCGATGAGGATGTCGCGCCCGACCCTTGGATCCCGCAGGTGGCCGGACATGAGGCGCGTCCATCCCAGGACGCTGTCAGGCCAGAAGCGCCGCACATACGGTTCGAGCGCGAGGTAAATCACCAGCAACAGAGCCGCACCGAGCAGCACGTCGGCGTAATACTTCATGAAGCTGGTCAGCTCGAGGCTGAAGTCCGGCAAGTGGTGAGCGCTGATCAACCAGGTCACCGCGTAACCCGTCAACACGAATCCCGCCAGTCGCCCGGCGCCCCGGGTGTCGGCGCGCTTGGCCTTGAGGTTATGGCGTGCCAGCAACAGCGCGCCGCAGATGAGGACGACCAGGACCACGACCTCGAGCGCATTGAGCACGGTCTGCACGGCCGTCCTCTTGAGCGGCACCATCCGGCTCGCGCGCGACCACTGACCGACCATCAGAAACGACACCGGCCGCCCGCGATACGCCGCCGCTTCGACCCGAACCTTGAACGCCGGCGCATCGGGCAGCGGCCCTTCCCACGCTGCACGCGTATCCGCGAACCCACGCGGGGTCCATTCGGGTGTGGTCGGCGTGAATTCGGACATCGACAGCCCGGCGGCGTCGAACAGCGTCGACCAGCGCGGCGCCTCGGCCTTCCCGTCGACAACCGGATCGGGATCGAACTGCGGCGGCACGGCATGGAACTCGCGCAACCGCCCGCGCGTGTCGAGCAGTGTCAGTGTCATGCCGACGATGGTCAATGCCGGATCGCCGGGCCTGACGTCGCTTTGCGCGCCTTCGGTCGCGAGCAGGCGCGGGCTGGTGCGCGCCCAGAACAGCACGACCGGCGGACTGCCGGTCTTCAGCGCGTCCCAGCGGTGCGGGCTCTGGTCGTTGTCCACGATCCAGCGCACGTAGTCGTTGGCCACCGAGAAACCGTCGGCGGAATCCATCGGACGATCGATGTACCCGAGCGACGCCGCAATCTGCTGGGCACGATCGGACAACACGGCCGGCGGCTTGTCGAGCGGCACCAGACCGGCCAGCGCCGCCCGTCCTGATAACGCCGCCGTCACGGCGAGCCCGGCCATGATGAAGACAACCGCCGCGAGCCCCTTCCAGGCCGGCAGTGCCTCGGCTTCTCCCGCCGCGGCCAGTATATCGGGCGACGGCGTCTCACCGGCTGCCAGCGCCGCCGCCAGCGGATCTCCGCCGGGCAGCGCGACTGCGACCGTCAGCGCTGACGCTGGCCGGTCCTCCGGCGCTTTCGACAGGCACCGCAGAATGACGCGCTCCACCACCGGGTCCAGATCGCGGACGATCGAAGATGGTGTAGTCACGGTGCCGGTGTCGTGCAACAGCTTGAGATCGCCGATCGTTCTCGCGTCGTAAGCACGGCGCCCGGTGAATATTTCGAACAGGATCAGCCCGAGCGAGTAGAGGTCGCTCTTGATCGTCGCGGGCTTGCCGGCGAGCTGTTCCGGCGCCATGTACTGCGGCGTCCCGGCCAGCACGTTGTTGTCCTCGCCGCCGGCAGTGGCGATCCCGAAATCGGTGATGCGGATGTTGCCCTCGCCGTCGAGCATGACGTTGGCAGGCTTGAGATCGCGGTGGAGGACTCCGCGTTCGTGCGCCGCGGCGACGCCGGCGCAGAGCTGCCGCGCCATGTCGATCGCC
>DASXIR010000158.1:0-4318 GCA_036497895.1 Vicinamibacterales bacterium | reverse complement strand
ATCGCCAATCCCAGGGGCACGCCGGTGTTCGCGTGTAAGGGTGAAACGCTCGAAGAATACTGGTGGTGCACCGAGCAGGCGCTCGAGTGGCCGGACGGCAGCGGCCCGACCTTGATCGTGGACGATGGCGGCGACGCGACGCTGCTGGTGCACAATGGTGTCGAGTTCGAGAAGAGCGGCGTGGTGCCGGCATTCAAGCCCGAGAGCGAACCCGAGGAATGGGGCGTGATTCTCGAGACGATTCGTCAGTCGATCGCGAAGGACAAGGGCCGCTACACCCGCATCGCATCCTCGCTGCGCGGCGTCTCCGAAGAGACCACGACCGGCGTCCATCGGCTGTACCAGATGATGGAAGCGGGAACGCTGCTCTTCCCGGCCATCAACGTCAACGACTCGGTCACCAAGAGCAAGTTCGACAACATCTACGGTTGCCGCCACTCGCTGCCGGACGGTCTCGCCCGCGCCACCGACGTCATGTTGGGCGGCAAGGTCGCGGTGGTCTTCGGCTTCGGTGAAGTCGGCAAGGGCTGCGCGCAGGCCCTGCGCGGCCAAGGCGCACGCGTCATCGTCACTGAAATCGACCCGATCTGCGCGTTGCAGGCGGCGATGGAAGGCTACCAGGTCGCCACCATCGACGATGTGATCAAGGACGCGGACATCTTCATCACCGCGACCGGCAACCACAACATCATCACCGTCGAGCACATGGCGAAGATGAAGGACAAGGCCATCGTCGGCAACATCGGCCACTTCGACAACGAGATCGACATGGCCGGGCTGAAGAAGTACAAGGGCGTCGAGCGGATCAACATCAAGCCCCAGTACGACGAGTTCAAGTTCCCGGACGGCCACAGCGTGATGATCCTCGCCGAAGGGCGCCTGCTGAATCTCGGCTGCGCGACCGGCCACCCGAGCTTCGTGATGTCGGCGTCGTTCACGAATCAGGTGATCGCGCAGCTGGAGCTGCACGCCAACACCGGCAAGTACGAAAAGAAGGTCTACATGCTGCCGAAGCATCTCGACGAGCAGGTGGCGCGGCTGCACCTGGATCACCTGGGCGTGAAGCTGACAAAGCTCTCGAAGGATCAGGCGGACTACATCGGCGTCCCGGTCGATGGACCGTACAAGCCCGAGCACTACCGCTACTAACCAACCGCAGCGGCAAATTTTCAGCGCGGCCAATCAACCCGCGGGGACCGAACGGTTTCCGCGGGTTTTCGTTTTTGTCGGCTAAGTCGGACGCCACATTCGTAGCTCTCCTCTCATGCAAGGGGCTATCATCGCGAGATGAAGAAGCACGCGCCCCGGCATTTCATCCTCGCAACGTCACTCGCCATCTGTGGAGCGGTCACGCTGACCCAGGCCCAGCAGGGCGGCGGTCTCAGCGCCGCCGAGAAGGCGCGACGGTTGGACGTGGAGACCGAGCTGGAGCGGGTTGCCGTCATCGAGCGCAAGGTGATGATGCCGATGCCGGACGGCGTGCGGCTGGCGACCGACATCTACCGGCCGAAGAACGCGAGCGGCAAGGTGCCGACGATCTGGGTGCGGACGCCTTACAACTTCAACTTCTGGGACATTCAGAATGGCGTGCCGGCGGACATGAGCGCGATTCTCGAAGCGGTCAAACGCGGTTACGCCTACGTCGGACAGAACGAGCGCGGTCATTTCTTCTCGGAAGGCAACTACGACATCCTCGGATCGAAGACCGACGGCTTCAACACCATCGACTGGTTGACGAAGCAGGCCTGGTCGAACGGCAAGGTCGGCACCACCGGCTGCTCTTCGACCGCGGAATACCAGATGGGTGTCGCGGCCATGGGCAACCCGGGCTACGCCGCGATGAACGTGCAGGGCTTCGGCGCCGGCGTCGGCCGCGTCGGACCGTACTACGAGCAGGGCAACTGGTATCGGGGCGGAGCGGTGCAGATGCTGTTCATCGCCTGGTTGTACGGTGAACAGAATCAGGTGCGGCCGATGTTCCCGGCGAATACGTCGCGCGAGGATCTGATCCGCGCGTCCAGGTCGTTCGACCTGGCGCAGCATCTCCCGCCGGTCGATTGGTCGAAGGAGCTCTGGCACCTGCCGACGCAGGACATCATCAAGAACGTGGACGGTCCGCGCGGCATCTTCGAATCGGCGATGCCGGTCGAGACCGGCGGCAAGATGATCCAGCGCGCCCCGAACGATCCGGCGTGGTATCGCGGCGGCCTTTATCACGACGACATGAAACTCGACGTCCCTGGCTTGTGGTTCATGTCGTGGTACGACGTGTCGGTGGGGCCGAATCTCGCGCTCTACAACCACGTGCGTGCAGCGGCGTCGCCGGCAGTCGCCAACGAGCAGTGGGCGGTGATTGCGCCGACGCTGCACTGCTCCTATACACGCGCCACCGCCGATACCGTCGTCGGCGAACGGAGCATGGGCGACGCGCGCCTCGACTACAACGAGATCGTGTACGGCTTCTTCGACCGCTTCCTGAAAGGCGCCGCGAGCCCGCGGCTCGACGCGCTGCCGAAGGTCACCTACTTCACGATGGGCTCGAACAAGTGGCAGACCTCGGACACGTGGCCACCGAGCGGCACACAGCCGCTCACGTTCTATCTTGGCAGCGGCGGCAAGGCGAATTCGCTGAACGGTGACGGCGCGCTGACCGCGGCGGCGCCGGACGCCGACCGGCCCGATGCCTTCACCTACGACCCGATGAACCCGGTGACCTCGTACGGCGGCAACGTCTGCTGCACCGGCAACGCGGTTCAGGGCGGTTCGTTCGATCAACGACGCATGGAAGCGCGCGAGGACATCCTGGTGTATACCAGCGACGCGTTCAAGGAAGGGAGCGAGCTGAGCGGACCGATAACGCCGACACTTTACGTATCGTCGGACGCGAAGGACACGGACTTCACCGTCAAGGTGCTGGACGTTTACCCGGACGGCCGCGCCTTCAACCTGGACGAGTCGATTCAGCGGATGCGATATCGCGACGGCTACGACAAACCGCTCGCGTGGATGGAGTCAGGAAAGATCTACAGAGTCACGCTGCAGCCGCTGACCACGAGCAACTACTTCCCCGCCGGGCACAGGCTGCGCATCGAAGTGTCGAGCAGTAATTTTCCGCGCTTCGATCGCAATCTCAACACCGGCGGCCACAACTACGACGAGACCAGCGGCGTCGTCGCGCACAACGCCGTGCACCATTCGAAGCAGTATCCGTCGCAGATCACGATC
Source organism: Vicinamibacterales bacterium (assembly GCA_036497895.1). Lineage (GTDB taxonomy): Bacteria > Acidobacteriota > Vicinamibacteria > Vicinamibacterales > CAVVIG01 > CAVQFC01. Next base: position 1,093 of record DASXIR010000158.1, on the reverse strand, counting down.
ACGATCGTGAAGAAGCCGGCGTCGACGGCAGCGTTCTGAAGAACGTACCTACGCGCGCCGGCGACGGACGACGATCAACACCGCCGCCAGGAGCACGCCCGCGACGAGTCCCGCCAGCAACAGCCATCTCGTCTGAGGGAACTCCATCGCGATGGCTACGGCGACCAGCACCAGCGCAAGACCGGGCCAGCCGACGACGTCCACTTTCGAGAAGTTGATCGAAACCGGTGGAAACTGCTCGCGCATAACGCCTCCCTGCTTCAGCCCCTTGCAGTGCTCGCGCACCCACTGGGATGCGCGCCGCGATTACGACGACAACAATCGCCACAACGCCGAGGACGCGACGATTACTCTGGCGCCTTGTTGCCGCCCGTGAGCTGTTGTTGCTGAAGTGCCGCGGCGCCCATCAGTCCACCCATGCCCATGGATTCGACGGCGCTGCTCGGGATCAGCATCAAGGCGCCTTTTTCCTTGAGTCCCTCGTAGAGCATGTTCATCGCGCGCAGGTGCAGCGCGGTCGGGTCGTTGTGATACTGCTTTGCCGCCTCCGAAAACGAATGCGCGATCGCCAGCTCCGCCTCGCCGAGGATGATGCGCGCCTGTTTTTCCCGCGCCGCCTGCGCCTCTCGCGACATCGCGTCCTGGAGCGCCACCGGAATCACGACGTCGCGCATCTCGACCGATGACACGGTGACGCCCCACGGGTTGGAGCGTGCGTCGATCAGCACCTGCAGCTCCTGTTCAATCTTTTCGCGGCCGCGCAACAGGTCGGTCAGGTCGGTGCGGCCGATGATGTCGCGCAGCGCCGTCTGCGCCGCCCAGCTCACTGCCTGCGCGTATTCCTGCACCTCGAGCGCCGCCTTCTGGGCATCGTGGACCATCCAGAACAGAACCGCGTCCACGTTGACCGGCACGGTGTCCGAGGTGAGCGTCTGTTCGGCAGCGAAGCTGGTCGTGATCGTGCGCTGATCGATCCACGACGACACGGTCTCGATGAACGGCGTCACCCAGAAGAGGCCGGGACCTCGAAGGCCGACGAACCTGCCAAGCCGCAGCACCACGGCGCGCTCCCATTGCTGGGCGATGCGCGGTG
>DASXIR010000157.1:0-29820 GCA_036497895.1 Vicinamibacterales bacterium | reverse complement strand
CGGACGAGCGCGCGATGGGCGTGTTCATTCTGCCGCTGCTGGTCGCGCTCCAGACCATTCCCGTCGTCCATCCCGGCGTTGAAGACCGCGCGCCGGTGCTGCAGGGTCCGCTGTTCGGCGTGCATGTGTCGTCGCTGTTGTTTGCCTACGCGAGCTTCGCGCTCGCCTGCGTCATCGGCATCGCCTATGTGCTGCTGTTCAAGGAAATCAAGGCGAAGCATCTCGGCTTTTTCTATGCGCGCCTCCCGTCGCTCCAGGTGCTCGACCGTATGAATCAGCGTGCCATCGTCATCGGCTGGATCGCGCTGACCATCGGTATTATTGTTGGCGGAATCTGGGCGGCACAGGCGCGGGTCGGCTACGACTCGGGCGACCCGCGGGTCCAGGCGATGTCGCTGCTGGATCCGAAGATTTTCGTGGCGCTGCTCTGCTGGTTTGTCTATTCGTTCGAGCTGTTCGCCGCGCGGCGCATCGGGTGGGGCGGCAGACGCGCCGCGTACCTCTCGGCGCTCGGATTCGCGATCGTGCTGCTGAACTTTGTTCCGATCAGTTATTTCTTCACCTCGAGCCATAACTTTTAGTCGATGAACCTCCTGCTCGTCGGAATCAGCCATCGCACCGCGCCGATCGAAGTGCGCGAACGCGTGGATTTCCAGGCGCGCGCCGTCGCTGTCGAGGCGCTGGCTGCCCTCGCTGCGCGCGGCTCGGCGCGCGAGGCGGTGATTGTGTCGACCTGCAACCGCGCCGAGCTCTACGTCGCCTGCGACGACGCGGCGACCACGCGTGCCGACCTGGTTCGCTTTCTCGCGGACTTCAACGGCGTCGCGCCCACCGACTTGACCCTGCATCTGTACGACGTCACCGACCTCGACATGGCGCGGCATCTTTTCAGGGTCGCGGCGGGCCTCGACTCGCTGGTGGTCGGTGAGCCGCAGATTCTCGGCCAGGTGAAGGACGCGCACACGGTCGCGACCGACGCGCAGACCTCGGGACCGGTGCTGAACCGGCTGTTTCACGCGTCGTTCGCGGTCGGCAAGCGGGTGCGCACCGAGACCGGGCTGGGTTCGGGCGCGGTGTCGGTCAGCTTCGCCGCAGTCTCGCTCGCTCGAAAAATCTTCGGCGACATCGCCGGCCGCAGCGTGGCGGTCATCGGCGCCGGCGAGATGGGCAAGCTGACCGCGATGCACCTGAAGTCGCAGGGCGTACAGCACGTCACGATCCTCAGCCGAACGATGGCTCATGCCGCCCGGACCGCCGAGGCGATCGGCGGCGCCAGCGCCGCGCCGTGGGACGAGATGGACGCCGTGCTCGCCGCCAGCGACATCGTCGTCACCGCGACCGGAGCCGCCTCGCCGATTCTGACGAAAGCCCGCATCGAACAGGTGATGCGTCCGCGACGCAATCGGCCGCTGTTCGTGATCGATATCGCGATGCCCAGGGATGTCGAGCCGGCGGCGGGCGAAATCGAGCAGGTGTTCCTCTACAACATCGACGATCTGCAGGCGACCGTCCGCGAAAATCTCGCGCGCCGCAGCAGCGAGGTCGCCAGAGCCGAAGCGATCGTGGCGGAGGAAGTGGACAAGTTCGGCGTCTGGTTCCGATCGCGCGGCGCCATCCCCACCGTGGTCGCGCTCCGTCAGAAGTTCGAGGCGATTCGCCGGGCCGAACTCGACCGGCTCGACTTCAAGCTGTCGGCGCTGCCGCCGGAAGCGCGGGCGCGGGTCGACGAGATCACTCACCTGATGGTCGAGAAGCTGCTGCTGATGCCGACCGAACAGCTGAAGGCGCTCGGCGATGCGGAGACCGTCGGGGCGTATTCGGAAGCCTTGACCCGCCTGTTCGGGCTGGCCGAACCGGACGAGCGACGCAACGTCGAACCGTTCGCACGCAACCGGCCGCGCTCGTCACGCTGACCCGACGTGGCTGGCGAACTCCGACTCGGAACGCGTGGCAGCCAACTCGCCCTGTGGCAGGCGCACGCGGTGAAAGCACGGATCGAGGCCGCCGGTGGCCCGCTCTGCCGCATCGTCACCATCAAAACCACCGGCGATCGGCTGCAGGAGGCGCCGCTGTCGGAGATCGGCGGCAAGCGGCTGTTCGTCAAGGAAATCGAAGACGCGCTGATGCGCGACGAGATCGATCTCGCTGTGCACAGCAGCAAGGATATGCCTGCGGTGTTACCGGATGGCCTGATCGTCGCGGCTGTCCTTCCGCGCGAAGATCCCCGCGACGCGGTCATCCTTCCTGTGCGCGTAAAAGACGAGGGGGTGGCGAGTGTAGTGTCTGGCTTCAGCCAGACCCCGGTCATCGCATCGGTCGACGACCTCGTCGCCGTCCTCGGCCAGTCGCCGTCCGTCGGCACCGGCAGCGTTCGACGGATCGCCCAGCTCACTCGCCTGATTCCAAACGCCCGCTTCGTGCCGATCCGCGGCAATCTCGATACGCGCCTGCGCAAGCTCGACGAAGGCGAGTACGATGCCTTGATACTCGCAGCCGCGGGACTCCGGCGTCTTGGATTCGGACATCGGATATCCTTCGCGCTGCCGGCGGACGGGTGCGTGCCGGCGCCAGGCCAGGGGATCGTGGCAATCGAAATACGAGCCGGCGACGCTGTCACGCGCAGCGCGGTGGAACGGATTGACGATGCTGCCGCGGCAGAGGCGTTCACTGCGGAGCGCGCCCTCGTGGAGACACTTGGCGGCGGATGTCAGACACCGATCGGTGCGCTGGCGACACACTGCGCGGGCGGCATGCTGGCGCTCGCTGCGACCGTGGTTGCGCTCGACGGAAGTCGGGCCATCCGCGGCCATGGCATCGGGCCCCGCAGTGAGGCGGCGGCGCTCGGGGCCAGTGTTGGAGCGCAATTGCTGGACGAAGGCGCGGGCGAAATTCTCGCGGCTGCGGCGCATCCGGCATCAACCACAGGACCGGCGATCGGCGACCGCGACTGACCCTTGACTGCTGACTGACCTGATGACCAACAGCACCGTTTACCTCATCGGCGCCGGCCCCGGCGATCCAGGACTGATGACCGTTCGGGGTCTTCAATGCCTCGAATCGGCCGACGTCGTCCTCTACGACCATCTGGTGCCGGCGCGCGTGCTCCGTCACGCCCGCGCCGATGCCGAAAAAATCGACGTCGGAACCGCCGCTCCGCAGCCGCTCGAACAGGAAGCGATCTGTTACCTGCTGGCCGAGAAAGCGCGGGAGGGCAAGAGTGTGGCGAGACTCAAATGGGGCGACCCGTTTGTGTTCGACAGCGGCGGCTCTGAAGCGTTGTTCCTGCACGAGCAGGGCGTCAGGTTCGAAGTGGTTCCGGGCATCCCGGCGGCGATTGCCGTGCCCGGGTACGCGGGCATTCCGATCACCTATCCCGGCGGCGGCGACACCCTCACCCTGGTGCGTGGACACGAGGACGAGGGCAAGGCACGTACGTCGATCGACTGGGCCAGCCTGGCTCGCCTCGACGGCACGATCGTCTGCTACGCAGGGCCGGCGCAATTGCCGGAATTCCTGGACGCGTTGATTTCACACGGGCGGCCGGCCGAGGATTCTGCCGCGATTGTCTATGACGGGACCTTGCCGACGCAGCAGACGCTGACCGGGTCGCTGGCGACGCTCACCGAAGCCCTCCGCGAGTCCACCGACCGTCGTCCGGCGATCCTGGTCGTCGGCCGCGTCGTCGCCCTGCGCGATCATCTGCGCTGGTTCGACGAGCGGCCGTTGTTCGGCAAGCGCGTGCTCGTCACCAGACCGCGCGCACAGGCGGCCGATCTGGTCGAACGCCTCGAAGCGATGGGCGCCCAGGCGATTGAAGCGCCGATGATCCGGATCCTGCCTCCGGAAGACTACGCTGCGCTCGACGAGGCGTGTGCCAAGGCCGGCGGTTTCGACTGGATCGTGTTCACCAGCGCGAACGCAGTGGACGCGTTCATGGATCGCCTCGCGGCGAGCCCGCTCGATGTGCGATCGCTCGGCGGCGTACGGTTGTGCGCGGTCGGGCCGGTGACCGCGGATCGATTGACCACACGCGGCCTGAAGGTGGACCTGGTCCCGGCGGAGTACCGCGCCGAGGCGGTCGTCCGCGCCATGATCGAGGCATCCGACGTCAAAGGCGCCGCGGTCCTGCTGCCGCACGCCGACATCGGACGCGAACTGATCGCAGACCAGCTGCGCAAGCGCGGCGCCGAGGTCAGCGAAGTACAGGCGTATCGAACCGTGGCGGTCGAGCCCGAACGGGACGGCGAACCGGACATCTATCGCATGCTGCTCGAGCGTCACATCGACGTCGTGACGTTTACGAGCCCGTCAGCGGTGCGCAGCTTCGTTCACCTGCTCGGCGCTGAGCCCGCGGCGGATCTGTTGCGCTCGACGATTGTCGCGTCGATTGGGCCGGTGACGGCGGAGGCGGCGACGCAGTGCCAGATTTCGTCGGCGATTGTACCGGCCACGCATACCATCCCGGCGCTGGTGCATGCGATCGTAGAATACGTACGGAAACAACAGTCATGACCCCCACCCACACACCCACGTCGCTGACCCTGACCCGGCGGCTGCGGCGGCTGCGCCGCACCGAAACGATGCGCGCACTGGTGCGGGAAACGCGTCTGGCGCCGGAGATGCTCGTGCTGCCGCTGTTCGTGTGCGAAGGCGAAGGCGTGCGGCGCGAAGTGCCGTCGATGCCCGGCGTGTTCAACCTGTCGGTGGACGAGGCGGTGAACGAGGCGGCGGCCGCCAAGGGCGACGGCGTGTCGAGCGTGATTCTGTTCGGGCTGCCGGATCGGAAGGACAGCGTCGGAACGCTGGCTTACGACGCCGATGCGCCGGTGCAGTCGGCAATCCGTGCGATCAAGCGCGAGGCGCCGGGTGTCCTGGTGATGACCGACGTGTGCCTCTGCGAGTACACCGACCACGGTCACTGCGGCATCGTCGTCGATCGGGAGATCGTGAACGATCCGACGGTGGAGCAACTGGTCCGTGCAGCGGTGTCTCACGCCGTCGCCGGAGCGGACATCGTCGCGCCATCAGACATGATGGATGGCCGCGTCGGTGCGATTCGCCAGGCGCTCGATCAGCGCGGCTTCGACCAGACCGCGATCATGGCGTATGCCGCCAAGTACTGCTCGGCGTTCTACGGGCCGTTTCGCGATGCCGCAGCGTCGGCGCCGGCATTCGGCGATCGGCGCTCGCACCAGATGGATCCGGCCAACACCGCCGAAGCGCTGCGCGAAGTGGCGCAGGACATCGAAGAAGGCGCCGACATCGTGATGGTGAAGCCCGCCGTCACTTACCTCGACGTCATCTCGCGGGTGAAAGAGGCGTTTCACTATCCCACCGCGGCATATCACGTCAGCGGCGAGTACGCGATGCTGAAGGCCGCCGGACGCAACGGCTGGATCGACGAGCCGAGGGCGATGCTCGAAACGCTGACGTCGATCCGCCGCGCCGGCGCGGACATCATCATCACCTACTACGCCCGCGAAGCCGCGCGCGCCATCGGTTGAGCAGGCATGCGAAGTCTGGCTCTGATCGTTCTGCTCGGATTCGCAGTGCCCGGGGGCACGCCTGACGTCGACGCAGCTGCGGCGGCGCACCATGGCCGTTCGGCGGCTCCGACCGCCGCACGTCACTTCAGCGTGGCCGCTTCGATCGCGTCACCGCAGACGGTCGACGTCGAGACGAAGGATTTCTCGATCGTGCTGCCGGCTCACATCCCGACCGGGCTGCTGAAATTCACACTGCACAATCTGGGCAAGGAACCGCACGAAGTGCGCTTCATCCGCCTCGCTGGCGCCCACACCTTCGATGATTTCACGGCGTGGCAGAAGTCGAACCAGCCGATTCCCGAATGGTTGTCTCCGGCAGGCGGCATCGGCGCGGTCTCGCCCGGACTGACGCAGGACTATTGGGTGTCGCTCGAACCCGGGGCGTACGTCGTGCTGTGCGGCTATCCGTCCGAGGATGGCAGTTCCCACACCGGCAAAGGACAATTCGCGTCGTTGACGGTGGACAAAGCCAGCGGCAACGGAACGACGACGATGCCGGAAGCCGACGTCACCGTGTCGCTGATGGATCACCATTTTCAATTGACGGCACCGTTCGAGAGCCATCATCCGCTGGTACACCTGCGCAATGTCGGATCCGAACCTCACCAGGCGCTGATCGTAAGGGTGACGGACGAGAGTCAGCAGTACCCCGAACTCGCGTGGTTCGATCATGGCGGCAAAGGTCATCGGCCCGGCATGCCGATCGCCGGCTCGGCGGACGTACCCGCGGACGGCGAAGCCTGGTTCCAGGCCAACCTGACGCCGGGTCGCTATCTGATGCTCTGCTCGCAGTCGGAAGAGGACGGGCGCCACTACGAGCTCGGGATGGTCTACGCATTCACCGTCGAATGACCGGATTGGCTGTGTCGAGGCCGCTCGTCCTGATCCTGCTGTCGTTGTTGCTGGTTTCTCCCACATACGCGCAGCAGGGATTCAGCCGGCTCAAGGGGCGCACCGTCACCGAGCGTGGCGAACCGGTGAAGGATGCGGAGGTCCGCGCCGAGGCGTTTTTCGGTGCGGGGGCGGGCACGTTCGCGGGACAGCGGACGTTTTCGGCGCGCACCAACGCCAAAGGCGAGTGGACCATCCTCGGCATCACGTCCGGGATCTGGCTGTTCGAAGTGGTCGCTCCCGGGTACACACCGGAAATCACGGCGCTGCCGATTCGCCTGCTGACTGCCAGTGGCCCAAACGCCGGTGGGCAGATGCTGCTCTTCGAACTGGTCCTCAAGCCCGAGGCGTTGCGATCGGACGAACAGGGCCAGATCCTCGCGCAGAGTCTCGAAGCGGCGCTCGCGAATAAAGGCGACGTCGTCCGGACGCGATTCGGCGTACTGCCGGACGAAGCGGACGCGGACTTCCTGGCTGCGGCGGGCCGCGTGTCAGTTCTCGCCCGGCAGATGGATCTGGCCAGCGGATTGTTCCGCCGTGCCATCGAGCGCGATCCATCCTCCTACCGTGCGGCGCTCGGGATCGCGTCGGTCTTCCTGTTGAACCGCGACTTCGACAACGCCTCGCGCGCGTTCGATGCGGCGCGCAACCGCACCCACGACAAGGACGAGCAGAAGTTCATCACCGCCGCAATCGGCGATTTGGCGACGATCAAGGTGCGATGAAGACATCACGATCGCGGCGATTGTTCACACGGGCCGAGGCGATTCTGCCTGGCGGCGTGGACAGTCCAGTGCGTGCGTTCAAGTCTGTCGGCGCCTCGCCGCTGTTCATCAGCCGCGCGGCGGGCGCGCGGATCACCGACGTCGACGGCAATACCTTCATCGACTACGTGATGTCGTGGGGACCATTGATTCATGGCCACGCGCCGCGGTCGCTGGCGAAGGCGCTGGCGTCGGTGGCGCGCGGCGGCACCAGCTTCGGTGCGCCGAGCCAGCTCGAGGTCGAGCTCGGCGAGCGGGTGCGCCGGCTGATGCCGGCGATCGAGCGGGTGCGGTTCGTCAGTTCCGGCACGGAAGCGGCGATGAGCGCCGTTCGCGTCGCTCGCGCCGCGACCGGACGTGACCGGATCCTGAAGTTCGAGGGCTGCTATCACGGCCACGCCGATGCCTTCCTGGTGAAGGCCGGATCCGGAGCCCTGACGCTGGGAACACCGACCAGCCCGGGAGTGACGCGGGCGGCGTCAGCCGACACGCTGGTCGCGTCGTACAACGACCTCGACTCGGTCCGTCAGTCGTTTGCCGCCAATCGCGGAAAAATTGCCGCGGTCATCGTCGAACCGATCGCCGGCAACATGGGACTGGTGCCGCCGGCGGAGGGATTCCTGCGCGGGCTGCGGGAGATCTGCACGGCAGAGGGCGCGCTGCTGATCTTCGATGAAGTGATTTCGGGTTTTCGAGCGTCCGCCGGCGGTGCACAAGGGCTAATCGGGGTGCGTCCCGATTTGACGTGCCTCGGCAAGATCATCGGCGGCGGTCTGCCGGTGGGTGCCTATGGCGGCCGGGCGGATTTGATGAACCTGGTCTCGCCCGCCGGTCCGGTCTATCAGGCCGGCACGCTCTCGGGCAATCCGCTGGCGATGACCGCCGGTCTCTGGTGTCTTGGCCGGCTCACACCGACGCTCTACTCATCGCTCTCGACGCTCGGTGCGCGGCTGGCGGCGGGCCTCGCAGACGCCGCGCGCGCGGCCGGCATCGCCCTGCAGGTGAACGGATTCGGATCGCTGGTGACGCCGTTCTTCACCGACCGCCCGGTCCGCGACTTTGCGTCCGCGACCAGCGCGAACACCGAACACTATGCCGCCTTCTTCCGCGGCATGCTGGCGCGCGGAATCTACCCGCCGCCGTCTCAATTCGAAGCCTGGTTCCTGTCGGCTGCGCACACCAGGAAGGACATCGATCAGACAATCCGCGTGGCGCACCAGGCGATGGCCGAGGTGAAACGGGCTAGCGCCACGGCATCAGGTGTTCGATCCAGCTGATGCGGGTCAGATCGTTGTAGATCACGGTCACCATCAGGCTGAGGATGACCACGAAGCCGGCGAGCAGGAACTTCTCCTTCACCTTCACGCTGAAGTCGCGGCGCGCCAGACCTTCGAGCGCCATGATGAAGATGTGGCCGCCATCGAGGATGGGAATCGGCATCAGGTTGAGCAGGCCCAGGTTCAGGCTGATCGACGCCATCAGGCTGAACAGCGCAACCCAGCCGAGGGCGGCCGATTCGCCCGACAACTGCGCGATCGCCACCGGTCCCATCAGCTGCTTCGGTGACGTCTCGCGCGTGAACAGGCCCCACAGCGTCTGGTAGATCAGCCCGCCGTATTCGATGTTCTTCTTGACGCTCAGCGATACCGCCTCGAGCGCTCCCGGTTTGAGGCTGACCGTGTCGTCCTGAATGCCGATGCCGATCCAACCGGTGCTGCCACGTTTGATTGGCGTCACCGACAAGGTGGCGGGCGTGCCGTTGCGGAGGATCGAGACCGAGATTGCCTGATCGGGGTGCTTCGCGATCGTGTCGCGCAGCTGATACGAGAACGTAATCGGAGTGCCGTCGATCGAGACGATCACGTCGCCCGGCTTGAGGCCGGCCTTCTCGGCCGGATCGCCGGCCACCACCGATGGCACGTGCGGGTGCACGTTGGGCAGCACGCCGATGTCACCGAACTGAAAACGACTCTGACCCACGACCGCAGGGGTCAGTGTGCGCGATTGCTCCATGCCGGCGCGCAGGAAGGTGATCGGCGTTTCCTGATTGGGCCGCGACCCGATGGCGATCAGGAACTGCTCCCAGGTCGAAACCGTGTGTCCATAGACCGTGGCGATGCGGTCGCCGGGCCGGATGTCCGCCTTCGCGGCGGGCGAACCAGCGGTCACGACGCCGACCACCGGTGGCTGGTCTTCGTAGGCGCCCTTGTCGACGCCCTGATACAACACCAGCGCGGTGAGAATCAGCGCGAGCAGGATGTTCATCACCGGTCCCATGATCAGGACCTGGAACCGCTCCCACTTCGTCTTCGACAGGAATTCGTCGGGTTGGCCGGTGCGCTCCTCTTCCGGATTCTCGCCCGCCATCTTCACGTAGCCGCCGAGCGGCAGCGCGCCGATGCCGTATTCGGTATCGCCCCGACGGAAACTGACTATGGTCGGGTTGAACCCGAGCTGGAATTTCAGGACACGGATGCCGACGCGCTTGGCCGCCAGAAAATGCCCGAGTTCGTGCACGAACACCAGCACGCCGAGCACGAACGCAAACGCCAGTAATGTCGTCACGCCAATAACCTCAAGCTCTTGATTCTAACCCGTCGGCGAGCTGCCCGGTGTAACTGCGAGCCCATGCATCCACGGCGCGAACCTGTGCCAAAGTGACAACCTCCATCGAGGTGTGATCGGCCATCGCGCGCTCGATCGCCTCCGGAATCGCCCGGAAGCCCAGCCGACCTTCCACGAATCGCGCCACCGCCACTTCGTTGGCGGCGTTGAGAACCACTGCTGCACTGCCGGCGCCGTTGAGCGCGTCGTATGCGAGTCGGAGGCAGGGAAAGGCCACCCTGTCTGCTTCCTCGAATTCGAGCCGTCCGGCGCGGACCAGATCGAGCGAAGGCAACGTCGCCGGCCAGCGATCGGGATACGAAAACGCGTACTGAATCGGCAGACGCATGTCAGTAATGCCGAGCTGTGCGATCACCGATCCGTCAGTCAGCTCCACCATCGAGTGCACCACCGATTGTGGATGAACGACCACATCGATCTGCGACGGTTGCACGCCAAACAACCAGCGCGCCTCGATCACCTCGAGCCCCTTGTTCATCAGCGTCGCCGAATCGATCGTGATCTTCCGGCCCATCCGCCACGTCGGGTGCTTGAGCGCATCCTCTGCGGACACGCTCTCTAGAGTGGACGCGGGCCGCCCGCGAAAAGGTCCGCCGGACGCGGTCAGCACCAGGCGCCGGATCTCGTGCTGCGCCCGACCGTGCAGGCATTGATGAATCGCATTGTGTTCGCTGTCGACCGGCAGGATCGCCACGCCATGACGAGCCGCGGCGGTGGTGACGATGCCGCCGGCCATCACCAGCACTTCCTTGTTCGCGAGCGCGATGGTCTTGCCATGCTCGATCGCGGCAAGCACCGCTTCGAGGGCATCAGTACCGCTCGACGCACACAGCACGATGTCCACATCGGGATGGATCGCGACCGCCGCCAGTCCATCGCGTCCGGTGCCGGCCAGAACGGTGTCCGACGGTACACTCTCGGCGCGAAGGCGATCGAGGGCCGCGCCGCTCGCCATCGAAGCGACGCGGGGACGGTAGCGCCGGAGCTGCGTCGCTAGAAGCTCGGCGTTCTCGCCGGCGGCCAGACCAACGACCTGCAGTCGATCGACATGCGCATCGACCACCGCCAGCGCGCTCTGGCCGATCGATCCAGTCGAACCCAGGATGGCGATCCGTTTCATGAGTTTCGGGAACACGGAATCCACCGTGACGGTCGCGGCGGCAGGTCGCAACGTTCACACATACATGAGCACGATGTAGTAGACCGGCGCGGCGAACAACAGCGCGTCGATCCGATCCAGCACGCCACCGTGCCCGGGAATCAGCGCCGAGCTGTCCTTCACGCCGGCGCTGCGTTTCAACATCGATTCGAAGAGGTCGCCGGCAATGCCGAGCGCGACGATGGTGACGCCGAGCATGGCGCGAAATGGCGCAGGCGTGTCCGGCAGCCACCAGGCGCCGACGATGGTGAACACCGCGCCTCCGAATACGAAGCCACCGATCGCGCCCTCGACGGTCTTCTTGGGACTGACCAGCGGCGCCAGCGGCCGCCGGCCGAACGCCCGGCCCGAGTAGTACTGCGCCGTGTCGCTAACCATGACCGTCAACATCAGCAGGAACAGCGCCGACGGTCCGCCGTGCGCCCGGATTCCGACCATCGCCGCGATTGGCAGCGCCACGTAAAACGCCGGAAACAGGGCGACAGCCACCGTTGTCAACGCGTCCGGGCCGCCGCGCCACGAGCCGAGGGACGCCGCGGCGACGGCAACGAACGCGCTCAACAGTCCGACCTCGAGTGCGCCCGCGAAGACGCTGCTGCAGATCACCAGCGCCGTCGCAAATCGACAGGCGGTCACCGGCAGGTCAACCCGGCTCGCGTACGCCAGTTTCAGCAGTTCCTCAGTCGCCAGCACCGTGAGCCCGAGCGCAAACGCGAAGAACACCAGCGTGTTCGCGAACCAGACGACGCCGATCGCGACCAGCACGAGGGCGGCGCCGCTGAGGACGCGGGTCACTTGATGCCGAGCGCGACCGGGGACGGCTTGATACCGCCGTAGCGACGATCGCGTTTCTGGTACGCGACGATCGCTTCGAGCAGATCGCGGCGGCGGAAGTCCGGCCACAAGGTTTCGGTGACCCAGATTTCGGAGTAGGCAATCTGCCACAGCAGAAAGTTGCTGACCCGCATCTCGCCGCTGGTGCGGATCAGCAGGTCGGGATCGGGCTGGCCGGCGGTGTAGAGAAAGTCGCCAAAGCGGCGTTCGTCGAGATCGTCCGCACTGACGCCGGCGGCAATCGCCCGCCGCGCCGCGTCGACGATCTCGGCCCGTCCACCGTAGTTCAACGCGATGTTGAACAGCATGCCGCCATTGCTTTCCGTCTGGCGGATGCCAATTTCCAGCTCACGCCGCACGTCCGGCGACAGTTCTTCAGGACGGCCGATCACATTGAAGCGGATGTCGTTTTCGTGAAGGGTGCCCAGCTCGAGGCGGATGTACCGCTTGAGCAGCAGCATCAGGGTGTTCACTTCGGCGCGGGGACGCTTCCAGTTCTCGACCGAAAATGCGTAGAGAGTAAGGACGTCGATGCCCAGCCGGGCGGAGGTTTCAACCACCTCGCGCACTGAATCGATCCCGGCGCGGTGTCCCTCGACCCGTGGCAAGTGCCGGTGGGCCGCCCAGCGGCCGTTGCCGTCCATGATGATGGCGACATGGGACGGCAACTGTGCGAAATTGACCTGGCGCGCCAGCGTCTGGTCGGGCGATCCCGGCGGAATCGACGCGAGGATCTGCTCAAGCGACATGACGGTCCATTCGCAACAAACCCCGAGTGTACAGGGTCTTAAGGCTTGTCCGCAAGCAACGCACCGTAGCTGACGCCGACCAGAAACAGACCCTGCGGCGGCGCGGTGGGACCTGCCATCGACCGCTCACGCGTTGCCAATACGTGCCCGACCCACTCCACCGCCTGACGTCCGCGTCCAACCTCCACCAGGGTGCCGACGATGGTGCGCACCATGTGCCGGAGAAAACCGTTTCCGGTTACCTCGCACGCGATCAGCGCGCCGGCGGACTGGTCTCCCTCACATCGAGGGTGATGCAAGCCGGCGCGGTGCGTTGCCGGCGCGGCGGGCACACGCTCGTCACCCTCGATCGTCAACGCCAGAATCTCCCTTTCGGTCGTTGCGGTTGGACTTCCGGCGGCCTGAAAGGCGGCAAAGTCGTGGCAGCCGACGAGCAGTGCCGCCGCCGATCGCATCGCCGGCACGTTCAGGTCGCCGCCAATGTGCCACGCATAGCGGCTTTCGAACGGGCTGATCGTTTCCGCGTTCCAGATGCGATAGCGATACGTCTTGTCGCGCGCTGCGAAACGCGGCTGAAAATCGGACGGCACTTCTTCGGCAGATAGGACCCGGATCGCCGCCGGCAGCCGCGCATTGATCGCCTTCACCAACGCCGCCGGCGGCAGCGAACGATTCAGAGCGAAGGCCGCGACCTGACCGAAGGCATGCACGCCGGCATCGGTCCGCCCGGCGCCATGCACGGTCACGTCGCGTTCGTCGAGCGCCCGCAACGACTCTTCGATCAACGCCTGGATCGAGACGCCGTTCGCCTGACGCTGCCAGCCGACGTAGTCGGTGCCGTCGTAGGCGACGATGATCTTGAACGTCGGCATGCCTTACATCGGCGCGGCGTTCACCGTGGCGTCGGTCGCGAACCTGGCTTCACCACCGCCAGCCCCTGTGCACACAGCGGACAGGCGTCCGGCTGATACGTCGGCAGGGCAACGTCCAGCAACGAGACCAGCGGGACGTCGAAAGTCGCGGTGCCGCCGCTGCGGTTGACGATCGAGGCGGCGCCAACCACCTGCCCGCCGGCCGCCTTCGCCACTTCCATCGTCTCGCGCGTCGAGCCCCCCGTCGTCAGCACGTCTTCGACGACGAGCACGCGATCGGCGGGGTCGAGGAAGAACCCGCGCCGCAGTGTCAGGGCGCCGTCGTGACGCTCCGCGAAGATGGCGCGGACGCCGAGACCGCGGGCGACCTCGTGACCGATGATCAGCCCGCCCAGTGCCGGCGACAGGACGACCGTCGGCCGCAGGTCGCGCGTGCGCTCCGCGATCGCGCGGCCGAGCGTTTCGGCGTGCTGCGGATGCTGCAGCACGAGCGCACATTGCAGATAGCCGGTGCTGTGCAACCCCGAGGTGAGGCGGAAATGTCCTTCGAGCAGTGCGCCCGACTGACGGTACAGACTAAGAAGGTCGTCGCGGGTCATGATTTTTCAGGTTGTCGTCGAACTGATTCAGGATCCGCCGGTACTCGTCCGCCCAGCTCGTTTCTTCTTCGAAGCCGTGGTTCTCCACCGGGAACGGCGCCACCGACCAGTTGGTCTTGCGCAACTCGATCAGGCGCTGGGTCAGACGCACGGTGTCCTGGAAGAGCACGTTGGTGTCCACCATGCCGTGGCAGATCAGCAGCGACCACTTGAGGCCCTCGGCGAAATAAATCGGCGAGCTCTGACGATACGCCTCCGGATCGGTTTGCGGGTCGTTCAGGATGCTCGAGGTGTAGCCGTGGTTGTAGTGCGTCCAGTCGGTGACCGGCCGCAGCGCCGCACCCGCGGCGAACGTGTCCGGCGATGTGAACATGGCCATCAGCGTGATGAAGCCACCGTAGCTGCCGCCGTATACGCCGATGTGCCTGGCGTTGACCTTCTGCGTATCGACGAGGTACTTCGCGCCATCCACCACATCGTCGAGATCCTTGCCGCCCATGTGGCGGTAGATGGCGGTGCGCCAGTCGCGTCCGTAACCGGCACTCGCGCGGTAGTCCGGATCCAGAACCACGTAGCCCCTGGATGCGAGCAGGTTGTTGAACATGTACTCGTGGAAGTAACTCGACCAGTACTTGTGGGCGTTCTGGAGATAGCCGGCGCCGTGGACGAAAACGACCGCAGGCGCCGATGGATCGCGGCGGGCGCCGACCATTTCCGGAGTGTACAACCGCGCGTAAACGTCGACGCCGTCGCGGGTCTTGTACGTGATCAGCTGCGGATCGGCCCATTTGTACGAACGCCATTCCGCCGTCGGGGAGGTCGTGACCTGCTGGGCCTGGCCGCCAGCGCGGTTTGCCATGACGAACACCTCGGGCGGTTTCGTGCTGTACGAGTAGATCAGCCCGAACGTGCCGTCGTCAGGCGACACATCGCCGACGCTCGACCCGGTCATCGAGGTCAGTTTCGTCCGCGCGCCGCCGTCCACGCTCATGGCGTAAATCTGGCGCTCGCCGGGATGCGCCTCGGTGCTGTTGATATAGAACGTCTTACGGTCGGGCGACAGGCTGACGGAATCGATTTCCCATTTGCCTTGCGTCAACTGCTTCGCCGCAGGCGATGCGGCCGTGGTGTCCAGGTTGTAGAGGTGCATGAAGCCGTCGCGCTCGGAGAGGAACCAGATGCGCTTCTCGTCCGGGTACCAGCCGAACGACTGGTCGGCTGGACCAAAGCCGCCCAGCTCGCGCACCCACGCCTCGTCGTGCAGAACGTCCAGCACCCGTGTCTTGCCGGTTTCCGCGTCCACCGCGACCAGCCAGCGGTCCTTGTTGTTCGCAGCGCGAACGTGCGCCACCGCCGCCGACCCCGATTCCGACAGCTGCACCATCCCCCAGCGCGGGTCGCGCTTGGCGGCGAATTCGGCGTCGGCGAGCTGGGTCTTGCCGGTTTCGAGATTCATGACCGCCAGCGTGCGCTTGTCCTGCGCGTCGCCGACGAAGGTTCGGGCGGGAATGTCCTCGGTGTAGCTCGATTCGGTGACGTAGTTCGGCACGTTGGGCCGCTTGGCCGCGTCGGTGCGTTCGACCACGACCATGAAGACGTGCTTGCCGTCAGGCGATAGTTGCAAATCTGATACAGACTGCCGTTCGGCCAGCTCGAACTTCGGCAGCGCGTGCGCCTTGGCTTTCTCTTCGGCCTTTTTCTTTTTCTCTTCTTCGACCCGCGTGTGTTCGATCAGCTTGGGCTCTTCGGCCTTGACGAATTTCTGGCTATCGGTGTCCCTCGGATCGCGCTTGCGTGGCTGCACGTCGGTCAGCTGGGCGATTTCCCCGCTGTCGAGCGGCATCAGAAACAGATTGTTCTCCCGCACGAAGGTGACGGCGGCTTCGTGTCGCGCCCAGCGCGGGTTCGATTCGTTGCCGGTGGTCCGGGTGATCTGACGCCGGACGCCCGAGACAGAGTCGAGCAGCACGATGTCGCCCTGGTCCACGAACAGGACCCGGCGATGCGCGCGGTCCCACGCGCCGAAGACCGGGGGCGCGCTGCGTCGTTCCTCGTCCGACAACTGTCGGGGCGCCCCTCCGGCTTTCCCGACCACCCACGTCGAGGTTTCCTCGTCCGTGGCGCGCCGCCATTCGAAATACAGATGGCTGGAGTCGCCCGACCAGCGCAGACCGCTCGGCGGATAGCCCACCAGTTTCGGCCCGCGCATGATGCTGTCGACCGTCAATTCAAAGCCGCCGGAGGCTTTGGCGGCGACGGCGGCCTTGCCAGGAGCGGGCGGGGCGGGCGAGCCAGCCAGATGAGCCGTCGCCGCCGTCAAGGCCACGATCGCCAATCCGAACGTCACCCGCTGAGAAATATGCATGCAAAAGTATACAATTCTCTTGAACCAACCGGCCCTGCCGAACGTCTACTGATCAGAACATCACCAGTTTTTTCTTTCTCTTTGATGGAGTCGTCTGCAATGCGCCTGCACCAACCGATTCGCCGCGCCCGAATCGCCTGTCTCACCGCCGCCACCGTTCTCGCAACGTCGGTTCCCGGATTCGCTCAAAGCGGACAGAGTCCACTGCTACAGTCGCTGCGAGAAGCGTCAGTAAACGCAGCTGCGCAGATGCAGGAAAGCGAAGTCAGGCGCCTTTCGATCGACGAGGCCGTGAAACTGGCGGTCGAGCAGAATCTCGGCATCCGCATCCAGCGGATCGACCCGCAGATCCAGGACACCGGTATCGCACTGGCGCGCTCGAACTGGGCGCCGAACTTCTCGACTAGCGTCAGCCGCGTCGGCGCCAACCAGCCCGCGCTGGGCATCATTCAACCGAGCTACTCCAACGGCACCAGCAACCTTGGCGTGGGACTCAACCAGTTCGTTCCCTGGGGTGGCGGTAACTACGCGTTGAACTGGAACAGCCAGCGCTTGACGACGACAAACCCGTTCAGCAACTACAGCCCGCAGCTGTATTCCAACCTGCAGTTCAGCTTCACGCAGCCGCTGCTGCGGAATTTTTCCGTCGACCAGATTCGCCAGCAGGTCGGCCTTAGCAAGAAGGTTCGGGACCTGTCGGACGTCAACCTGCAGACCGTGATCACGCAGACGCTGCGCAACGTCAAGGACGCCTACTGGGACCTTTCCTACTCCATCAACAATCTGAAGGCGGCGCAGGACTCGCTGGCGCTGTCACAGCAATTGCTGAAAGACAATCAGAAGCGCGTCGAGATCGGCACGCTTGCTCCGCTCGACATCGTTCAGGCGCAAGCCGAGGTCGCCAGCAACGAATCGGGCGTGATCGTCGCTGAAGCGCAGATCAAGCAGGCCCAGGACAACCTGCGCACGCTGGTGCTCGATCCCGCGTCGCCCGATTTCTGGACCATCGTGTTCGATCCGACCGACGCCGCCTCGTTCGCCGCGCAGGCGATCGACGTGGACGCCGCGATCCGCAACGCGCTGGACAAGCGCACCGACCTGCGCGCCGCCAAGAACAGCCTCGATCAGAGCGAAATCAACATCAAGTTCTACTCGAACCAGATCAAGCCGGACGTCAACGCGCAGTTGAACTACGGCACGCTCGCCTATGGGGGCACGCAGCTATCGGCGATCGAGGACCCGTTCGCCGCCGCAGCCGGGCCCAGATCGATCGCCTCGGAGCGCGGCTACGGGTCGGTGCTCGGCGACGTGTTCACCAACGCCTATCCGCAATGGACCGTCGGCGTCCAGATCGGCTACCCGCTTGGCGCCAACACCGCGCACGCCAACCTGGCGCGGGTGAAGCTCGAATACCAGCAGTCGCAGGCGCAGCTGAAGAACCAGGAAATGCAGGTGGCGGCGCAGGTTCGTGCCGCCGGACGCAACGTCACGACCAACCAGAAACGGGTCGAGTCGGCCCGGGTCTCGCGCGAGCTGCAGGAGAGAAAGCTCGAGGCCGAAGAGAAAAAGATGGCCGCGGGCATGTCGTCGACGTTCTTCGTATTCCAGGCTCAGCGCGACCTGTCACAGGCCCGCACCACCGAGATTCAGGCGATCTCGGACTACAACAAGTCGCTGGTGGACTTCGAAGCAGTGCAACAGGTCCCGATCAACGGCAGCGTCAACGCCGTGCAGATCGCGCGATAGCCGAAGGCCTCTGATGCCTGCGCCGGTCTGAGGCCCCGCGCCCGGGGCCTCTGCGCTACACTCCCCGGGTGCCGAAGCTTTCGGCCACGATCGTGGCCAAGAACGAAGCCGCCGATCTCGGCGCGGCCCTCGCATCGCTCGCGTGGGCCGACGAGATCGTGGTTGTGGACTCCCACAGCACCGACAACACCGTCGCCATCGCCCGCCAGTTCACCGATCGGGTCGTCGTCCAGGACTGGCTTGGACACATCGAGCAGAAAAATTTCGCGGCATCCCTGGCCAGTCACGACTGGATTCTGTCGGTCGATGCCGACGAGCGGGTGACGCCGGAACTGGCCGCGGAAATCCAAACCCTGATGACCGGCGATCCCCGCGACCGGGCCTTCCGCATCCCGCGGGTCACTTTTCATCTCGGGCGCTGGATCCGGACCACGGACTGGTTTCCGGACCACCAGCATCGGCTCTACGATCGGCGCGCGGCGCGCTGGACCGGCCGCTACGTGCACGAGGCGCTTGCCGTCAGCGGTTCGGTCGGAGTGCTGCGCGGCGAACTGCAGCACTACGCCTACCGCGACATCGCCGATCACCTCGAAACCATCGACCGTTATACAACCCATGCCGCGCGCCAGATGGACGAAGATGGCCGGCGCGCCGGACTCCTGCAGCTGGCCGGGCATCCACCGCTGGCATTCCTTCGCAACTACCTGGCGCGAGGCGGAGTCCGTGACGGTATTCCCGGCTTCATCATCTCGTCGATGAACGCGTATTACGTGTTCCTCAAGTTTGCGAAATTATGGGAACTGCAACACCGGACAGCGATGGATCACGAAGCCACGCCAATCGCACAGGGCACCGGCGGTTCGAAGGACACCACCTCGTGATGCGGGCCGAGCCGTAACGTGTTTTCACTGCACGTCGACACCGCCCGAACCTGGCGTGGCGGCCAGAATCAGGTGCTGCTGACCGTCAACGGATTGCGATCGATCGGCGAGCGGGCTGCGCTGGTCGCCCACCCTGACGGCGAGCTGCGGCGCCGTGCCGAAGAAGGCCTCGATCTGATTCCCATCGCGCCGCGCTCGGAGATGGATCTGCCGGCGGCGTGGAAGTTCTCGAGACTGCTCAAGCGGCTTCAGCCGGACGTGATTCACGCTCACGATCCGCACGGCGTCGCGTTCGCGTCGCTCGCGCTGTCGCTCGGGTCGGGCAGCCGCGCTCCGATACGGCCGCCGGCGCTGGTCGCGGCGAGACGTGTCGACTTTCACTTGAAGGGCAACTCGTTTTCGCGCTGGAAATACCGGCAGGTGGACCGCTTCATCGCCGCGTCGGAAGCGATCCGCCTGATGCTGGTGGCCGATGGCATCGAGGACGAACGAACGGTCACCGTTCACGAAGGGATCGACGTCGATCACGTTCTCGCCGCGCCGCCGGTCAACATCCACGAGGCGCTCTTTCTCCCGCATGGCGCGGCGGTCGTCGGCAACGTCGCCGCCCTGGTGCCGCACAAGGGTCAGCGCTACCTGATCGACGCTGCCCGTCTCGTGGTGCAGCAACTGCCGGACACGCGCTTCGTCATCCTCGGTGAAGGCGAACTGCGCGAGCATCTCGAAAAGCAGGTCCACGATTACCATCTCGAGAAGCACGTACTGCTGCCCGGCTTCCGCACCGACGTGATCGGCTGCGTCAAGAGCTTCGATCTGTTCGCGATGAGCTCGGTGACGGAAGGGCTCGGCACCTCTCTGCTCGACGCGATGGCCTGCGGCCGCCCGATCGTCGCCACTCGCGCCGGCGGTATTCCCGAGATCGTCGACGACGAGGTGACCGGATTGCTCGTCCCACCACGCGATCCTCACGCGATGGCCGAAGCCATCGTCCGGACGCTGAAGGACCCGGCGCTGCGTCAACGCATGAGCGGAGCGGGCTTCGATCGGGTGCGGGATCGATTCACCGTCGAGCGGATGGTCGCGGAAACGGCCGCGGTCTACCAGCAGGTTTCGAGCGTCAAGTCACGCGGCTCAGCGGCCAACCCCGGACGCTCCGCGCTCAAAGCTCAACGCTGAGGGTTGCGCGGTGCGCGTCGAGTCTTGCGGACCCGCTGTCGAGGCCGGCAGGCGCCCCGCAGCGGACAGTGCGCGTCCGCCTGCGGCCGGCTGAATCCGCACGCGTTCATCATCCCGAGGTGGCAGACCGAGAAATCGTATTTGACCGGATCGTCCGGATCAAGGCGACGCAGCGACCGCGTGACGTCGCGTGCCATGCGCCAGCCTGGACTGGTGTAGCTGGTGAGACGCAGGCAGCGGCCGACCCGGATCACATGCGTATCGAGCGGCACAATCAACCGCGAGGGCGACACGCGACGCCACACGCCAAGATCCAGCGCATCCCGCCGGACCATCCACCGCAGGAACAGGTTCAGGCGCTTGCAGCCCGAACCAGCCGACGGCCGCGGAAAAAAGTAGCCGACGCCCGCCCGCTTCGGCACGCGGCGGTACACGGCCTTCAGGTCGAGCGCCAGCGCACGCATCGAAAAGCTGTCGAGCGCATCCGCGACGTCCTCTGCGGACGGATCGTCGCCCTCGAGAAAAAATCCCTCGATCGAGCCGGCGCGGTCGACCATCTGACGCATCACCCAGAGCAGGGCGACGATGTCCGCTTCGCGGATCCAGCGGTGGACGATGCCATCGAAGGCGGCGCGGTCGCGCACCGGATCGAAGGCTCGGACGTAGGCTGCCGGCGCCGGTCCCATCACCGCCAGTACGCGTTCGATCGACTGCAGGACGCTGGCGACCCGGCCGAACGCCAGCGCCGCCGCGATAAAGGCAACGACCTCGCGATCGTCATCACGAGCAAAGCGCCGTACGATCTGGATCGGATCGGTGGCGGAGTCAGCGTGGTTGAAGTTCGAGTAGAGACGGTCGAGGACCGGTTTCAATTCGATCATCTGCGACTATCATTCTGACATGTCGCGATCGATTGTGAAGGTCGCCGCCGGCATCGTGGTGCTGGCGGCGATGACCTGCGCCGGCTTGTACCTGTATCTCAGACAATCCCTCCCGCAAATCGACGGACAGCTCAAAGTCGACGGGCTTTCCGCGCCGATCGAGATCATCCGGGACCGGGACGCGATTCCTCACATCTTCGCAGCGACCAGGAACGACGGTCTGTTTGGTCTCGGTTACGTTCACGCTCAGGATCGTCTGTGGCAGATGGAATTGCAGCGCCGCATCGGGCACGGACGCCTCTCGGAAGTTCTCGGCGAGGCAGCCCTGCCCCAGGATCGCTTTCTGCGGACGGTCGGCTTCAGCCGCGCGGCATATTCGGCGTGGACCGCGATGCCGGACTGGGCCAGGGACGAGACCAACGCATACATCGCAGGCATCAATGCCTTCATCGCCACGCATCATGGCAGCTCTCTTCCCCCGGAATTCTCGCTGCTTCGCTTCGAGCCCGAGCCCTGGACCGGCCCCGATGTCGTTGTCTGGGTGAAGATGATGGCCTGGGACCTGAGTGGAAACTACAACTTCGAGTTGCTGCGGCACGACCTGACGCTGAGAGTCGGAGCGGAGCGGATGGCGCAGTTGATGTTGCCGTATCCGCCGGACGGACCGAGCATGATCAAGTGGCCGCCCGGACCGGCCGGCGCGGACGAGCCGGATCGGCCTGACTGGCCACGCAAGTCCAGATCGCCTCACGTTCGCACAACGAACCAGTCTGGTGCGACGTTCGGGCCGGCCGGATTCCTGGCCGCTGCATTTTCGGAAGCGCTGAACTCAGGCACGCCGGCGGTTCGCGATTTCCTGCGTGATTCGATCTCGGAGGGACTGGGATCCAACAACTGGGTCGTCGATGGAACGATGACTGCGTCGGGACTGCCGTTGCTGGCGAACGACCCACACCTTGGCGCACGCCTGCCATCGACCTGGTACCTCGCCCACGTATCAGCTGGCGGTCTGGATGTGGTCGGCGCCACGCTGCCCGGTACGCCGGCGGTAGCGCTCGGACGGAATCGATTCATCGCCTGGGGTGCTACGAGTGTCGAGGCCGACGTCCAGGACCTGTACCGCGAACGTCTGAATCCCGCCGGAACGACATTCGAGTTTCGCGGCGTCCAGGAGCCGATTTCCATCGTGCCAGAGACGATCGCGGTCAAGGGCGCTGCGCCGGTGACGATCGATGTTCGGATCACGCGACACGGTCCGCTGGTGTCCGACGCGATCAACTACATCAACGCCACCTCGCGGCTGTCGCCCAGGCCGCCGCAGGTGGAACCGCTTGCGCTGCGCTGGACCGCGCTCGACAGCACCGACGAGACGCTGCCCTCGTTCCTGAAACTCAACGAGGCGCGCGACTGGGCCCAGTTCACCGACGCGCTTCGCACCTTCGTCACGCCGTCGCAGAATTTCGTCTACGCCGACGTCAGCGGTCACATTGGCTACTACCTGCCGGGGCGGATTCCGGTTCGCGAGTCGGGAGACGGCTCAATCCCGACGGACGGATGGCGTGGTGAAACGGAGTGGACAGGCTGGGTGCCGTTCGAGGATCTGCCGCACGTCTTCGACCCGCCCGAACACTTCATCGTGACTGCCAACAACCGGCCGGCGCCGCCGCCCTACCCCTACCTGCTTGGTCTGGAATGGACCGAGCCGTTCCGCGCGCAGCGCATCGTGAGTCTCCTCGAGGGTCGCAGCAAACTGGTCTCTGACGATTTTGCACGCATCCAGAGCGATACGAGGTCGATGGTGGCGGAGCGCCTGCTTCCGGCGCTGCTGGCGCACGCCCGGCCGCAGTCCGATCCGGACAAGACCGCGATCGCGCTGCTTCGCCAATGGAATCTCGACGCTCGCGGCGACAGCGCGGCAACGGCGATTTTCGAGGCTTGGTACTATCACCTCGCCACGGTGCTCGTCGCCCCAGTACTGGGATCGCAGCTTGCCGAAAGCTACACGACGCGCTCTTCGCCGCTCGTGCGCTTTCTAACCAGCACGCTTGCCGCCAACGACAGTCCGTGGTGCGACAACCCGCAAACGCCGGCGCGAGAGACCTGCGACCAGGCCGTCACCGCGGCGCTGCGCGAAGGAATGGCTGACCTCGAACAGCGAATGGGCAGCGACATCTCGCGCTGGCGCTGGGATCGCGTGCACCGCGTCGAATTTCCCCACCAGCTTGCCGTCGTCGCTCCGCTCCGTGCGTTGTTGAGCCGATCGGTGCCGAACGGCAGCGATTGGAGCACCGTCAACGTCGGACCATCAACGGCCGGTCACCTCTACGAGCAGCGAGCGCTACCCGGTTTCCGCGAGATCGTCGACCTGTCACCCGCTAACGACAGCCGCTTCATCGCCGACGTGGGTCAGTCGGGCCACTTTCTGTCGCCGCACTACGACGACTTCCTGCCGGACTGGCGTGCGGTCAAGCTTCGAGCCATGCGACTCGAGCGGGCGGCGATTGAGAATGGCGCGCTCGGGCACCTGCGCTTGATACCGTGACGCTGGAACGGCGTCCAGCCGTTTACTTCGGCTTGCTGGCGGGCGTCGCGAGCGGTTTACCCTTTTCCACGATGTAGGTGGCGAGAATTCGAGCCTTGCCGGCGCCGGTATTCGTCGCGTTGTGCACCGTCCCGGCTGGAATCAGGAATGAGCCGCCGGCCTGAAGCGTGACATTCGGCTTGCCTGCCTGCTCCACGAGCAAGCTTCCCTCGATGACGTAGCCGATCTCCTCGCCGAAGTGCGTGTGCGGTCCAGGCGTCGCGCCCGGCTCGAATTCCGCCACCGCGCTGATCACTTCGTGACCCGGGACGGAGATATCGGCCTGCTGGAGAATCGTGCGCTTGAATGCCGGCGCCTGGGCGGCCAGAACGCCGCTCAACGCGAAGATCAACAGAGTCTGTGTGACTGCTCTCATGCCAACTCCTTCACAAAATGCAATTCGGGGTGATCAGATTTTGAGCGACGAACCCGGGTTCACGTACACGATTCGGCCGCCGACAATCGTCGCCGCCACGCCGCCGCGCAGGCTCCAGCCGTCGAACGGTGTGTTCTTCGACTTTGACTTCATCGTCTTTGCCTCGACTGTCACCGCCAGGTCCGGCGCCAGAATCGAAATGTCGGCCGGGGCGCCCTCCGAGAGTGAGCCGCCGGGTAGGTTGAGGATGCGGGCAGGGTTGACCGACAGCAATTCGACCAGGCGCGCGGCCGCCACCACGCCGCGGTGCACCAGCCGGTCGAAGCACAGCGACACTGCAGTCTCGAGGCCGGTGATGCCGAACGGGGCCCGGTCGAACTCGACATGCTTTTCGTCGAAGGCGTGCGGCGCGTGGTCGGTGGCAATGACGTCGACGCTGCCGTCCGCGATGCCGGCGAGCATGGCGTCGCGGTCCGCCGTCTCGCGCAGCGGCGGGTTCATCTTGACGTTGGTGTCGTAGGCGATCGGCGCGGCCAGCATTTCGTCAGTCAGGATGAAGTGATGCGGTGTCACCTCCGCCGTGACGCGCACGCCGCGCACCTTACCCCAGCGCACCGCGTCCAGGGTTTGACGTGCGCTCATGTGTGCGATGTGCAACGTCCCGCGCGTGAGCTCCGCGAGCGCGATATCGCGCAGCGCCATGATCGACTCGGCTTCGCCAGGGATGCCGCGCAAGCCGAGCGCGGCCGCGTGTGCGCCTTCGTGTGCGACGCCGTCCGCTTTGAGCGTCTGCTCTTCGCAGTGCTCGATAATCGGCAGGTTGAACATGCCCGCGTATTCCAGTGCACGGCGCATCAGCATCGCCGTCGCCACCGGATGCCCATCGTCGGTGATCGCGACGCAGCCGGCTCGCTTCAGCTCGGCGATATCGGCCAGTTGCTCGCCTTTCTGGCCGCGCGACACCGCGCCGATCGGATAGACACGAGCGAGATGGGCTTCTGCCGCTTTGGTCAGGATGTATTCGGTGACGCCGGCGTTGTCGTTCACCGGCGAGGTATTCGGCATGCAGGCGACAGCAGTGAAGCCGCCGGCCACCGCCGACGCGGTACCGGTGGCGACCGTCTCCTTGTGCTCCTGGCCGGGCTCGCGTAGATGCACGTGCATGTCGATCAGGCCGGGACAAATCAGCAGGCCCGCCGGCACCTCGACAACCGTGGTATCGCTCTCGATCGGCAAGTCGCGGCCGACCCGGGCGATGCGATCGCCTTCAACCATCAGATCGAATGCGCCGTCGCGTCCGTTGACGGGGTCGAGCAGCCGGCCACCTTTAAGGAGAAGTCTCACCATCATTGTTCAGCAACTCGTGTCATCAATCGGCCTCGCTTCCGCCCGCCAGAAGATACAGCACCGCCATTCGCACTGCGACGCCGTTGGCCACCTGCTCGAGAATCACCGACGCCGGGCCGTCGGCGACGTCGGACGCAATTTCGACGCCGCGGTTCATCGGCCCGGGGTGCATCACGATCACGTCGGGCTTGGCTCGCGCGACTCGCGCGCGCGTCATCCCGAACACATCGAAATATTCGCGCAGCGACGGAAAAAACGCCCCGTTCATGCGTTCCTGCTGAATGCGCAGCATCATGAGGACGTCGGCGTCCGCCACCGCGCGGTCGATGTCGGTCGACACGCGCACGCCCATCTGCTCGATGCCCGCCGGCACCAGCGTCCGCGGTCCAGCCACCCACACTTCGGCGCCAAGCTTGGTCAGCAGCAGGACGTTCGAGCGCAGCACGCGGCTATGCAGCAGATCCCCGACGATGGTGACCTTGAGTCCCTCGATGCGCTGCTTGTGCTGACGAATCGTGAACGCGTCGAGCAGTGCCTGCGTCGGATGTTCGTGCATGCCGTCGCCGGCGTTGATGATCCGCGAACGGCAGATCCGCGACAGCAGATGGCCGGCTCCCGACGAGGGGTGGCGAATCACGATCATATCGGGCGACATCGCTTCGATGTTCATCGCCGTGTCGGCGAGGGTCTCGCCTTTCAGCACGCTCGACGCCGCCACGGCGATGTTGAGCGTGTCGGCGCTGAGGCGCTTCTCGGCGATCTCGAACGACGTGCGGGTCCGCGTACTCGGCTCGTAGAACAGGTTGACGACGGTCTTGCCGCGCAGCGTCGGGACCTTCTTGATCGGACGCTGCCCGATCTCGCGCATCGCGTCGGCGGTGTCGAGGACGAGATAGATCTCGTCACTCGTCAGGTCGCTGATGCTCAGGAGATCTTTCTTCATGATTCCTGAACCTCCACTTCGTCACGGCCGTCGATCTCCTGCAGGCGTACCTGGACGCTCTGCGTGAGCGAGGTCGGCAGGTTCTTGCCGACGTAGTCGGCCTTGATTGGCAGTTCGCGGTGACCGCGATCGACCAGCACCACCAGTTGAATCGATCGGGGACGCCCGAACTCAATCAACGCGTCGAGCGCCGCTCGAATGGTTCGGCCGGTGTACAGCACATCGTCCACGAGCAGGATGCGCTTGTCGTCGATCGAGAAGCCAATCTCGGTCTTGTGGATGATCGGTTGCGCCGCGACCGCGGTCCGCATCAGGTCGTCGCGGTACAGGGTGATGTCGAGCGCGCCGGTCGGAATCTCGACCTGATGAATGTCACGGATGATCTGGGCCAGACGTCTGGCCAGGGGAACGCCACGCCGGCGAATGCCGACGAGGGCAAGCTGTTCCAGGTCGTGGTTGCGTTCGAGGATTTCGTGCGCGATTCGCGCGAGGCTGCGCCCGACGCGGGCGCCGTCCATGACTACAGGCATCAACACCTCTTGGCCGCCTCACCGGGCCGCCTTAAAGAGAACCTGCCGCGATTATATCAGGCTCATCGCGTTCGCCAGAACTGGGCGTCGTAGTTCCAGACAGTGAACGCGATCGACCGGCCGTCGGGCGACCACGCCGGCTGGGTTTTGTTCGACCAGTCGTTGGTGATCGCGACTGGTGTGCCGCCGGCGATCGGCATCCGGAACACCTGAAAGAAGCCGCCCGCTCCGGGTGCGACGAACGCGACATCGTGGCCATCCGGCGAGACCGCCAGTCCTGGCGAATCGTGCTCGGACTCGAGCCGATGGACGACCTGCGCGCTGCCTCCATCGCGGCCAACGGTGAAGATGACGTGCCGGCCGGGGCCTTCCTTGGCCACCACCGCCACCCGAGCGCTGTCGGGTAACCATTCCGCGTGGCTGACGTCGGCGTCGAAGCCGTCCACCGTCACTTCCTGCGCTTCGCGCGTCGTTGCCCCGCTGTCCTGGTCGATGCCGATGACGAACATCACCGACCGGTGCGTTGTCCTGCTCGCGCCGTCGAACAGCAGCCAGCGTCCATCGGGCGACCATCGAGGCCAGCCGGCCTCTGCGCCGCGGCCCAGAAAACTGAGACGACGAGCCGCCACGTCGCCGGCACCCGACGCGGGCCGCAGGAAAATGTCGTCGGACTGATCCTTGTGCGAGTGGAACGCGATCCACTTGCCGTTGGGCGACCAGCACAGCGCCTGATCCTCGGACACTGATGCGTGAACGATCTGCGACGGCCGATCGGCCGGATGCAGCGGATCGACCGCAATCACGCCTGCGTCCTGTGCGATGTCCGGATACTTCGCATCGTCCACGATGCGTCGCCATGTGCCGAAGGTGATGCCAAGCAACTTACCCGAGGGATCCCAGGAAGGTGTTTCGCTCTGGAACGTCGCGACCGAACGGCTGGCACCGCCCTCTGCTGGCGCGACCGCCACCACGGTTCGATAACTCTGGACCTTGAAGGACACGGAACCGTCGGCGGTGATGCTCGGTGCGTAGCTGTCGCGCGAGAAGCCGGTCAGACGGACCGCGGCGCCGCCAGCACGCGGCGCCGCCCACAGATCGAGCGTGCCACTCGGGTTCGCAAACGAAACGTAGACCGTGCGGCCGTCCGGAGCAAAAGCGATTGGTCCATTCACGTCGAGATCAGGATCGGTCCGGAGCGTCGAGCCGCCGCACGGAATAGTCACGCGCGCCTTGCCGTTCACTGTCGCCACACAGGCAAGTTCGCCGGATGATGTCCAGGCCGGAAATGCCACACGCTGGGCCATGCGCTCGACGTGCGCCGAGCTCGCGTCCGCAGCGATGGTCCACAGCTCCTGACCGTCTCGTGCGGCGGCGAGGCCGGCCAGCGATTGTCCGTCGGGCGACCACGACAGCTGGCGCAGGTCGGCGACACGGGTGTGTGTCGAGGTACCGTCTCCACGCGTGGCGGACAACGGATCGTGTTCGGGCCAGAGAGCTCGCCGCGTGCCGTCCAGGCGGTCGTACAGCGCCCAGCCACCCGGTACGAGATAGCCGTCGGTCAGGACCGTGCGACTGTCGGGACTCCACGCGAGGGTCCGAATCTGCGCCGCACCGGCGGGAAAGGCAACGCTCGGTCCGCCGCCGGAGGGCCGAACCCGGAGAAAGCGCCCCTCCGAATAAGCGATCCATTGACCGTCGGGCGAGATCGCGCCGGCCGGATCGCGATAGCCAACCGGACCGAACTGGTGCGCGTCGGCAAGCCAGACGAGACGTGGCGAATCGAGAGGCGCCGCTCGACGGTTGGCGACCACCAGCGCGGCAACCGCGGCCAGCATCAGTGCCACGAGAACGAGCGCTCGGGTCAGCGTGCGACCGTCAGCGGGATCGGCCATTACAGCGCGCCAGTGTGGATCCGCACAAGGATCGCTTGAGCGAGGGAGTCATTGCGGCCGTCTCGAACGCACTTCGAATCGCGGCCGCGAACGTGGACGCGATCCGATCGTATCCCGCGGCGGTCGGGTGCAATCCGTCTGGGCCGATCAGCGACGTGGTGTCGCCGTTGAAGTTCTGGTAGACGTCCGCGAGCGGCACCCCTTCGGAGTTCGCCAGGTCCCTCAATCGATCGTTGTAGCCCGGCACCAGGCTCCAGCCGAGGCCGCGATCCGGACAGCAGCCGTTCGGATTCTGTGGCGGCAGTGTTCCGAGCACTGGGCGCATCCCGCGATTCTTCGCGTCCTCAATCATGCGCTTGAGCACAGCGATCATCGATGACTCGATCGACGCATCGCGATCGCCCAGGTCGTTGGCGCCGTCCATGATCAACACGCTCTCGAACGAACCGCTCGAGATCAGCCCGGTGTATCTCGTGTAAGTGTTGGGATCGGTGACCGCCTCCGAAGGCTTGCCGCCGTTGCTGACGGTCGGAGCCTGACTCACATATCGCCCGCGCAAATCAGCCTGAAGCACGCCCGGATACGTCTGCGACACCGGGAACTGAACCGCCGGACGCTGGATCGCACTCGTTGACGATCCGCTGAGAGAGTCCTCGCCGTTTTCGCCCCACGTCATGCTGTCGCCGAACGCGAGGAAGCGCTCGACGGCGAGTTTTGGTGGTAAGGCGATCGTGACCGTGAACGTGCAGGCACTGGTTCGCTGTTTCGCATCCGACACGGTGCAGTTCACAGTCGAAGTGCCAGTGGAAAAAGTGGACCCGCTCGAGGGGTTGCAGGTCGGTCCGGTGATCGGAGCGAAACCCGAGGTCACCGTCGGCGCAGGATACGTGACTGCCAGGTCGCCGGGAGCCTGCGTCGCAATGGCCGCCGGGCACGTGAGGCTCGGTGCCCCGGGGTCGGGCGCCGGAGTCGGGGTCGGCGGCGTCGGACTGCCGCCGCAGCCCGCTGCCGCGCTGACCAACAACATCGACCCAACCTGGATTATCCGACGACTGATTCTGAA
>DASXIR010000156.1:0-3970 GCA_036497895.1 Vicinamibacterales bacterium | reverse complement strand
GCGGAATTCCGGACGCTGAGCTCGATTGGATTCGTCGAGGGCGCACGGGCGGCAGGGGCCGGTCATGTCCGCGTGCTCATCCGTCATTTGTTCCCGAACGCGGCGCAAGCGGTTGCCGTATCGCTGACCCTCGCGGTCGCGCGCGGCGTGCTGCTCGAGTCGGCGCTCAGCTTCTTCGGCGTCGGCGTGCGGCCGCCGGCGGCAAGCTGGGGCAACATGCTGTATCAGGCGCAAGCCGCCTTGTCATCCGAGCCGTGGCTGGCGATCGCCCCAGGCGTGTTCATCCTGATCACGACCGTGTCGGTGAATCTGATTGGCGATCGGCTAGCGAGCCGGCCGGCCGCGTAAGACCCTGGCTGGCAGCATCACGACGCCGCGGACAATGCCGAGCGCGCCGTCGACGGCGATCCCGACGATCCGAAACGGGATCGAGAGGATCCAGACGATCGGGTAGAGGATCAGCGCCAGGACCGCGATCGGCCAGCACAGCACGAACAGGATGCACCAGGCGAGGAACCGCATCATTCGATCACCGGCCCTTTGTCGTTGGGAAGCAGCAACTGACGGTGGGCCCACCACGGCGCGATCCCGTTGGTCATGACCCGCTCGTGAAATTCCCGCAGGCTGAATGAGGTCCCGCGGGCGGCCTGATAGTCGCGGCGCAGCTTGAAGGCGGCGGTCTTGCCCAGGAAGTAACCGCCGTAGGTCGGATCGTAAGTGCCGCGCACCGCTTCCTGCCGTGCGGCCGGCGCCGGCAGGTGCGCTTCCTTCTCGAACAGCGCGGCGGCCTGATCGATCGACCACTCGCCGCTGTGGAGACGCAGGCCCGAGATCAACCGGCAGATCCGTGTGAGCGCCTCGCTCGACTGGGCGAGGCGATAACGCGGGTCGCTGCTCATGAATCCTTCGTCGCTGACCATCTGCTCGGCGTAATGCGCCCAGCCGTCCTGACCGGATGAGGGCTGCGGGAACGGGTTGAGACCGATCCAGATCCGCCGAACCTTACCCGGCGTACGCCGCATGAACAGGCTGTGCACGTAGTGACCGGGCGCCACCTCGTGCGCCGAGATGTCGGCGAGCGTGGCGTAGTTGAACTTCTGCAGCCACAGGTTCTGGCGCTCGATCGGCCAGTCCGCCTGGGCGTCGGTGATGTAGTAGTAGCTCTTCACCGGCCGCGCTTCGAGCGGCGGGGACGAGTGCATCGAGGCCAGCCCGAGGTCGTACGGCGGCGCCGCGGCGACGATGATCTCCTCGCTTGGCGGCAGGTCCACCAGCCGGCGCTCGCGAATGAATGCAAACAACTGGGCGACGACCTTCTGGGCGGCAGAGACGACTTCGCCGCGCTTCGGATGGTCTTCGAGAACGTCGTGCCAGACATCGAGTGGTGGACGGTTCGGCGCCACCTTCGCCGCGGCCTGCGTGAATTCGGCCTGAACCTTTTTCAACTCGCGCTCGCCGATCGCGAGCAGCGTGGCTGCCGGGACGTCCACAAGTTCCTCGGCGCGATACCGCGCCTCGACGTTGGCGGTGCCGATGGCGTAGCTGCCGGTCGCCCTGGGCAGAACAGTGGTCTCGAGTTCCGCTGCATATGCGTCGATGGCGCGGCGTGCGTCGCCGGCAGCGCCGGCCAGCTCCTTCTGCAGCGCCGGGTCTTCGACACCAGCGAATGCCAGCGTCAGATCGTGACCGAGCAGATCTGATGCGCCATGAAACATGATCGCCGCACGCTCGACGAATACGCGCGGAGGAGTCTTGATGTTCGCTCGAGCCGCCGTCAGCAACGCCGGAACCCCGTGCAGCTTCGACACGACCTGTTTCATCCGTGCCGGCGCCGGCGACGACTCCATCGTCATCAGATCGTGAACGCCGTCTGAAATCGCCGCGGCGTAGACCATGGGGTTACGGGTCCACGTCCGCACTGTGTCGATGTCGAGCAGCCAGCCGTCGATGATGCCGAGCAGAATCCGATGGTCCACCTGCTCGTCCGGCGTGAGCTTCGATCGATCGAAGCCCTCCAGCTGGCGACGGGTCGATCGCAGCCACTCGGTCTCGGCGGCAATCGACGCGACCGAGAAGTTCTCGAGCTGACTGTCGTGGCCGTGAAGGCCATTGCCGCCAGCGATGGACGGATGGAATTGCGCGAATCGATCGAGGTAGGCGTCGACGAAGCCGGCGAACGACGAGGGCTGCTGCGCGGCGGATCCGACCATGACGGTCCGCGGCGTCAGCAGGCTGATCGCAATCACTGAGACGACGATCCAGGGCACGGCCCGTCGGGTAGCGGTCATGGCCGCTATTGTACGAGGGTCGGCGTTCGGGGAAGAACTATAGACGGGAGCGGATGGATGTGCGCGGACGGGTTGTGCTCGCGGCTTTCACCGCGGGCTGTTACGATGGCCGCAGGTGCAAGGCATGGACGCTGAATCGCGCGTCGCCGGTCTCCTGTTGATCGCCGTTGCGTTCTGGCAGCCGCCGGCCGCCGTGATCGTCCAACCGCCGGCGACACCAGCGTCCCCTACCCCGATGGCCCTCGTGGAGACGTGGCCGGACGGCCGCGTCAACTACGAGATCGCGAGTCCGCGCCCGGCCTGGATGTGGACAGCAGCGTATCCGTCGATCAAGGGTTACCGTCCACCGGAGGGCACCAAACCCGTGTTCGCGGTACGGTTCGCCCGCGTGCTGGTCGGGCAGGACATCAAGGTCGATGTCTCGGTGCTGCTGGGTGGCGCTGAACCGCCTGGTGTGACTGTCGCGAGCGTGGTGATTTCCCCGGGTTCTCAGGTCGTCATCGAGGACCTCGGCAGATTTGGCGTCCAACCGCCGACGCTGTCGTCGGTGACAGTGGCTCGGATGAAGCCCTACGTGCCGACGGTCGCGAGCGTTTCTCCGCAGATCGAGGTCGCGAACGTCGAGCTGCTCGAATCGCCCTATCCGGGCTACCGCCTCACGCTCCGCAATCTGGGCTCGAAAGGTGTGTCCAACGTCCACCTCCAATCGTATCGAGGTGATGCCAAGGCCCTGAGCGCGATCAAGCGCAGCGACGATGGCCGGCCGCTGATGCCCCCGGGAGAGAGCTGCACGTTCGATGTAAACCTGACTTCGGGAGCCGCGAATGGATCTCCCGTGGCCGGAACCTGGACGCCGCTGCCACTTGACGTGATCAATATCGACGCGGTGCGTTGGGACGATGGCAGCTACGACGGCACGACGCCAAATCCACAGGTCGATCGCCTGATTGAAGGTCAGTCCGGCGAGCGTCTTCAATTGCGCCGCGTCGTCGACAGTCTGACGCGAACGCTCGCGGAGCGGGCATCTGGCGAGGCGATGCTGATGTCCTTGCGGACGCGAATCGAGGCGCTACCGGACGCGGAGCCGGACCAGCTCGCCGAGGCCACCCGTGCGATGCGGGGCATGAAGCAGGCAGCGCGCGACGAGATCGCGCGGTTTGAGCGGTCTCATCCGACCGAGCCATCGAGCAGCAATGTCGTCGAGTGGCTGAAGTCCCTACTCGCCCGCTACAACGCAGAGCTCACTCGTGTGTCACCGTAAACTCACCACGAAAAACAGAAGACCAGCGAACGATCGCGAGACTTGATCTGGCGGATGCGCGGCTGTCTACTGTGCGGGGACGACGCCGACGTATTTTGCGCGTGGGCGGATTAGCTGTCCGGTCGCGTTCTGTTCGATGGCGTGACCGATCCAGCCGACCGTCCGGCCGATGGCGAACAGCGCGAGACCTGCCTCCGACGGCAGCCGCTGCACGCGCACGATGGCAGCGAGCGCGAAGTCGACGTTTGGCTTCTCCCGAATCACCGAACCGGCCGCCTCCGCAACGTCGAGAAGAAATGCCACATCAACTGACCGTGGATATCGTGTTCGCAGCAGCTCGAGCAGCATGGTCGCCCTGGGATCGCCGGTGGGGTAGAGCGGGTGCCCGAATCCGCTGACCGGTTCGCCGCGGCGCATGCGT
>DASXIR010000155.1:0-34531 GCA_036497895.1 Vicinamibacterales bacterium | reverse complement strand
GCCATCTCGACCGCGGCCTTCGCCATGTTATGACCGCGGATCGGCTTGAGCGCGGCGAAGACGTCGCGCGGATGCGCGAAGCTGACGCCGACCACGCGCGGTGCGATGAACTCTTCGATGATGTGCCAGGCGGTGGCGTTGGTTTCGGCGCTGTAGTACGGATCCTGATCGGCCACGCACTCGCCGTAACCGGCCACGCCATCACCATCCACACGCACGATGATGAAGTGTTTGTCGTAGATCCGGCCGAAGCTGGTTTCGAAGAAGTGGACGAGCGGGAGCTGCACGAGACGGAGCTCCAGACGTTCGATCTTCACCGCGCGATGATATCATCGGCCCGCCTTGCCGTTCCGCTACATCGCGATCGAAGGGCCGATCGGCGCCGGTAAAACCGCTCTGGCCGAACGCCTCGGCACGCGGCTCGACGCCGCGGTCGTGCTCGAGGAAACCGAGAATCCGTTTCTCGCCGATTTCTACGCCGACCGTCCCGGCGCCGCGCTCCAGGCGCAGTTGTTCTACCTGCTCGGACGCCATCGACAGCAGACCACGCTGCGTCAGGCCGATCTCTTCAGCCAGACCACCATCTGCGACTACGTCTTCGACAAGGACAAAATCTTCGCGTATCTCAACCTCGACGACAACGAGCTGTTCATCTACCAGCGTCTCTACGAGCTGCTCGCGCGCGACGTCGCGCCGCCCGATCTCGTCGTCTATCTGCAGACGCCGACCGACGTGCTGCTGCGCCGGGTCCATAGCCGTCGCATGGACGCGGAAGCGGTCGCGTTCCAACCCGATGACGAGTACCTCCGCGAGCTGAACGAGGCGTATCACCACTTCTTTTTCCACTACACGACGACGCCGCTGCTGGTGGTGGAGACATCGCAGTTCGACTCCGACGCCAGCGACGAAGCCCTCGACGACCTCATCAAGCAGATCCGTGCCATGGGCCCGGGCATCCGCTATTACGTTCCACGAACCAAATAGGCTTCGAGGGTTCGAGGGTTCGGCCGCGAAATGCTAAGCTCGTACTAATGGCGTGGTTCAAGAAGACCCGTAAGCCGATGGCCTCGGCGGCGAAAGAAAAGCCGAGCCGGGTGCCGGAAGGTCTATGGGTCAAGTGTCCCGGCTGCGCGCAAGTGATCTACAACAAGGATCTCGCAGCCAACCTCAGCGTCTGCCCGAAGTGCGCGCACCATTTCCGTTTGACCTCGTCGCAGCGGTTGCAGATGCTCTTCGACGGCCCGTGGATCGAGCACGATCAGGATCTCGCCTCGACCGATCCGCTCGCGTTCACCGACACCAAGTCCTACCAGAGCCGCCTCAAGGCCAGCAGCGAAATCACCGGCATGAAGGACGCGGTGATCACGGCGTCAGGCGCCCTCGACGGCATCGAAACCTCAGTGGCCGCGATGGAGTACCGGTTCATCGGCGGCAGCATGGGCGTGGTGGTCGGCGAGAAAATTACCCGCGCGATTGAGCGGGCGATCGCCGGACGGATGCCGGTCGTCATCGTCGCCTGCTCCGGCGGTGCGCGGATGATGGAGGGCGCGCTGTCGCTGATGCAGCTGGCGAAGATCTCGGGCGCGCTGGCCCGGCTCGATCGTGCCCGTCTGCCGTTCATCTCCGTCCTCACGGACCCGACCACTGGCGGCGTCACGGCCAGCTTCGCCATGCTCGGCGATCTCAACATCGCCGAACCCAAGGCGCTGATCGGTTTCGCCGGTCCACGGGTCATCGAGCAGACCATCCGGCAGAAGCTGCCGGAGGGATTTCAGCGCAGCGAGTTCCTGCTCGACAAGGGCATGCTGGACCTGGTGGTCGATCGTCGCGAGATGAAAGCCGTGATCGCCGGCGCGCTCCGATTCATGGGCGCCGCCGGTGTATCCCCGATCACCCTCGTCTCGCCCGCCGAAACCGCGGCGCCGGTCCCGGCTGCGCCGGCGACTTCCGCGTAAGTTGGATCCGCTTCAATATCTCTTCGGCCTCGAACAGTTCGGAATCAAGTTCGGCCTCGAGAACATTTCGGCCATCGTTGCCAGGCTGGGCCATCCCGAGCGGACGTTCAAGTCAGTGCACATCGCCGGGACCAACGGCAAGGGGTCGGTCACCGCGATGGTGGACGCCGCGCTCCGTGCTGCCGGTCATCGCTCGGCGCGCTACACCTCGCCGCACCTCGTGGATCTCGCGGAACGCTTCGTCGTCGATGGACAGCCGATCAGCCATGACGCACTGATTGCGGCCGTGGCTGACGTCCGCGCCGCCATCGACGGCCTGCGCGCCGACGGCAGCCTCGAGGTTCAGCCGACGTTCTTCGAGGTGACGACCGCGGTGGCCTTCGAGGTGTTCCGGCGTGCGCGAGTCGAAGTGGCCGTGCTCGAGGTTGGCCTCGGCGGCCGGCTCGACGCCACCAACGTCGTGTTGCCGGTCGCGACGGCAATCGTCTCGATCGGCTTCGATCATCAGGCCTATCTCGGCCGGACGCTTCGAGAAATCGCATTCGAAAAGGCCGGCATCATCAAACCCGGCGTGCCGGTGGTGGTCGGCGAGCTGGATCCGGAAGCGCTCGATTCAATCGCCGCAGTGGCGCGCGATCGCCACGCCACACTTGTCGAAACTGCCGCCGGCGATGTGGCGGGCTTTCGAATCGGTCTCGCGGGCGCGCATCAGCGCGGCAACGCGGCGGTTGCGCTGCGGCTGCTGACGATTCTGGACGGCCTCGGCGTCGCGGTTCCGGCGAACGCGATCGCCGATGGTCTCGCGCACGCGGAGTGGCCGGGCCGTCTCGATCGACGCCGCCTCCCGGACGGCCGCGAGGCGTTGCTGGACGCCGCGCACAATCCGGCCGGCGCCGCCGCGCTCGCGTCCTATCTTGATGGAGAAGGCGGGGCACAGCGACCACTCGTGTTCGCGGCGATGCGGGACAAAGACGTCGGCGGCATGTTTGCCGCGCTGCTGCCGTCGGTGAGTCATCTGGTGATCACCCGCGCGACCAATCCACGCTCGGCTGATCCCACCGCTCTGGCTGAGCTCGCTCACCTGTCAGCGCCCGAATTGCCGATCACGATCGAGCCGTCGCTCGACGAAGCGCTCGCGATCGCGTGGCGGCTGTCGCCGCGAATTGTCGTCGCCGGATCGATTTTCCTGCTCGGGGACGTCCTCAAGCGTCTAAGCGCCTCGTGATACGCTTCGATACCCGGTCCCCTTACATGGTCAGAGCGTTCCGCATTCTAAGCGTCTGCGCCCTGGCGCTGCGCGCGGTGTCCGCCGGTGCTCAACAACCGGCTCCGGGCGCGCCCCAGAGTGAGACGCAAATCAGCGATTCGATCGAGCGCATCAGCGAGAACCACACCAGGCGCATCGGCAGCGTCGAGATTCGCCGGCCCGACGGCCTGGTCATTCACGCCGACTCCGCCGAGCTGTTCCAGGACGAACATCGCGCCGTCCTCATCGGCAACGTCCTGTTCGCGCAGGGCGATAATCGAATGACGGCTGAACGCGCCGAGATCAACACCGAGACCGGCCTCGGCACGTTTTACAGCGCTTATGGATTCACGACGCTGAAGCCACCGAAGCCACCGGCGCCGCGGCCGGGTGCGATGGCGCCACCGCCGGTCGTGGTCCAGGACAACACCGTGTATTTCTTCGGCGATGTCATCGAAAAGGTGGCGGCCAAGAAATACAAGATCACCAAGGGCGGCTTTTCGACGTGCGTTCAGCCGACGCCGCGTTGGGATCTGCACGCCGACACCGTCATCCTCAACCTCGACCACTACACGGTTCTCAAGAACGCGATTCTCAACGTCAAAGGCGTGCCGCTCTTCTATCTGCCGGTTCTCTACTACCCGACCAAGAAGGACCAACGTGCGACCGGCCTGCTGATTCCGGCGATCGGCACCTCGACGCTGACCGGCACGTCGCTGCACAACGCGTTCTTCTGGGCGATCAACCGCAGCCAGGACGCGACGTTCTATCACGACTGGTTCTCGAAAACCGGCCAGGGCGCCGGCAGCGAGTACCGTTACAACTACGGCCCCGGCGAGAACGGCAGCCTCCGCGCCTACTACCTGGATCAGAAGGAAGTGGACTACAGCGCCGACGGCGGCCAGACCCTCCCCGCCAGCCAGAGTTACGAGATTCGCGGCAGCGTCAACCAGCAGCTGCCTGGCAACCTGCGCGCCCGCGCCAACGTCAACTACTTCTCCAGCATCGCCACGTCACAGACTTTCAACACCAACATCTACGACACGTCGCGCAACGAACGCACCTTCGGCGCCAACGTGGTAGGCGCGTGGGGTTCGTACACGATGAACGCCACCGTCGAACACGACGAGTATTTCTATTCTCAGACCGCATCCGCATTGTCGGGCGGCTGGCCCCAGGTCGCGTTCGCGAGAAACGAGCGTCCGCTGTTCGACACCCCGGCCTATTTTTCGGTCGGTGTCGAGTTTGCGCGGCTTCTGCGCGAGAGTAAGGACACGAATCCGGCGGCGCCCATCGACGTGGACTCCAGCCTCGGGCGCGTCAATGTCGCGCCGCAGCTGCGCTACCCGTTCAAGAAATGGCAGTGGTTCACGGTCAACTCGACGGTCGGCTGGCGCGATACCTACTACACGCGCAGCCTCGACCCCAACGACCAGACGACTCCGGTGGACGTTCCGATCAACCGTCAGTTCTTCACCGTGCAGTCGCAAATCACGGGGCCGGTATTCAATCGCGTGTGGGATACGCCGGACAACGGCTACGCCGAGAAGTTCAAGCACACCGTCGAGCCGTTCCTGAACGTCATGTACACGTCCGGGACCAACGACATCGGACAGATCATCCAGTTCGACGGCATCGACTCTGCGGTGGCTGGAACCCAGCTGACCTACGGACTGAACAACCGCTTCTTCGCGAAGCGTTCGCAAACGCCTGGCGCGCCGCCACAGTCGCGCGAAATCATCGACGTCTCGTTGACGCAGTCGTACTACAACAACCCGGTCGCGTCGATCTACGACCATCAGTACCAGACCACCGGCTTGACCGCGCCGACCAACTACTCGCCGATCGCGCTGAGCGTACGGGCGCTGCCAACCAACGACTTCAATGCGACGGTCAGTGCGGAAATCGATTCGCACTACCTCGAGCTCCGCACCGTTTCGGTGCAGGGTAGCTACAACTGGACCAACCGTGTCCAGACCACCATCGGCTGGAGCAAGAAGGCCTTCATCGCCGGGTTGGCCGGCTTCGATGACCGGGCCACCCTCGACCACTACATCAACACCGCGTTCAACGTACACTCCGCTGATAACAAAGTCGGCACGGTCTATACGTTCAATTACGATGTGCTGAATTCACTGATGGTCCAGCAACAGGTCTCCGTCTTCTACAACTCGCAGTGCTGCGGCATCGCGATGCAATACCAGACCTATAACTACGGCAGCAATTCGTTCTCGGCCATCCCGGCGGATCACCGTTTCTACCTGTCGTTCACGCTCGCCGGCCTTGGTAACTTCTCGCCCTTCAACGGGGCGCTCGGCAGCACGCCGCACTAGCCGCAGGCGATGCCAGGCACGATCCTCGTCACCGGCGCAGCGGGCTTCGCCGGCAGCCATCTCCTCGACCTCCTCGCTGGCGCGGATGCGAATATCGTGGCATGGCGGCGGCCGGGCACCACGCCGGTGCGCAAGCTGCCAGGTACTCGATGGGAAGAGGTCGATCTGCTCGACGCTGCGGCCGTCATGACCGCGATTGGTCGGATCCGGCCTTCAGCCGTCTATCATTGCGCGGGTGCCGCCCACGTCGGCCGATCGTGGGACGCCACCTGGGAGACGTTCGCGACCAACGTCCACGCGACCCACTATCTGCTGGAGGCACTCGAACAGACCGGCAGCGCAGCCCGCGTGATGATTCCCAGTTCCGCGCTCGTCTACGCGCCGTCGACTGTCCCTCTGACTGAGGAGCACGCTGTCCTGCCGGACAGTCCGTACGGATTGAGCAAGCTGGCGCAGGAGATGCTCGGCGAACGAACCAGCGGCTCGTTGACGGTCACGATCGCGCGTTCGTTCAATCACTTCGGCCCGCGGCAGGATCCGCAATTCGTCGCGTCGAGCTTTGCGCGCCGCATCGCGGAGATCGAGAAAGGACGCTGCGAGGCGGAAATCGCCGTAGGCAATCTCGAGGCGCATCGCGACCTCACCGATGTCCGCGATACCGTCCGCGCGTACCGACTGATCCTCGAGCGCGGCCAGGCGCGGCGCCACTACAACGTCTGCTCGGGACGCGCCATCGCGATCCGCCGGCTGCTGGATCTGCTGATCGTTCGTGCCCGCGTCGCGGTCAGGGTGACGGTCGATCCGGCGCGCTATCGGCCAAACGACGCGCGCCTGCTGGTCGGCGACGCCGCAAGGCTGCACACGGAACTCGGCTGGACGCCGGCGATCCCGCTCGAGCAGACCCTCGACGACCTCCTCGAGTACTGGCGCGCGCAGCCATGAAGGTGCTGGTGACGGGCGGAACCGGCTATCTCGGCCGGGCCCTCGTCGAGGCACTCGCCGCGCGCGGGCATCAACTGGTGATCTTTGGACGCAGCGCCAGCCGCAGCGGGCTGCCTGGAACGGCCGTGGACGGCGACATCCGGGATCGTGACGCCCTCGCACGTGCGGCCGCTGGCTGCGACACCATCTCGCACTCCGCGGCGCTCGTCAGCATCTGGCGCCGGCGATCGGCCGACTTCGATGACATCAACGTCGGCGGCCTCCGCAATATCATCGATGTCGCGGCGTCGCGGCGGATTCCGCGCATCGTCTACACGTCTTCGTTTCTCGCGCTCCCGCCGAGTGGCCGCACTGTACCGCTCGAAGCGAACGATTACCAACGGACCAAGGTCGCGGCCGACCGGCTCGCCGATGCCGCCGTCAGCGAAGGCTGCCCGATGGTTCGAATCTATCCGGGCGTGCTCTACGGCCCCGGGTCGTTCACGGAAGGGAACCTGGTCGGCCGTCTGATATCGGACCATCTCAAACATCGGCTGCCTGGCCTGATCGGACCGGAACGTCTCTGGTCGTACGCGTTCCTGAGCGATGTCGCGGCCGGAACGGCGGCGGCGGTTGAACGCGGCCACCTCGGCGCGCGTTACGCGCTCGGCGGCGAAAACGTCCCGCAATCGCGGGTGTTCGAGATCGTCAAAGCGCTGACCGGACGGAGCGCACCGATGCGGATTCCGTTTGGTGTCGCCGATGCACTGGGGCGTCTCGAAGAACTCCGCGTGACTGCGCTCGGCGGCACGCCACTGGTGACGAGGGGCGCGGTAAACATCTTCGGGCACGACTGGCCGCTCGACAGCGCCGACGCCATCCGGGATCTCGATTATCGGATCACACCACTCGAGGAAGGCCTCCGGCGCACGGTTGCGTCGATCCTGGGCGCGGCCGGCGGCCGAAAGAGGGCCGGCGCGTGACGGACTACTCCGAACGCGCGCGACAATGGGTCCATATCGGATCCGTGTCGTTCGCGTTGCTGCTGCGCCTGCTCAACTGGTGGCAGGCTGCGGCGTTGGCCTTGTCGGCGCTCGTCTTCAACCTGCTCGTGCTGCCGCGGGTCGGTGGTCGCCGGCTCTATCGTCCGGTAGACGAAGCCCGGGGCTTTCCGCTCGGCATCCTGCTTTATCCGCTGGCGGTGCTGGGGCTGGTGTTGGCGTTTCCGTCGCGGCTGGACATCGCCGCGGCCGGTTGGGGAATCCTGGCGCTCGGGGACGGCGCGGCAACGCTGGCCGGTCGCATCGCCACCGCGACCCCTGATCGCTCCCCGGCTTCTCCGAGCGCTGCGTTCATCCCCCGTCGACTGCCATGGAACCGCGAGAAGAGCGTCGCCGGAACGCTGGCGTTCATCGTCTTCGGCGCCATCGGATCGATCGCGCTCGAACTCTGGACCCGGCCCGCGGTTGTGCCTGCGCCGACGATGACGTTCGCGATCGCCGCGCCGCTGGTCGCAACAATTGCCGCGGCGCTGGTCGAATCGATCCCGATCCGCCTCGATGACAACATCTCGGTTCCGTTCACGGCGG
This sequence comes from Vicinamibacterales bacterium, assembly GCA_036497895.1. Lineage (GTDB taxonomy): Bacteria > Acidobacteriota > Vicinamibacteria > Vicinamibacterales > CAVVIG01 > CAVQFC01. The sequence continues at coordinate 26,487 of DASXIR010000155.1, read as the reverse complement.
GCGTCGTGATGTGGCTTGCCAGCCTGATGGACCGTGCGTCGATTGACGCATCGGCAGTGCCGGTCCTCGCGACGCTGCCGTGGGCCCTGGCGGCCAACACCGTCGCGGCCTGGGCGGGTTACCGCGCCCGATCGGTTTCGGCGGCGGGTGCCGTCACTGGCTTTGCGATCGGCGTGATCATCTACGCCGGCGCGGGTGGCGGCGCCTGGGTGCTGCTGATGATCACGTTTCTGCTGGCGTCGGTGTCCTCGCGCCTCGGGCTCGAGCGCAAGACGCTGCTCGGCATTGCCGAGGAACGCGGCGGACGCCGCGGCCCCGGCAATGCGATCGCCAACTGCGGCGTCGCGGTGCTGGCGGCGATCGCTGTGGCAACCACTCCATATGCGGCCGCTGCCACGCTCGCGCTGGTCGCCGCGCTGGCCGCCGGTGGCAGCGACACCGTGGCGAGCGAAATCGGCAAGGCGTGGGGGCGCTCGACCTTTCTCGTCACCAGTCTGAGGCGGGTGCCGCCGGGAACTCCCGGAGCAATGTCACTCGAAGGGACGGCGGCAGGACTGGTGGCGGCGTTCGCGCTTGCCGCCGCAGGTGTGGCGGCGGGCCTGGCGCCGGCCTCGTGGATCCTTGCGATCGTGGTCGGGGCGACGGTGGGATCGATGGTCGAAAGCGCGCTTGGTGCGACGCTCGAAGGACCGGGTATCCTCAACAACGACATGCTCAATTTCATCAATACGGCCGTGGCCGCGGCGATCACTCTGGCGATTGCGTGAAACTCCGGGCTTACATCGATCTCGGGCGGCCGTTCACGCTGGTCGCGCCGGCGCTCGGTTTCCTTTCGGGCGCGTTGACCGCCGTCGGCGCGGCGCCCCGCGAACCGTGGGCGCCTTCTCTGCTGGTGGCGCCGATCATCGGTGCGGCCATGGCGGCGCTGCTCAACGCAGGCAACAACGCGCTGAACCAAATTTACGACCTTGAGATCGACCGGATCAACAAGCCGAAGCGGCCGCTGCCGAGCCATCGGCTCACGCTCACCGAGGTCTGGACCTTCACCGTCATCACCTACGCTGCAGCGTTGGCGCTTGCCTGGCTGGTGGCGCCCGGCGGTCGCCACCAGTGCTTCTGGCTGGTGGCGGCGGCCGTGGTCTTCACCTACATTTATTCGGTGCCGCCGTTGCGCACCAAGCGCCTCGGTATCTGGGCCAACGTGACGATTGCGATCCCGCGCGGAGTACTGCTGAAAGTCGCCGGGTGGTCGTCGGTCAAGACGATCGTCGGCGTCGAACCGTGGTACATCGGCGCCATCTTTGGGCTGTTTCTTCTGGGCGCGACGACGACCAAGGATTTCGCTGACATGGAAGGCGATCGACTGGGTGGTTGCCAGACGCTGCCGATTCAGTACGGAGTCCGGCGGGCCGCGTGGATGATTTCACCCTCCTTTGTCATCCCGTTCGCGATGATCGCGCTTGGCGCGTGGCTGGGAGTGCTGACCGGCAACTTCTGGCTGCTCCAGCTGCTCGGGCTGGTGATGACCGGCTACGGCCTCTATGTTTGCTATCTGATGCTTCGGCGGCCCGAGGATCTCGCGGTCGAGGAAAACCACGTCTCGTGGGCCCACATGTACCGCATGATGTTCGTCGCGCAGATCGGTTTCGCGCTGGCATATCTGCTATAGCCGCTGGCGTAGAGAAATCGCTGCGGGCATTGCGCGAATGCGATATCGTACGAGACAATTCGAGGGTTTGTGAAAGGTGACCGATGACAGGTAAGACGCTGAAGCCACTGCTGGTCGCGATGATCGCCGCAGTCGTGACGAGTTCGAGTGTGGAAGCCGCAACCAAGAAGCCGGTGCATCCTCGCGCCAAGCACTCCTCTCGCGTGTCCACCGGGGCATCTGCATCCGGCGGTTCGACGGCGGCGAAGCCGTCGGGCTCCAAGGCAAAAAGCGGGAGCACCGCAAACGGGACGTCTGGCAAACCCGCGCCTAAAACGCAGACCGCCAAGCATCCTCCCAGCACCAAACCGCGCTGAACTATCCGCGCTTGACACCGGGTGTCCCCGGCCGGATGATAGGCGAAACAAAGACGAACCGTCTTCGTTTCCCTGAGAATTCGGCCCAATGTCTTCCTTCCCCCTGCTCTTCGACCTCGGCTCGACCAGACCAACTACTCGGGACGTCGCCAGGACGGTAAAGGCGGGCGGCACCGCTGCCCTCACCGAGTCAGATCGCCGGGCAGACTCCGCGCGCTATCAAGAGGTGACCTGCCGCTCGGCGTTGAACCGCGTCGAGGGGATGCCGTTCAAGTGGACGCTCAATCCGTACCGAGGCTGCACGCATGGCTGCCATTACTGCTTCGCACGCCGCTATCACGTCCAGTTCGAGATGAACACCGACGATGAGTTCGCCTCGGTGATTCTGGTGAAGCACAACCTGACTGGTGTCCTCACGCGAGAGCTGGATCGGCCATCGTGGACGCGCGAACAGGTCGCGGTCGGAACAGCGACGGATCCCTATCAGCCGATCGAAGGGCACTACACGCTCACGCGCCAGGCCATACAGGCGTTGACCCGCGCAAAGACGCCAATCGGACTCATCACCAAAGGTCCGATGATCGTGCGCGATCTCGACGTGCTCGTCGAACACGGACGCGCCGCGCGTTCCGCGGTCTACATGAGCATCCCGACGGTAGACGAGGACGCGTGGCGGCAACTGGAACCCGGCACCGCTCACCCGCTGCAACGCCTGCGCGCGGTCCGGCAGCTTGCCGAGGGCGGCGTGAATGTCGGCGTATTGATGGCGCCAATTGTCCCGGGCTTCTCATCGTCGCGGAGCAAGATCGAGCGGACGATCAAGGCGATCGCCGATCACGGCGCCCGCTTCGTCGGCTGCAACGTCATGTACCTGCAGGACGGCACGCGGACACACTTCATGCGGTTCATCGAGCGCGAGTTTCCAGCGATGACGCCGCGATTCGAGAGGCTCTATCAGGGAAAATATCCGCCGGAGGCGTACCGGAAAGAGGTGCAGGGCATGGTCCGGACGCTGCAGGATCGCTACGGCCTGGCTCCTCGTAAGCAGGGCCGTCCGGAAGCGGAGCCGGAACAGGCCGAAGCCGAGCAGGTCGCCTTCGCGTGGTGACGATCGATTCGGTCTACGTCAGGTCACCAAGCGCTAACGCACCGCTCGCCGTCGCGACGGTCGTTACGCCAGGTTCGACGACGACATGGCCCTCGACCACCCTGACATCGAAGTGCGAGCCATCCTTCCACCGCGCGCTGATCGGTACTTTGATCTGCTCGTCGATCACGCGTTTCAGCATGCGGGCGCCGAACGCCAGGCTATAGCCTTTCGCCACCACCAACTCGAGGGCGGCGTCCTCCACCGTCAGTGTCTTTCCGGCCCGCGCCATCGTCGTCGTGACCTGTTGCAGGTAGTGCTTGGCCACTTCGCGGACCTCGTCGTGGGTGAGCGGAGCGAAGACGACGACTTCGTCGATGCGATTGCGGAATTCGGGCGGAAAACGGCGCTCGAGTTCGCGCATCACTTCGACCTCGACCTGATCGGCGCCGATCGTCTTCTGGAGGAATCCCAGCGGGCTGGTGAGCTTTCGAAAGCTTTCAGCGCCAAGGTTCGAGGTCATGATGACGATCGCGTCACTCAGGTAGACGCGCTTGCCACGGCCGTCGGTCAGCCAGCCCTCGTCGAACGCCTGAAGGAACAGGTGCAGCGCGTTCGGGCTGGCCTTCTCCACTTCGTCGAGCAGGACGACACAGTAAGGGTTGTCCTTGAGCTGATTGGTCAGCACGCCGCCGCGCTCGCTGCCGACGATACCGCGGGGCATGCCGATCAGTTTGTCGATCGAGACCGCGCCGTCCTGGTACTCCGACATGTCGACGCGGACCATCTTCTTCTCGTCGCCAAAGAGATATTCTGCGACGGCCTTCGCGAGCTCGGTCTTGCCGACACCCGTCGGACCGAGAAACAGCAGCACGCCGTCGGGTCGATCGAAGCCGTCCTTCAACGGCCCCTTGTTCAAGACCAGGCGGCGGGCGACGGCGTTGATCGCCTTGCGCTGGCCGACCACGCGGCGCTGGAGCCGGGTCTCGATGTCGGCGAATCGTTCGGTGACATCACGGAAGACCATGTCCTCGGGAATCTGCGCGACGTGCGAGATCACCGCGACGACGTCCGCGGCACGGACGTCGCGACGGCGATCGATCTCCGATCGGACCGCCGCCGTGTCGAGCCAGCCGATGACTTTGTCCGGAAGGTGCAGATGCCGCATGTAGCGCGGCGCCAGGTCGAGCGCGGTCTCGATCGCTTCGTCCAGCACGCGGACCGAGTAGTTGCGTTCGAGACGCTGACGCAGGCTGTACAGAATCCGCCGGGTTTCCTCGATGCTCGGCTCGTTGACCACGACACATCGGAACCGCCGCGCCAGTGCCTCGTCTTCCTGGATGTACTCCTTGTACTCACTAAGCGTGGTGGCCGCGATCATCCGGATTTCGCCACGCGCCAGTACCGACTTGAAGATGTTCGCCGCATCTGACGGCGCACCGAGCGCCGATCCGGCACCGACCATCGTGTGAGCCTCGTCCACGAACAGAATGAGGTTCGGCCGCTCTTTGATCTCGCGAATGACGTTCTGAATCCGATCCTCGAACATGCCGCGCAACATCGTGCCGGCGACCATCGAGTTCATCTGCAGGTTGACCACCTGGCAGTCGCGGAGACGCACCGGCACGGTCTCGGGCTCGAACTCGATCCGGTGCGCCAGACCTTCGGCGATCGCGGTCTTTCCCACGCCAGGTTCGCCGACCAGCATCACCGAGTTGGCGCGCTCGCGATGACAGAGAATCTCGAGGACCTGCTGAATCTCGTGTTCACGGCCGAACACCGGCGGCAATTTCTCCTGCCGCGCCAGCAGATTCAGGTTGGTCGCAAAATGCTTGAGGAACGCCGGCAGCTCGAAGCGCTTCTTCAGCCGCTCTTCGCGCAATTCCAGATCGCGCATCCGGCTGTTCAGCCGGGTCATCAGCAGGTCCGGCTCGACGCCGTTGCGCCGCAGAATCGACCCCGACACGCCCTGGGTTTCCTCGAATAAGGCAGAAAAAAGGTCGATGCTTTCGACCAGCTGGCGCCCGGCTCGGTTGGCGTGATGCAGCGCCAGCTTCAGGACGAGCTTGGTCGCAGGCGACACACGCAGGTCGTGACCCTCGAACGACGGCATCGTATGGAGGTGTTCTTCCAGCGCCTGAAGAACGACGTGCGGATTGAGATCGACGTCGCGCATTACCCCGGCAAACGTGTCCCACTCGGCCTGGGTGAACGCCAGAAACAGATGTTCGTTGGTGAGAAGCGCGTGATCGCGGCGACGCGCTTCCTCGAATGCTCGATCGACGATCCGTTGCGCGGATTCGCCAATCTTGCTCGGTGCGATATCGAGATCCTCTACGTGCACGGCGGCCTCCGTCAGAATAAGAGGCAGCAAGAGGTACGCCAGCGGTGAGCGTGGTGCGGCAACCACAGTCGGCCGCCTCGGCGAGCACACCACGGCCGAGCAAGCTCGGCCGCTACGGCTCGGGAGTCTGCGATCGGCCGCGACGTCGCAGGAGTCTGTGATCGGCCGCGTCTGTCCCAGGAGTCTCTTATCGGCCGTTACGATCGCAGCAGCGCCTGGATCCTCTGCTCGGTCGGTGGATGCGTACTGAAAAGCCCCAGCAGCGCGGACGGATTGAACGGCTTGATGATAAACATATGCGCCGTCGCGGGACTCGCATCGAGCGGAACGATCTTCGACGCGGCTTCGATTTTCTTCAGTGCGCTGACCAGTCCAAGCGGGCCGCCGGCTATCGCGGCGCCGCCGGCATCCGCGTCGTACTCGCGCGATCGCGAAATCGCCGCCTGAATCAGCACCGCCGCGATTGGTGCGAGAACGATGGTCGCGATCATCGCGATCGGGCTTCCGCCTTCCCGGCCATCGTCGCGGCTGCCGCCGAAGAACATCGCGAAGCGCGACACCATCATGATCGCGCCGGCGAGCGTCGCGGCGATCGAGCTGATAAGGATGTCGCGATGCTTCACATGCGACAACTCGTGGGCCAGCACGCCTTCGAGCTCGTGATCGTCGAGGATTTGCAGGATCCCGGCGGTGGCGGCAACCGCTGCGTGGTTCGGATTACGGCCGGTGGCGAACGCGTTCGGCGACGGATCCGGAATCACGTAGCAGCGCGGCATCGGCAGGTTGGCGCTCTGCGCCAGACGCGCCACGGTCTGATACAAACGATGGCCGGGTCCCACCTCTTCCGCGTTGTACATGCGGAGGACAATCTTGTCCGAGAACCAGTACGAGCCGAAGTTGGTGGCGACGGCGAAGAGAAAGCCAACCGCCATGCCCTGGCCGCCACCCAGCGCGCCGCCGATGAACATCATCAGCGCGGTGAGGACGCCGAGCAGCAGTGCGGTTTTGGCGACATTAGTCATGGTGCGATCCCAGACGCGCGATAAGTCCTGCAACGAGCGCCGCCCGCCCGGTCAGGGAAGCCATTTCGACGTGCTCGTGGAGGGCGTGAGCGCCATCGCCAACCGCTCCGAGACCGTCCAGCGTTGGTATCCCCAACGCCGCCGTGAAGTTACCGTCGGACCCGCCCCCGGTGCCGCCTTCGGCCAGATCCTGGCCGAGTTCCCGTGCGACATCGCGCGCTTGTTTGTACAGACGCGCGACGAGGTCGCTGCGTTCCAGCGGCGGCCGGTCGAAGCCGCCATCCACGGTGATGGTGGTGCGCTCATCGACGGGACGGAGATCCCGAAACGCCTCAGCGATCTCAGCGGCGGCCGCGAGTGTCGGGACCCGAACGTCAACCACAGCGTGGGCCTCGTCAGGAATGACGTTCGATCTGACCCCGCCCGAGGTCTGAACCACGTTCACTGATACGCCGCGAGAGAGATCCTGCAGGGCGTTGATCCTAAGTGTCTGGTGCGCCAGCTCCTGAACCGCGCTCGCGCCCTTCTGCGGTTCGATGCCGGCGTGCGCGGCGATGCCTCTGATCTGGACTCGATAACTGCCACAGCCCTTGCGGGCGGTTTTCACGCCGCCCCCCGGCAGCGACGGCTCGAGCACCAGTACAGCGTCGCTGCGCCTGGCTTCGTCCTCGATGGCGGCACGCGACGAGGCGCTGCCAACTTCCTCGTCGGTCGTCCACAGCATGACGATGCGGTGGGACAGTGGAGTCGCGGTTTCGAGCAGCGCACGAGTGGCGAGCAGGGCGATCGCGATACCTGCCTTCATGTCGAACACGCCCGGTCCATATAGGCGGCCGTCGGACCGCCGGAGCGGCATGCGCTCAAGCTGTCCGACCGGCCAGACGGTATCGAAATGGCCGAGCAGCAGGATCTGTGAAGCGCCGCAGCCGAATTCCGCAAGCAGATGATCGCCGCGATCCGGCCTCGTCAGCCGCGTGATGCGGCCGCTCGCCGCCTCCAGCCGCCGCGCCAGCTCCGCGCCGCAGCGATCGACAGCGGCTTTATCGGTGGTCGGCGACTCCACGCAGACGAGGGCATCAATCGTCTCGAGGAGCCAACCCTCATTGGCGCGACAGAAATCACGAAGGCTTATAATCGGTGGCATGTTGATCGCGCTCGTTGTCGGGATTGCGTTGCACGCCGGGTCCGCCGGACCATCACCGTGTGGTCCGCGCGTGTTGTGCGTTCAGAACTCATTCTCGCAGCAACCGCCGGTCCCCCAGCCATTTCCTCGTCCCGGCTCCGGGGTGCAGCCGCCGCCCACCCGGCCGGCGCCACCGCCGGCAACAGCACCGAAACAGCCCGCTCCGTCAAACGACGCGCAGCCGGCGCAGCCGGCGACGGCGGCCGAAGCCGCCCCGTCCGAGGCGATGCTCGGCGTCCCTGTCTTTCCCGGCGCGCAGTTCATCCGCTCCTACGATGCTGGTCGCGGTCAGCGCTACTACATCTTCGGCTCGGCGGCGTCGTTTGTCGATCTGGTGGCGTACTACCGCACGATGCTGAAGGACAAGGGCGAGCTGGTGTACGAAGTCCCGGCCACCCACGAGTTCGACGTCGGCAAGTACAACGAGAATACGATGGCGTTCCCACCAGGGGTCACCATCAAGGACTTTCAGTCGGACATCTCGCAGGGATACCCGAATCCAAAGCCCGGCGGTCAGCCGGCGCGGTTTCCCACGCTCATTCAGATAGTGCCGGTCGGGCGAGAGCGTTAGAGATCTTAGGATTTGGGGATTTAAGAATCTTTGGATTTATCTTAAAGGCACAAAGCGATCGACTTGGATCACTCGAAGTTTCTGAAATAAATCCTCAAGTCCTCAAATCCCAATTCCTAAAATCTTCAGCGCGTCTCCACCACGCCTGTCATCACTCCCAGCGTAAAGGGCGGCACGACGCGGGAGACGCTGAGGTCGATGCGTTGATATCGCCGATGACTGGTGGAGGGTCTCAGCGACATCCTGGTCCGCACCCAATCGGCGGGGTTCGTGAGTGCGATGGTTCCGACCAGTTTTCCATCGTCTCTCACCTCGACGTTGACCGCTGTTCCGTTCGGTCCAGGGAACACGGCGCGCAGCGGCAGGATCATTTCGGTAGCATGCGAGGGAATGAAAAATGTGCCGCGGCCGGTGGTCCAGCGGAAGCGAGTCCCCGGCGGATCTTCTTCCCAGGCACGCAGCCCGGAGGTCACGTCGCCGATCCACGGCGGATCGTACAGGTAGGCGAGACTCGCGGCCGACGCCAACGTGATGAGCGCGATTTTCCAGCGGCGAGTCATCTGAATTTCAGAAACAGTTCCTGATACTGGGCCCAGGTGGTGTCGGCGAGCGGAAGGATACCGAGCCAGTACTGGAACATCTGAGCGACCGAGAGCAGCACCACCGCGGTGGCCGCCACGGCAGCGAGCGGCGCGACCCGGCGGTGCCACGAGACCCACTCGAATGTGGCGGCGATGAACGGCGCCGCGAGCGCGAAACCGTCGGTAAAGCCGCGGTGACCAAAGCTCGCACCGAACTGCCACACCGCCCAACTGGCGATGAGATACGTCTGCAGCGCGAACAGGACGACAGCAGGAACGACCAGCGCGCGCGTCCTGCCTCGCGCGACAAACACGCCAACGACGGCCAGCAGCAGTATCGGCGACCAGAAGAACAGCCCCTTCTGCGTGCTGAACAGCACCGCGACGAGATGCGGCGCACCGAAATCGAAGCCCATGTCGTGCGTGTCGTACGCGCTCACGAACCACCGGCCGGTGATCCACTTGTAGAGCGCGAGTTGCGGCAGCACCACGACCAGGCCGGCCGCGGCTGCGGCTGCCAGCATGCGCCGGCGACTCGACAAGTCGCGGAGCCGCGTACTGACATCGCGCCAGTGCACGATTCCGTACAGCGGCAGCACCAGGACGAAGATCGCGTTGGTGTGGCGGACCAGGAAATTGAGACCTGCGATCGCCCCGATCGCCAGCGATCGCCACAGGGTCGGCCGATCCCACCACTGTTCCACCTGCCAGACGAACAGGCTGACGAGAAAGAATGCGAAGGCGTGGCTGAACACGCTGTCGAACACGCCGTAGTGAAAAAGGTTGGTGCCCCAGGTCAGGCAAATCAGCGTGGCGAGCACGACCCCGTCGCTGAACTGTGCCTGGAGCATTCGTCGAACGATGGCGAGGCCAAGCAGGAAATACACCAGGCCGGCGATCGCCGCACCGTGCTGGTAGTACAACGAAAAACCGTCGCGCGGCAGGTTGGACCAGCGGCTCAGGAGATCGGCAATGAAGAAGAACGGCGCGATCAGCACGGCGGTGCCGATCGGGTGCAGGTTCATCAGCCGTCCGGTGACCGGCCAGCGCCGGATGCCGGTGAACTCAGGATAGAGACCGCCGTACCAGTCGTCCTTGAGCTTCTCGAGCGTGAGGTCGTGATAGAGGAACGCGGACGGGAGGTAGACGTAGTAGCTGTAACCGTCGGATCTGATCTGCTGAAGGGAATCGAGGCGGCCGTAAACCGAGACGTATGCCGCCGCCGCCAGCAGCGCGGCAGCGGCGACAAAATGGCGGACGGCGAACGCCATCAGATCTTCACGTAGATGTCCTTGGCCTTCCTGAACTCGACCGACATCTCTTTCATGCCCTGTTCGGCGTAGTCGCGCACCTGCTGGGTCAGTTCCATCGAGCAGAACTTCGGCCCGCACATCGAACAGAAGTGGGCGACCTTGGCGCCGTCGGCGGGCAGGGTCTCGTCGTGATACGAGCGCGCGGTGACCGGATCGAGCGCCAGGTTGAACTGATCCTCCCAGCGGAATTCGAATCGCGCCTTCGACAGCGCATCATCCCACTCGCGGGCGCGCGGATGACCCTTCGCGAGATCGGCGGCGTGTGCAGCGATCTTGTAGGCGATCACGCCGGCCTTGACATCGTCGCGGTTGGGCAGCCCCAGATGTTCCTTCGGTGTGACGTAGCAGAGCATGGCGCAGCCGTACCAGCCGATCATCGCCGCGCCGATCGCGGACGTGATGTGATCGTAGCCGGGCGCGATGTCCGTGGTCAGCGGCCCGAGCGTGTAGAACGGCGCTTCCTTGCACCATTCGAGCTGCTTCTCCATGTTCTCTTTGATGAGATGCATGGGGATGTGACCGGGCCCCTCGTTCATCACCTGGACGTCGTGTTCCCAGGCGATCGCGTTGAGCTCGCCCTGCGTCTTCAGTTCCGCGAACTGCGCTTCGTCGTTGGCGTCGGCGATCGAGCCGGGACGCAGGCCGTCTCCGAGCGAGAACGAGACGTCGTAGGCACGCATGATCTCGCAGATTTCGCGGAAGTGCGTGTAGGTGAAGTTTTCCTGGTGATGGGCGAGGCACCACTTCGCCATGATCGAGCCGCCGCGCGACACGATGCCGGTGACGCGCCGGGCGGTCATCGGCACGTAACGAAGCAGGACCCCGGCGTGCACCGTGAAGTAGTCGACGCCTTGCTCGCACTGCTCGATCAAGGTGTCGCGATAGATTTCCCAGGTGAGATCTTCCGGGCGGCCACCGACTTTTTCGAGCGCCTGGTAAATCGGCACCGTGCCGATCGGCACCGCGGAGTTGCGCACGATCCACTCGCGGGTTTCGTGGATGTTCTTCCCGGTCGAGAGGTCCATCACCGTGTCGGCGCCCCACAGCGTCGCCCACTGCAGTTTCGCGACCTCTTCTTCGATCGACGAGGACACCGCGGAGTTGCCGATGTTGGCGTTGATCTTCACCAGGAAGTTGCGGCCGATGATCATCGGCTCGAGCTCGGTGTGGTTGATATTCGACGGGATGATGGCTCGTCCGCGCGCGACCTCGTCGCGCACGAAATCCACCGGCAGTCCCTCGCGGATCGCGATGAACTCCATTTCCGGCGTGATCTCGCCTTTGCGCGCGTAGTGCAGCTGGGTGATGCATTCGCCGGACCTGGCGCGACGGCCCTGCCCTGAATCGGTCACCGGGCGTTCCTGCACCCACGGCTCGCGCAGTTTCGGCAGGCCCGCCTTGACGTCGTGATCCTGCGGGCCGCTGGTGTCGTACACGCGAATCGCGGCGGCGCCGTCCTCGACCGCGATCTCACGCATCGGCACGCGGACCCCCTGCGGGCCATCCACGAAAATTTTGGTTGATTTGGGAAAGGCTGTCGCGAACTCGGACATCTCCGCACTCCCTCCGCCGGTTTAAACCGGATCAGGTTCCAAGGGTTTATCTCAATCCCGGCTGGCGGGGATACCCCTGGCGGCAGATTCGACTATAGCATGCGCGTTCCGCGTCGCTGTCAGCGGCCGAAGACGGTCAGTTCTGCGATCGCCCAGCCATTGGTCGGGTCGGCGGCCGTCTGATGAAGCCGGATGTACCGCACGGCCAACGCCGCGACGGGAATGCGGATCACCGGACTGAGCGGCGCATCGATGGCTGCCCTCATCGCCAGCGCCGTTGAAGAACCTTGCCAGCATTCGGTCCACTGCAGCTGGTCGGCCGAGCATTCCACCAGCAGCGCCCGCGGAAAATCGAGCGCGAACGGACCGAGCGCCAGGGCGACGCCCGACACATCGCGCCGACGTCCCAGATCGATAAGCACCGATTCGTTCCCCGCCTGGACCTGACCGGTGCTCCAGGCGGTGGTCGCCTTGCCGTCGAGCATCTGGCCCACAGCATTGTTGCGAAAATTCGCGGTGACCGACTGAATGGACAACAGCGCACCGGCTGCGACCGGTGGCCCGCTCCCGGCCGCAATCCGATAGAGCCGCCAATCGCTGTCGTCGGCAATCACCGGCCGCGGACCGACGACTCTGACCCATCGCTCGAACTCCCCGTGACGATCGACCGCGACGATGATGTCGCGATCGCGGGCGAGCTCGTCGAGGACCGCGCCGTCGTTCAGACCCAGGCCGATCCTCAGGACCTGATAGTGATGCGGCGCGTAGCCGCTGTAGCCGTTGATATTCGGCCGGCCATGCGTCATGCCTCGATACTCCGCGGCCGCATCGCTGTCAGTGGTGCCGAGCGGCAGCACAATCACCGGTGCGTCATCTCGAAATACAGACAACGCGGCGATGGGTGACGCCGGCGGCGCCATCTCGAAACGAGGCCAGCCTTCGACAAGCGCGACGACCACCACTGCCACGGCGAGGGCACGCTGTGTCGTCGCCGACAGGGCCCACGTCAATCTGGCAAAACCGACCGCTGCTGCAACCGAGAGACAGAGCACGAACAGCATGCCGAATCTAGCCGGCACGCGTATCTCTGAGAAGCCCGGCAACTCCATCAGCCACGCATACGGAGCGCGAAACAGCACCGGCGTACCGGCCCACGTCGGATGCGGACCAAGACTCAGGACCAGCATTGCGGACGCACCGAACACATAGAACCAGAACACCGATCGCCGGCGCCAGACCAGTCGGAAGGCCGGCAACGTCACGAAGGTGCAGAGGAACAAGAACGCCGCAATCGACAGCGGCTTGTCGCTGCCTGCGACCGACACGATCGTCGCCGAGCCGATGGTCCACCTCCACGGACCCACCACATGAGCGCTGATCGCAATCGCAAGAAACAAGCTGCCCAGGGTGGCCGTGATCATCCTCGCAGCCGGCCAGCCCGCCGCCTCCGGATCCGGGCGCGATCGAAAGCGCACAACAGCGAGGGCTATCGCTGCAACCACCAGGACGAGGCAGATGAGACCTGGGAACAGCTCCCCTTCGGGACGAGACCAGCGCGAGAGCGAATGCCAGACCAGCGAATCGGGCGAAGCCGCGAAGACCGCGGTCATGTCAGCGCTGAGCGATTCGATCTCGTTGATGCTCCGGCTCAGCCCCAGCGCATCATGAATCTTCCGGTAGCCCAAGAGGACCGGCACCAGCGGCAAGGTGCTCACCAGCCACGCCGCGGCAATCAGGCTCGCGCTCTTCAGATCGCGAACAAACCAGAGCACCCATGCTGCGAGCAAGACCGGAAAAAACAGCATGAAGTAACCGTTTGCGGCAGCCTGCACCAGCCAGGCGGTTCCAAACAGTACGAGCCAGCCGCGCCGGCCACCCTCGACGAATCGGTGCAGCGCCATCAGCGCCAGCGGCATCGCGAAGACCCACATCATCTGGAGGTGGGCGAGGTGACCGACACGATACGGGCTGAACCCAAACATGCATCCGGCGATCGCGGCGACGTCGTGGCGCTTCACGCAGGCGAACGCCAGCGCGTGCGCGGCCAGCGCCGTCAGCGGAAACGCGCACACAAAAGCGACATTGCTGGCCGTGATCAGCGGCACCCCGAACCACTGCAGAGGCGTCGTCAACAGGCTGATGCCGAGCAGATGTTCGGATAAGGCGAGCGCCCCGTGCGTGGGCCAGAAGATCGGCGCGTCCCACCACGCCTGGCTGAGCGGAACACTGTGGGCGTCCCAGAACAGGATCACGCCGGTCAGCGACGAGTCGTAGGGATCGTGGGGAAAGGCCGACGAGAGGTGCGTGACAACCGGCCAGAGGTAGACGATCGAAATCGCCGTATAGCCCACCGCGGCGATCAGCCAGGGAAGAGCGACACTTCTCGGCTCGCCGCTGCGGCTGGTCACGCCAAAGCGCCCCGTGCGGAAACCGGAATCACGAATTTCTCGGCGGTGTGCGTTGTCGAGAAGCCGACGACCTTCACGTCCACCAGTCCCGCGGCCATAACGGCCGCCATGGTCGCGCGCTCGGATATCTCGGGCCGGCCCTTCGGCCGGATAATCCAGAGCGCGCCGTTTGGCTTCAACGACGCCTTCAGCTTCTCGAGGCGCGACAGCTCCGCTTCTCTGGTAACGCCGAAGAAGACCGCGTCGCAGCCCGTGATCGCACGATCGATCGAGAGCCGTGCGCATCCGCTGCCGAGTTCCTTCAGAAACTCTCGATCGTCGACCCCGATCGCGCAGGCGGTCCACCCCGGCTTCACGCCAATTTTCTGCAGCCGTGATGGCGGGTTCCTGATCTTGTCGGCCCATTTCGCGGCCGCGTCGCCGATCGCGAACGATGCCCTTCCATCCGCGGACGCGACGTTCAGCATTCCGGACCTGGCGACTACCGTCTTGATGTCCTTGAACCGAATCGCGAGCCGGATGTCGCCACCGCGAAAGTGCAGGATCTCAGTCTCCAGTGTGGCCTTACCCGCGGTCGTGGCTCCCTTAATGCGGACCGTGCACATCAGTTCGGCGCCCATGTCTGCACCTCCGTGGCGCGGGGCCTTTCAGACCCGCGATGAAGCGGCGTAATGTAGCGCGGACCTTTCAGGCCCGTGTGGCAATCAGCAACGCGCGCCGCTTCGCATCCGGAAACCGTTCGATGGCGTAGCGAACCGTCGTGCGTGGAATCGAGGCTCCGTGGTCGCGCAGGTAGCGTTCGAGGCGCGGCATATCCGTTTTGCCAGCCTCGCGAAGACTCCATCCGACCGCCTTCTGAATCAAGTCGTGACCGTCGCCATGAAGCCGTTCGGCGTTGTCGTACAGCCGATCGAGTGCCTGACCTTTCCGCGCGGACGCGATCAGCCCGACGACCGACGCTCGCCGTACCCACAAACTGCGATGCCGCGTCCAGGCGCCGAGACGATCGGCCAGCGCCAGATGGCGGACGATCAACGGTCCGAGGAGCGCGCCGCACAGCGAGTCGGTCGTCGCCCAGTTCGCCGCCAGACCATCCGCCAGCCAGCGCTTCAGGACCGGCAACAGCGACGGCGTGAACTGGCGCTCGAATCGCGCCAGCACTTCGATCCCGACCGCCTTGAACTCGAAACAGCGATCCGCCATCAGAATCGTCGCGAACTCGAGTGCTTCGCGTAGCGTCCAGCCGCTGCGCTGCTCCCGATAAATCGACACAGCGATGGCCCGCATCGGCGCCGTGCCAGTGTTGAGAAACACGAACGGGCCGTGCGCGCGCAGGTAGTGCGAGTAGTCGATCGCGTGAGCCCGCGCGATCCTGCGAAGCGCGGACCTGGCAGCGAGCGCCGCCTGCCGCGGAGTCTTCGGCGGTATCACGCGAGCTTCCGCAGAATGAAGCATTTCAGATAGTAGGTTTCCGGCACACCCAGCATCACCGGGTGGTCGCGTCCCTGCATCCGTTTCTCCAGCACCGTGACGTGTACCTGCGCATCCACCGCGGCGTCGTACACGATCTCTCCGAACATCGCCTCATTCACATTGTAGGAACAGCTGCAGGTGACCAGCGTGCCGCCGGGATTGAGCAGCTTCAATGCGCGGAGGTTGATTTCCTTGTAACCGGCTCGGGCATTGGACACCGCCGCCTTGTTCTTCGCGAAGGCCGGCGGGTCGAGCACGATGGTGTCGAATCGTTCGCCAAGTCGATCGAGTCCGCGCAACTCGTCGAAGACGTTGCCCGCCCTGGCGTCCACAGCCACCCCGTTGCGTGCGGCATTCCGCTTCACCCGCGCAACGGCGTCTTCCGACACGTCGAATGCGATCGTGCTGGTCGCGTGGCGTCCGAGCACCAGCGCGAAGCCGCCGTTGTACGAGAAGCAATCGAGCAGCCGTCCGTGCGCGTACTGCTCGGCCGCAGCGCGGTTTTCGCGCTGATCCAGGAACAATCCCGTCTTTTGACCATGACGTACGTCCACGTCGTACTCGATACCAAGTTCGGTGATCGGAATCGTCTCGGGCACCGCTCCGGCGACCACATCCACGCGCTGTTCGAGGCCCTCGAGCGTCCGTACTTTGGGATCGTTGCGTGCAAGAATCCCGCGTGGGCTCAAAAGATCGGTCAGGGTGGCGACAATGAACGGGAGCAGGCGGTCCATCCCTTGCGACAACGTCTGGATCACCAGGTAGTCGCCGTAACGATCGACCACCAGCGACGGCAACAGATCGGCCTCGCCGTGCACCAGGCGGCAGGCCGTCGCATCGATATTGAGCGACGCGCGAAATGCGAGAGCGGATGCAATACGATCGCGAATCAGCGCCTGGTCGGCAACCGTTTCGCCGTAGGTCAACATGCGCAGCGTGATCTGCGATCGATCGCTGAACATCGCGGAGCCGAGCGTGCGACCACGCGGACTCCGCACCTCGACAATGTCGCCGGCAGCGGCGTGGGCATCGGCGACATCAGCGCGGTAAATCCACGGGTGACCACCGCGCAGCCGTTCCTCGCCACGCGCCGAAATGACCACTGTTGACGCCATGTTTTCAACCGAGAGCGTACAGTACAATCCGGATCGTGCGCATCGCCATCGGTTCGGATCACGCCGGATTCCTGCTCAAAGAACACTTCAAGGACACGCTGGCACGGCTCGGACACAGCGTCGACGACCACGGCACCGGCAGCGAGGCGCCGGTGGATTACCCGCCGATCTGCCTGAGCGTCGCCCGCACAGTCGCGGGCGGGAAAGCCGATCGAGGCATCGTGCTCGGCGGCAGCGGCCAGGGCGAGCAGATTGCGGCCAACAAGGTGCCCGGCGTGCGCGCCGCACTCTGCAACGATCTCTACACCGCGCGACTGTCGCGCCAGCACAACGACGCCAACGTCCTCTCGATCGGCGGCCGCATCGTCGCTTTCGAATTGGCGGACGAGATTCTCGAACTGTGGTTGAACACTGCGTTCGAAGGCGGACGCCACCAGAGGCGAATCGATCAGATCACTGAGGCGGAACGCACTCGATAATTCGCCGCATCGTTCGGAAACCAACATGACGACCAACACCACCACCCCACCGATGTGGCGCACGCTCGCCGAGGCCGACCCGGAAATCGCCGAAGCCATTCGCAACGAATTGCACCGGCAGAATCACGGCCTCGAGCTGATCGCGTCGGAGAATTTCGTCAGCCAGGCCGTGCTCGAAGCCGCCGGCTCGGTGATGACGAACAAGTACGCGGAAGGCTATCCCGGCAAACGCTACTACGGAGGCTGCGAGTTCGTGGACGTCGCTGAACGGGCCGCGATCGCTCGCGGCAAGGCGCTGTTCGGCTCCGAGCACGTGAACGTCCAGCCGCACTCCGGTGCCCAGGCGAACATGGCGGTGTACCTGACGCTGCTGCAGCCCGGCGACACCGTCCTCGGCATGAACCTCGCGCACGGCGGTCACCTCACCCACGGTCACGCGCTGAATTTCTCGGGCAAGCTCTACACCATCGTGCCGTACGGCGTCCGTCAGGACACCGAGCGCATCGACTACGACGAGCTCGATCGTCTCGCCGACGAACACAAACCGAAGATGATCATCGTCGGCGCCAGCGCCTACGCGCGAGTCATCGACTTTCCGCGTATTCGCCAGGCCGCCGATCGCATCGGCGCGAAGATGTTCACGGACATGGCGCACATCGCCGGGCTGGTCGCCGCCGGCGTCCATCCGAGTCCGGTTCCTCACTCGGATTTCGTCACGACCACGACCCACAAAACGCTGCGTGGACCGCGTGGCGGCATGGTGCTGTGCCGCGAACAGTACGCCAAGGATCTCGACCGCACGGTGTTTCCGGGCGTCCAGGGCGGACCGCTGATGCACATCATCGCGGCCAAGGCGGTCTGCTTCAAGGAGGCCGCCGAGCCCGGGTTTGCCGCCTACCAGCGCCAGATCGTTGCCAATGCGCAGCGCCTGGCGTCGGCGCTGGTCGCGGCCGGCTTCCGCCTGGTCAGCGGCGGCACCGACAACCACCTGATGCTCGTCGACGTGTTCTCGAAGGGGATCACCGGCAAGGTCGCGGAAGCGGCGCTCGGCAAGGCCGGCATCACCGTGAACAAGAACGCGATTCCGTTCGACAAGAATCCGCCGATGGTGGCGAGCGGAATCCGCGTCGGTACGCCCGCGGTCACGACCCGCGGGATGCGCGAGCCGGAGATGGACGTGATCGCCGATCTGCTCAGCCGCGCGTTGCAGACGCCCGAAGACGATGGCGCGCTCGGCATGGTGCGCGCTGAAGTCGAGACGCTGTGCCGGAAGTTCCCCCTCTACCCGGAATAGCAGGCGCGGTCTCCGCCGTCTTCGGGCCGGACGGAGCGCTCGCGCGCGCGATGCCCGACTTCGAGCCGCGCCCGGGCCAGCTCGAAATGGCGGCGGCGGTCGCCCGCGTCTTCGAGGATGGCGGCGTCCTGCTCGCAGAGGCCGGGACGGGAACGGGCAAGACGCTCGCCTATCTGGTGCCGGCGATTCTCAGCCGTGAGCGCGTCCTGATCTCGACCGGCACCAAGAACCTTCAGGAACAGATCTACTTCAAGGACATCCCCGCGCTGCGGGATGCGCTCGGCATTCCGTTTACGGCCACCTGCATGAAGGGCCGGGCGAATTATCTCTGCCTGCACAAGCTGGATCAGTTGAACGACGGCATCGGACCAGCGGTCCACGACGTCTTCCTGCCAATGATCCGCGAGTGGTCCACGCAAACCGAGGTCGGCGATCGCGCGGAGCTCGCCGATTTGCCAGAGGATCTGGCGTTCTGGAACGATGTGTCGGCGACCGCCGACACCTGCATCGGCACCGAGTGCCCGCGCTACGACGACTGCTTCGTGACCAGGATGCGCCAGCGTGCCGCCGCCTCCGACGTCGTCATCGTCAATCATCACCTGCTATGCGCCGACGCGGCGGTCCGCCAGAACGCCTTTGGCGAAGTCATTCCGGCCTGCACGCGAGCGATCCTCGACGAGGCGCACCAGCTCGAGGACATCGCCACCCAGTATTTCGGATTCAATCTCAGTAACTATCGCGTCGAAGAACTGGCGCGCGACGCTGAGCACCTGCCGTTCGAGAACCACGACGCGAAGATGGAGGTCCTCAAAGCCGTGGACCGGCTGCGCGAACACGCCAAGGCGTTTTTTGCCGACGTCGCGTTCGCCCATCGCGGCGACGGCCGCATCCGCAACGAGGAGCGCATCCGGGCGTCCGCTGAATCGATGGGCGAGACGCGCGAGTCCGCGATTCCGTTGATTGGCGCGATCGAGGTTCTCGAGGCAACGCTCGGCTTGATGCGCGACGTCCGGCTCAATCCGGACACGACGGATGAACTTGACGCCGACACCGGCGATGCCGGGCTTCGGCCGGACCACGGTGAAGGCGACGATGCCTCGACGCTGGCGCGACGGGCGGGTCAACTGCGGGACGATCTCCGCTTCCTGCTGCGCGTCGGCGACGACAGCTATGTCTACTTTGTCGAATTCCGGGGCCGCGGCACGTTTCTGCGGGCCGCACCGATCGACGTCTCGTCGATCATCAGCGGCCTGCTGCTCGATCGCATGACGACGACGGTGCTGACCTCCGCGACCCTGACGGTGGATGGCAGGTTCGACTACGTCCGCGAACGCCTCGGCATCAGACACGCGAAAGAAATCCGTCTCGCGTCGGAGTTCGACTTCCGTCAGCAGGCGATCCTGTACCTGCCCCGACAGATGCCCGACCCACGCGACGATCGCTTCGCCGTCGCCGCCGGTCGCGAAGTGATCGAGATCCTCAAGCGCACGCGCGGCCGCGCCTTCGTGCTCTTCACCAGCTACGCCACGATGCGCGCGGTACAGGGGATGGCGGAAATGGCGCTGGACTATCCGATCCTCGGGCAGGGATCGGCGCCGCGGTCACAGCTGCTGAACCAGTTCCGGGCGACGCCGCACTCGGTCCTGTTCGCCACGTCCAGCTTCTGGCAGGGCGTCGACGTCGTCGGCGAGGCGCTGAGTTGCGTGATCATCGACAAGCTGCCGTTCGCATCGCCGGGCGACCCGATCACTGCGGCCCGGGTCGATGCGATCCGGGCGCGCGGCGGTGATCCGTTCGGGGAATATCAGGTGCCGCTGGCGATTCTGGCGCTGCAGCAGGGATTGGGACGGCTGATCCGGCACCGCCGCGATCGCGGCGTGCTGGCGGTGCTCGACCCGCGGCTGCGGACGAAAGGCTATGGGCGGCGCTTCATCGCGTCGTTGCCACCCGCGCCGGTCGTCCACGAACTGGCGAGCATCGAGGAGTTCTTTCTCTAGACGAGACAGCGACCCGCCGGCTCGTCTGTCGCTGTTATGCTACCCGCCTGACGAGGGAAGCCAGATCAGGGTAAACTAATCCGTACGCGAGAGTTGTGCTAATTTTTCAGGAGGATTCCATGGTCCGCCGATTGAACGGCCGGCATGCGTGGCTGGTGGCGTGCGCCGCCCTGTTCGCCGCGACAATGGCAGTGCCCGCTTCAGCCCAATCAACAGGAATGATTCGGGGCATCGTAAAAGACGCCACCGGCAAACCTGTCGAAGGCGCGAAGGTCTCGATTGACGCCGACGGCAACAGCCGCCATTTCGAAACCAAAACCGACAAGAAGGGCGAGTTCATCCAGATTGGCCTGACGCCAGGCACCTACAAGGTGACCGGCGAGAAGGACAAGGTCGTCTCGGCGCCGGCCACGCTTTCCGTGCGGATCGCGCCGGGCAATCCCATCACTCTCATTCTCGGCGCCGGTGGTGCGGCCGGGGCGTCGCCTGAGGCGGCCGCGAAAGTCGCCGAGCTGAAGAAGACGTTCGAAGAGGGCGTAGCTGACAGCCGGGCCGGCAATCACGCGGCGGCGGTTGCGAAGTTCACGCATGCCGCCGAGTTGAACGAGAAGTGTTCTGACTGCTACTACAACATCGCCTATTCCGAGAACCAGTTGAAGGAGTACGAGAAGGCCGAAACTGCTTACAAGAAGGCGATCGAGCTCAAGCCCGATTACGCCGAAGCGTACAGCGGCCTGGCCAACACCTACAACTCGGAGCGCAAGTTCGATTTGGCCAGCGCAGCGAGCGCGAAGGCTATCGAACTGGCCGGAAGCGGCGCGGCGGGTGGCGCCGGGAGCGCCGACGCGATGTTCAACCAGGGCGTCATCCTCTGGAACGCCGGGAAGATTCCCGAAGCCAAGAAGCAGTTCGAAGGTGCCGTCGCGGCGAATCCGAGTCACGCCGAGTCGCACTTTCAACTGGGAATGACGCTGGTAAATGAAGGTACTCCCGAGGCCCTCGCCTCTGCTCGGACGGAGTTCGAGACCTATCTCAAGCTCGCGCCGGACGGGCCGAGCGCAGCAACCGCGAAGGCGGTTTTAGGTTCGTTGCCGAAGAAATAGTGCCAGACGCCGCTGCGCTCCGAACCCGGCTGGCTGATGTCCGCGTTCGAATCGCGCGGGCTGCCGGCCGGGCCGGTCGCGACCCCGCCGCTGTTCGCCTCGTCGCCGTCTCCAAGACGTTTCCCGTCGAATTCGTTCGCATCGCCGCCGAAGCCGGGCAGATCGATTTCGGCGAAAACAAAGTTCAGGAAGCGCTCCAGAAAATGGATCGGACCGCCGATCTCGACATCCGCTGGCACCTCGTCGGCCACCTGCAGTCGAACAAGGCCAGGATGGCCGGCCGCTTCGACATGGTGCATTCGATTGACAGTGCCGCGTTGTTGCGGAAGGTAGACGATTCGGCGGCCGCTGCGGGACGGCAAACGGAGCTGTTGCTGCAGGTTGACCTCGCCGGAGAGGCGACCAAACATGGCGCCCATACTGACGAGCTGATGGACATCATCGACGCCGCTCGTCAGGCGAAAATGGCGCGAATGGTTGGGTTGATGCTGCTGCCGCCAGCCGTCGATACACCGGAGCAGGCGCGGCCGTACTTCCACAACCTGCGCGAAGTCCGCGACGACCTGCTGGCGCGGGGAGTTGAATCGTCGCTCCTGCAGCAGCTGTCCATGGGGATGAGCCACGATTTCGAGGTCGCCGTCGAAGAAGGCGCGACACTGGTCCGCGTCGGCACCGCCATTTTTGGGAGCCGTACTTATGTTTGACCCAGCTCTGTCGCCAGCCCGACCAGCGACCGATAAACCTGAGCGGGGAGAAGCATCGGCCATGAACGTCAGTCCACTCGACCTGCGCCAGCAGCGATTCAGAAAGTCATTCCGTGGGTACGACCCCGTGGAGGTCACCTCGTTTCTGGCCGCCGTCGCCGAGGACTACGAACAGGCGCTGCGCGAGACCGATCGGTTCCGCCAGGAGCTGATGCGCTCGGAAGCCGTGCTCAACGAGCATCGCGAACACGAGAAAAATCTCCAGAACACGATGACCACGGCGCAGAAGCTGTCCGACGACATCCGGGCGGCCGCCGAAGTGGAGGCCAAGCGAATCATCCGCGAGGCCGAGGGCCGCTCCGACTTGCTGCTCGAGAAGACCCAGGCGCGCCTCGAGGATATCCAGCGCGAGATCGACGGCCTCAAACTGAAGCGCAAGGACGTGGAAATCTCGATCGAAGCGAATATCGCCACGTTGCGCAATACACTGGAATTCGTCCGCGAGCAGGAAGCCCGCGAGCGCGACGAAAAGATTCTGCTCCACCGCCCCCGCATCGTCGAATCGCAGGACAGCCGGGACGTTCACGAATCGCGCAAGATCAGCGGGTAGCCGCGTCGAACCGGTCCGCTTCCCCGCCCTACAATAGGGGCGTGGTTGCGGATGTCCTGATTCACAACACCTCCGAAGTCCTGACCTGTGCGGGACCCGCGCCTCGCATCGGCCGGCGTCAAGGCGACGCCGGGGCGCGGCCCCAGGCCTGCGTCGCATCCTTTCACGGCACGATCCTGTTCGTCGGCAGCGATGCGGACTGGGCGAGACACGGCAGCCTGACCGCCGACGCTCGCGTCATCGATGCGGGAAACCGGGCAGTGGTGCCCGGGTTTGTCGATCCCCATACCCACGCAGCGTTCGCCGGAGACCGGAGCGGCGAACTGCGTCAGCGACTTGGTGGTGCGACCTACGCCGACATCGCCGCGAACGGCGGCGGCATCGTCTCGAGCGTCAACGCCACACGGGCCGCGGGCGCCGACGAAATCGCGGCCGGAACGCGCGGGCGGCTCGACGAGATGCTGCGATGCGGCACCACCACCTGCGAAGTCAAGAGCGGCTACGGGCTGAGCACGGAAGCCGAGCTGAGGACGCTGCGCGTCATTCGCGCGCTGGCCGGGGACCAGCCGATCGAGATCGCGCCGACCTTCCTGGGGGCGCACGAGATCCCGCTCGAGTATCGAAACGATCGACGGCGCTACGTCGACCTCTTGATCGAGGAGATGATGCCGGCCGTCGCACTCGAGCGGCTCGCGGAGTGGTGCGACGTCTTCTGCGAGCGCGGCGTCTTCACGCCGGACGAATCGACGGCAATCCTGACCGCCGGCCGTCGCGCCGGAATGCAGCTGCGGATCCACGCCGACGAACTCGGTGCGACCGGCGGATCCCGGGTGGCGGCTGACCTCGGCGTTCGCTCGGCGGACCATCTGATCTACGTTGACGAAGCGGGCGCGGACGGTCTGGCGGCGGCAGGTGTGGTGGCGACTCTCCTGCCCATCGCCGCGCTGTACCTGAAACTCGGTCGATTTGCGCCGGCGCGGATGCTGATCGATCGCGGCGTGGCGGTGGCCCTGGCGACTGACGTCAATCCCGGCGGCGGCTTCTCACCGTCGATGCCGTTCTCGATGACGCTGGCCTGTTTCGCCATGGGATTGACGTTCGAAGAAGCGCTCGTGGCGGCGACGCTCAACGCCGCCTACGCGCTCGACCGGCACGAACGAGTCGGCAGTCTGGAAGTCGGCAAACAGCTGGATGCGGTGATCGTCAACGGCCCTGCCATCGATCTGATGCGGGTCGGCGCGCCCATCATTCACACCGTAATCAAGAAGGGACGGATCGTTCATGCTGGTTGATCGCAGTGCCCGCGATCTGCTCGAGGCATTCAGTTCGTCGAATCCCACACCGGGCGGCGGATCGGCAGCAGCGCTGGCCTCCGCATTGGGAGCGTCGCTGCTCATGATGGTGGCGTCGCTGCCGAAAACCCGCAGCGGATCCAACGAGGACCGGACGGCGCTCGCGGCGTCGGCAGCCGTGCTGGCTGGTTTGCGCGAGGAACTGACCGACGCCATCGACGCCGATACGACCGCCTACATGCTGGTCGTGGCGTCCTACAAGCTGCCCAAGGCTTCGAGCGAGGAAAAGGCGTCGCGGCAGGCATCGATCCAGGCGGCGCTGCGGGCGGCCACTGACGTACCGCTGACCGTCATGCGTCTGTCGGCGCTGGCGCTCGAGGAGGCGGTCCACGTCGCGGGGCACGGACATCGGCCGGCGATCAGCGACGTCGGCGTCGCCATTGGACTGTTACGTGCCGGTCTGCACGGTGCCCGGCTGAACGCCGAGATCAACACCGACAGCCTGTCCGACGCGACCTATGTCGGCACTGCGAAGCTGGACGTGGGGCGCTGGCGTGAACGGGGATCGGAAGCCGCCGATGCCGCCGATCTGCGGCTCGGCGAGAAATGATGCGCTACGGCCTGGCTGAGATCTCGGAGAAGGTGTCCACGTGCACCTCGAACGTCCACGGATAAATGACACGCGGAAACAGCTCGATCTGCTCCTGGTAGGTCCCATCGACGTAGGTGTGCTGCGGTATCCCGGTATCGCGACGCACATTCAGATTGTCGTCGGTGATTGGCACCGAGTACTGCGAAGCGATGTCGAGCACGCGGCGCTCCAGCTGCGGGGGCGACAGCGTGGCGCTGAACTGCGCGGCCTGGTTCACCGCGTCCTTGAACCTGAAGTAGGTCAACCAGACCGACGCTACGTGCCAGCCGGCATTGGCGATGGCCGCGGTGAGCAGCAGCTTCAGGATCGTCTTCATGACTAGTGAATCTGGTGAAACATCCGGTCCCAGCGCGTGCGCGTGAAGAAGTGCACGAAGACCGAGGCCAGGCCTTTCACGGTCGCGCTGGTGCTCTCGTCCTGGTAGTCTTCGCGGTCTGATTCGTACGACCAGTAAATCACCAGCGCCTTGCCCTTGATGTAGTCGCGCCGCAGGAAGCCCCAGTAGCGGCTGTCGGCGGAATTGTCGCGGTTGTCACCCATCATGAAGTACTGATCGGCAGGAACCGTGACCGGTCCGTAGCGTTCGCGGACATCGAACGACGTGACCTCGTGAAGATCGCCGCCGGCGCCGGGCGGCTGGAGAAAGTGCACGTACGGTTCGTCGAGCGGCTGGCCGTTGATGTAGACCTTTTTCTCGCGCAGCTCGACGGTCTCGCCCGGCAATCCGATCACGCGTTTGATGAAGTCGCGGTCGGGCTCTTCCGGGTACTTGAACACCAGGACGTCGCGCCGCTTGATCGTGGTCACCGGCAGCAGCGTGCGCTCCAGACCGGACTCGGTCGGCCCGAGCGCGAACTTGTTCACCAGCAGGTGATCGCCGATGAGCAGGTTGTTCTCCATCGATCCGGTCGGGATCTTGAACGCCTGCACCACGAAGGTGCGTATGAACAACGCCAGAATCACCGCGATCACGATCGACTCGAAATACTCGCGCAGCGTCGACTTCTTGAATTCAGCCATTAGCCCTTAGCCATCAGCCATGGCGCAGCTCTATTCACTATCGGTTCCCATCTTGAGCACGGCAAGAAACGCTTCCTGCGGGATCTGAACCCGGCCCACCTGCTTCATGCGCTTCTTGCCTTCCTTCTGTTTCTCGAGCAGCTTGCGCTTGCGCGAGATGTCGCCGCCGTAGCACTTGGCCAGCACGTTCTTGCGCATCGCCTTGACCGATTCGCGCGCGATGATGCGCCCGCCAATCGCCGCCTGGATCGCGATCTCGAACATCTGGCGCGGAATCAACTCGCGCATCTTCGCCGCCAGCATGCGGCCGCGCTCGTAGGCCATGTCGCGGTGAACGATGATCGAGAGCGCGTCCACCGGATCGCCGTTGACCAGGATGTCGAGCTTGACCAGCGGAGACGGCCAGTAGCCGGTGACATGATAGTCGAGCGATGCGTAGCCGCGCGAGATGGTCTTGAGCTTGTCGTAGAAGTCGATGACCACCTCGTTGAACGGCAGGTCGTAGGTGACCAGCACGCGATCCGACGCGAGATACTCGAGCGTCTTCTGCACGCCGCGCTTGTCCTGACAGAGCTGCAGGATGCCGCCGACGTGTTCGGCCGGCGTCAGGATCATCGCGGTGATCACCGGCTCCTCGATCACCTTGATCCGCCCTGCATCC